>JAZDHG010000001.1:0-44985 GCA_043806135.1 Candidatus Omnitrophota bacterium
CCTATTCTTAAAGCCAAGCGCTGCACATGCGTATCAACGGCAATACCCTCGTTTTTTGAAAAAACATTGGACAAAATTATATTTGCTGTTTTTCTGGCAATGCCCGGCAAATTAACTAAATCAGCCATATTATCCGGGATATGCTCCTTGAACTTATCTTGGATAATGTTAGCCGTTCGATAATATTCTTTGCTTTGTTCCTGAATAATCCTACGGAACGGATATCGGCTTCCAATATACTCAATTTGGCTTTTGCCCAATCAGATACAGATCGGTATTTCTTAAACAGGTTACCGGCAACAATATTAACACGCTTATCGGTACACTGAGCAGAGAGCATGGTGGCCACAAGAAGCTCAAAATCGGTTGAAAATTTCAGGGCAATCCTTGCTTTAGGATATGCCTGTTTTAATATTTTTAATATTTTCGCTGTTTTATTTCGGTATATGCGAAATCGCCTTTTTTAAAGAGTCATCGCTTTTTATCTTATTGTACCAAAATTTGTAAAAAATATTTGCATTAATTTATTTTTGTGCTTATAATAAAGGCAATTGCAAACTAAAGACATGCTATAACAAGGAAGCAGTAGGATGTCTTAAAGCCCTAGTCGGCAATATTCCTGCTGTATTTGAATTGTAGGTCATATCGCATCTAAAGACGTCAGGATATAACGTTGGGCTATTAATAAATTTTGGCAATAGAAGCTGCCAAGTGCGAAGATTAATGGTTTAATCTTTGTAATCTTTTAAATAATCGTTGTAATCAGGTATAATCCAGCTTATGTACGGAGGATTATACCAGGAGGACATTATGAAAGCAATAATTGATGCCGACGCTTGTGTAGGATGCGGATTATGCGCTAATATGTGCGCAGAAGTGTTCCAGATGGAAGAGGACAAAGCTATTGTGATCGGCAATTCTATTGCGGAGGAGATGCTGGATTCTGCAAAAGAAGCAGCCTCTAGCTGCCCCGTGGAAGCTATAAAAATAGAGGGCTGATTTTTTAAGCCCTCTTTTTTCTGCATTTTTTATTGATTCATGATTTCCTGTATTTATAACATCTCGTTAGAATCAATATTTTTTTCCTATTAAATATTCTAGATCATCCCACGGCTTACGGCTGCCTAGAATTGCCACGATAAATTTCCTGTTTCCTTTACTAAACAACCCCAGAAAACAGTGTTTCGCCCCTTGCGTATAGCCTGTTTTACCGATCAAGTCATTTGTTGTGCTCCAGAGAAACTTGTTATGATTGCGTAATATTATTACTTTTCCGTCACTGCCGGATATGTTTGCATGTTTTTTCTGCATCATTTGAGTCAGCACAGGATATTGGATGCATTTCCTCATAAACAAAGCCAGGTCATAAGCCGTCGAATACTGTCTTTTTTTATATTCCGGCAATCCGGTAGCATTAAGAAAAAAACTGTTCTTTGCGCCCCAGGATTTTGCCTTCTTATTCATTAGCAAGGAAAATTCATATTCTGTTTTAGCCATGGCCTCGGCCAATACGACCCCCGCATCATTGGCTGAACTCATCAAAAAACACAAAAGCAAATCCTTTGTCTTGTAACTTTCTTTTTCGCTTAAGTACACCTTGCTCGGTGCTATTCCTGCAGCTCTTTTACTGACACTCAATTTTTTTTCAAGGTCCAGATTTTCGGCGGTAATGATTGCCGTCAGTACCTTGACTGTGCTTGCCGCAGGCAGTCTCAAATTAGAATTTCTTTCAAACAACACAACCCCGCTTTTTGCGTCCATAACAATTGCGGATTTTGCCGTCAGTAACGCACTTTGGTTAGACAGACCGGTGCGCTCAGCAAACAGCCCGGCAGCAAGCAATGCCGTTATAAATAGTATACGTTTAGTATGTCTCATTTTTATTCCCCTATAAAAGTAAGTATAATTTCCCGGTCTCTTGGCCGGGTGTCAAATTCTGTCAGAACAACCTGCTGCCAGGTGCTCAAGAGCATATTCCCCTCTTGAAAAGGAACCACCATCCCGGCCCCCTGAAGCGCTGCTCGCACGTGACTGAAGCCATTGGCATCATTCCATGTCTCATTATGCAAATAGTGTTTTTTACTGGGCGCAATACGTTCATATAAATCCCTCATATCTGAAATCATTCCAGGTTCATATTCAAAAGACGTTATTGACGCGGTTGAACCGACAACAAACACACTGATCAGGCCTTCCTGAAGAGATGCGTTTCCCAGGGCTTTCCGGATATCGGCCGTAATATCAACCATATCCCCTGCCCCTTTTGTTTTATGCCGCAAAATCTGAGTTTTAATTTCCATAGCACTATAAAAAGATGCCTGTCTTAACTATTTTTAGTTTAACATGTTCTAAACAGGTTTGACTATAATATTTATTGACGAAAATCGCTTATCAAGATATAATTTTTATAAATATTTTATCACAATTTTAATTTATATGGGAGAAAAAAGTGAACAAAAAAATGGCTCAGGCAAAAAAGCAGCTGTTTGCAATTCTTAAGGAAAATTCCTTTAAACGCAAGCGCGTTATTCTTTCCAGCGGACAATCAAGTAATTTTTACTTTGACGGACGAATAAGCTCTCTTATGAGTTCCGGTGCTTATCTGATCGCGGATATTCTGCTGGATATGATAAAGGATGACAATATTGACGCCATAGGAGGATTAACTCTCGGAGCAGATCCTATAATCGGAGCAACTGTGGCCTTAAGTTTTAAAAAAAACAGACCGTTAAACGGTTTCATTGTACGAAAAGATGAAAAAAAACACGGCATGAAAAGAAAGATTGAAGGACCGGCACTTAAAAGATCAAGCAGGGTTGTGATAATTGACGATGTAGTTACAACCGGTTCATCAACAATTCAGGCTATTGAGGCTGTGCAGAAGATCGGATGTAAAATTGTCCGCGTAATTTCCGTAGTTGATAGAAGCGAAGGCGCGAAAGAAAACATTGCAAAATATAAATGTAATTTTGAATCAATTTTTACAAAAGCTGACTTCGGCATTTAATACAAGGAGTACTTATGGATGTTGTCGGTATTATACCCGCGCGTTACGGTTCAACCAGGCTTGCGGCAAAGGCGCTTTCAGACATATTAGGCAAGCCGATGATACAGCATATTTATGAGAGGGCAAAGGAAGCCTCTGTCTTAGATGACGTTATTGTTGCAACAGACGACGAGAGAATAAAAAAAGTTGTTGAGGATTTCGGAGGAAAAGCTGTTCTTACGTCTAAAGATCACTCCTCCGGAACAGAGCGTCTTACTGAAGTGGTTTTTGATCTGGACGTCAAGGTTATCGTTAACATACAGGGCGATGAGCCTCTGATGCACCCATCCATGATAAATGATGTTGCCTATGCCCTGCTTGAAAACAAGGATTTGGTAATGTCAACACTAAAGCACCGCATCTCAGATGTTAAAGAATTTAATAATCCCAATATAGTAAAAGTCATAACAGATAAAGAAAATTTTGCCATTTATTTCTCCCGGTCTCCGATACCTAACATCTTAAGAAAAAAAAAGGGATTGGATATTACTCTTTATAAACATATCGGGATTTATGCTTATACCAAAGACTTTTTATTTACTTTTAAAGGTCTAAAGTCATCCCGCTTGGAAGAAGCAGAATCTCTTGAGCAGCTCCGGGCATTAGAGCACGGGTATAAGATCAAAGTGCTGGAGACAAAGCATGAAACAGTAAGCGTAGACACACAGGAAGATCTGGATAAAGTAATCCGTTATCTTAAAAATTCAAATTAAGATTTAACCCGGGCATTTCACGCTGAATTCTACTACGCATATACATGAATATTCAGGTTAGAGAGATTTACTCATCCACTCTGTTTTTGTTTGTTCAAGCACCTGCACTGCCTTTATTTTATCCTCAAACGGAACATACAGGTAATAGCCTGAAGCAATAGTTCGTATCGGAAGGCCCCAGCTAAAATGAGACGGTTTTATCTCGTTCATAATGCTTCTGCTTCTCAGACAGGCCTTTTTAATCTCTGCCTCGGTTTCATCGCTTACAATATCCAAAAGAGACCATTGCTTTAGCGGAAGGCTGCGAATCTTACGGAAAAATTTAAGCTGTCTTTTGATATCATGATACACTCCTACAAGAATAATCAGACCGAAAGTACCGAAAATACCTGCGCTCATGAAGGAAATCTTCAGGATCAGGGGTAAAATTACCGGAAGGTAATAAATCGCAATAAACAAGATCGCGCTTAATGCTATTGTCTTAGTTATCGAAGCATTTAAATAGTCGATTATCTTCTTACTCTTTACTTCTTTCATTTTACACTTATGAGCTAAAATAAGTTCATAAAAACGCCTTGGCTGATAGATTATCTTGGCATAAACAAGTGTAAAGAAAACAATGGTTATCAAAAACATAAAAAATGAAACGGCATTAAAGGAAACTTCAAAATAAGAGAAGAATATTTCTGCAATAATCAGAGGCCATATCCCCATCCAGACAGGCCTGATAGAAATATAAAAATACTCATTATTCTCGGTGCACAGGTCTATTCTATTTACAATTCGGGTAATTTTTCTGGCAAAGTATATAAAAGCAATTGTGACACCGCTAAAGATAATCAGATGTTCCATGCCGATTATGTTCCTACCCCAGAAAACAACCAATTGATCTGCCGCAAAAATAAGTCTTATTATTACCTCTACTGAAAAAATAATCCCTACCCCATTACCAAAACCATATTTATTTATAACCTGAGTAAGCATAATAAAAATAAGCGCCATTGAGCATAGGGAAAGAATAGTAGTTATCTGAAAAATCAATCCCGTAAAAATCAGCAGATTAAAACCGGGGAATTTATTCAAAAGCTCCAGGTCCTGACTGACTTGATAACCATAAAACACGCTCAATATAAAAGCAATAATTACAGTAGCGGACATCATTTTAGAGCGTCCGTTTTTTTCATAAAAAAACTTTTCATTAAGTCCCGGGATCAGAAAACTGATTATCTGAAGTATTATACATGCGTTTATAAAAGGCATTATCCCTAAAGAACTCAGAGATATGTTACGAAGCTTGCCGATATGCAGCAGGGCCATCAAATCAATCAATCCCCCGCCCTGGGTCTGGATATGCTGTTTATAAAAGTTAAACACGGCACTTAAATTAACCCCTGGAAGCGGCAAAAAATAGAGCACCCGCACAAGCACGAGAACAGCTATTGTAATCAAAATCCTTTGCCCGATCAAACATTCGTCACTTTTTTTTGCCGTCATTTTATACCGCCCTTCTACACAGGATTAAAAATTTGACTCTTAGACTATTATACTAAAAAAATTCATCTTAATAAAGCTGCTTTAAAATATCTTCTCAAATATCGTTTCTTGATTTAAAATCAGATCCGGGTCAATAGTCTTTTTAATAACAGCCATTTCCCGCATTTTTTCCTTTAGGCAAGCAGTAGCTGGGAAACATGCCGGATATGGGGGTGCTGCTTTGAACCGGAATATAAAGTTTTTCTCTGATCGTGTAAATGCCTCTTCTAATATTGATCGATTGACCGGTAGGCAGAATAACATATAACCCCAGAATATATTTTCGTGTGGAGCCGTATTTAAAGCCCTTAGCACCCGAAGCATTGGTAGCTACCGTACCGCTTAGAAAAGCATTTTTTCCGTGTGGTCAGGCAGATAAGTAAGTCCAAGTTTGGCCGCAGAACTGCATATTTGCTCAATACTCACAGCCGGTTCTATAACTGTGGTTCCTCTCGGCTTGCCGTTAAACTTTTGGATATCCAGTATCCTTTTTAGTCTGTCCGTTGACAGGATAGTACCTCCGAAAGGGATTCTCCCTCCTGCTATACCGGTCCCGGCTCCGGATATGGTAACCGGAGTTTTTTCTGGGCTGCTTCCTTGAAATAAGCAAGTGCCTCTTGTTCTGTCTGCGGGAAAGTAATCTCCTGGGCATTTCCAGCGCTCATTCCAGAATCATCCTGCAGATAGTTCTTAAATGTATCTGGGTCTCTTTTTCGTAACATAATTATATAATTGATGTTACAGTAAAAATATTTTCATGTCAAGACAAACCATGGATGCTATTATGCCCTGGACTAGTCACGCCCCGATAAGAAGATTAAATAGTCATTAACCTCTACAAATAAAAGACTTGACATAAAAAAACGCTTATGTTATCATAATTTTAATGAAAGGAGTCATCTTACATTTACAGGGAGGTAAAAAAAGATGCCGAGCAAGAGAAACTATTCTAATTCATCCGATCGATCAAAGAAAAACAGAATTTCCTGTAATTCTTCAAACAAAAGATGCACCATAAGTAATTCCACCTTAAAACTGATTTGTTTTGAAAACTCAATTGCCTCAAAGGCACGGGACGAAGACATTATCCGAGCTTGTTCTATTTACAATAAAACGCAGGGAAAAATAATCAAGCTGAAAATCGCTCAGATCTATTTTAATTAAATCCGGCTTTTCCCTTTTCCGAATCTCCAAAAACAAATACCATATAAGCGTAGTTTTACCTCTGGTTGATTTTAAATATTCGCAGAATGCCTGTGAAATTCAGGCAAAGAAAGGCAGCTTTTGTGATGTTCTATTTATCAGGCAGAATCTTTTTTCTTCTTAAATATACTTGATAATTTATCTAAATTAGTATGTTTTTTTTGCACCGCATTTAAATTTTGCTTCTGTATAGACTCGTATATCTCTTTTCTATGAACAGGGATATCACGCGGAGCAGTTATTCCCAGCTTAACTTGTTCACCGCGTACTTCTACAACCTTTATTTCAACATTATCCCCGATAATTATACTTTCATTTGGCTTGCGCGAAAGAACTAACATTTTTATCCTCTATTTTTTTAAGCATTTCATCTAAAACTAAGTGTTGTATCGAATAATCCTGTTCTTGCAAAACTACCTGTCTGCATATATTTTTTTTTCTATTAAACATTAGCGGCGCCAGCAAATTGGCGCTTATCTGGTCTGAGCCCTGCGGTACACAAACAATAACATGACACAAACATTCGTTAACATCGCTTATCTGTAATGCCAATTTATCCAGCTCTGACAATGCAGGCTTATAATCAGTCTTAAATTCTAAAGGATCGATTATAATAAAATTTATTTCAGGGTTCTTTTGTGATTGCAGCCAAAAAAACGGTTCCTTGGATTTTTCGTTTACAATCCTATACTTTTTATGCTCTTCAAATCCGATTATGCCTTCAGGAAAAAAGATCTTATTTCTATTAAGCGATAAAATATGCTCTCCATGTGTGATGGATGTTTTCATATAACTATTTACCCCCTTTTTGTTAAAAATCTGAATTAATTGATTATGTTTATTTTTTTTCAAGCAGAAAATTAATACTCCCCAGCATATTAATCGTCATTTGATTATCCGGCTCAATTAATAAAACTTCTTCTAATTCGTATTTAGCGCGCGCATAATCCTTGTTCAGTATAGCGTTCATGCCCCTTTTAAAATATGCTTCCGCTTGCTCTTTCTGCGCTCTTTTAAAATCAGGCGACACCTTTTGCATCATCGTTGCCTTGCTTAAAAGCATTTCCTCAAGCATATCCATCTGATTCTTTTTAACCCCGCTCAATTTATTCTTTATCTTTTCGTCTTTATCTATTTGATTGCGTAATTGATCAGAAACTTTTTCAATCTTTCTCTCATAGTCGCTTTTAAGCTTTTCATTTTCTTTCTCCAGAGAGCTTATCTGCTTTATATATTTAGCCTCTTGAATACGCAGTTTCTTTTCCCACTCAAAAGAATTATGCAGTATTTCCGCTTCTGCATCCCTTTGCAGATTCATTATCGTTTTGTTCTGTTTGGCCAATCTTGTTTCTAAGGTGCTCTTTTGTTCCGCTAACTGATTTTTAAGATCATCGAGCTCTTCCTTTTGTCTTTTGTTCTCTTTTTTAACATTATCAAGCTCTTCTTTGACGATGTTTGAAATCTTATACGCCTCGTTTGTTTCTTCCCCGGAATAAAGAGCCAGCTTCTTGTTCAATATTAGAATCTGGTTATTCTTCTCAGATACAATGATCGACTTTGTTTGCAGCTCTTCTTTCAGTTTTACAATATACATTCTTAATTGTTCTGATGATTTCTTTAAGCCCTCGTTTTCTTCTACGTATTTTTGTTTTTCTTTTTCTATGTTTTGGCCATGCTCAAGTTCTTTGTCTGCTGTCATCTGCCGCAGTGTTATTTCCTTTTCCTGAGATTGATTTTTTGTTCTTTCAATCTCCTGCTCTCTTTTAAAAATCTCCTCAGCATATATCTTTTCCTTGTTCCGGATAATTTCATCAAGCTGAGCATATTTCTTATTCAGTTTATCCTCTAAAACCTTTACTTCCTGCTCTGAACGGATTCTATATGTTTCCTCCAGATCCGCATGCTTTTGCTTATATTCTTTTTCCTTTATTTCCAATTCCTGATCATATACTTTGCTTTGTTTTTCTAATTTTTCGTTGAGATCACTTACTCTCTGGTTTAACACTCTTATCTGAGAGTCCCTCTGAACGATCGCCGCCCCGGCGTTTCCTATTTCCTGCTCACGGTCTTCAGCGCTTTTTGACCCATCAATTATCGTCTGCAAACGATCGTTATATTCCTTTTCTTTACGTTTTAGGACTTCCTCATGCAGATTATCTTTTATTTTCAGCTTTTCGTTCAAGCTGTCTACTTTTGCCGTAAGTTCTCTTATTTTTTGATCATCCTTGCCGGGTTGAAGAGATTCTTTCTTTTGAGCCGCCTCAGCGACCACTCTCTCAAACTGGTCGGATAATGTTTTAATTTTCATACTGAACTCAAGCTCTTTTTGAATAAGCGCTTCTTCGTTAGCCTTTCTCTGATCGGCGAGATCCTGCTCTGTCTTGAGCAGTTTCTTTTCAAGGCCTTCTATAACCGGATAGGACGACTCTTCTATTGTTTTTTGAAATACTTCCTTCTGTTGTTTGAGCATCCCCTCATATTTTGCTTTCTGATCAGCCAGTGCTTTTTCCTGTGCCTTCTTTTGGTTATTTAATTCTTCCTTCAGAAAAGCTATTTCATTATCCAGGATCTTTTGAGAATAATAACCCTTTTTATCCACGCTCTCCTGTTCGGAACGTTTTGATTGATAAATAACCGTGGGTTCATTCGAGTTGTCTTCCGCAGCACCCGCATTATTAACAAAAGATATTATGACAAGCATCAAAACCAGCAGTTTTACGTCATTGTTTATATATTTTAGATCTCTTCGCATCTTTACCATTTTTTCCTATAACAAGTTTGCTCGTAATTAAAGAAAAAACCGAACGCTCTTTTTACCTGTGCAGAGCTGACTTCGGTTCTGATTCAAAAAGCTTTAACTTTACTGGTATAAATTTTAAAGCCAATTTTTCAATACCTCTTAATTTTGAAACTTTCTTTATCCAAAAGCGGCCCAATATCTCCGAGAAAATAGACCCTACTTCCCCCTATCCTACGCCACCCTAATTACCGTCAAAACGTCTTCGTTAACAGCCGTTTCTAGCTGCGGTGTTATCTAAATACTAATTATGACTTTAAAGGCAAAAAATGTCAAGTAAAAATTAGCTTTTTTAAAGGATTTCATACTATATTTGGGATACTGCATGTTATGTTAACACAATATATGGCAAAAGAAAATATTTTATATCAGAAAAAGAAGGGTTTTTATTGTGGTTTTGTCTTGTATCAAGCACAATATCTGGTATTAAATTTGCACACGACCGGCTGCCGTCACATCAATTTTAGCCCTAATTCCAGTCCCAGGCTAACGGCTTCAGAAGCTTTGTTTTTCATTTTCAATCTTTCTTCCATGGAGAATTTCCCCCAGAATGGCCGTGAAACTATATTGTCACTGACAAAGCAAAAAGCAATGGATCTGATCTTTTTCTCCCTGGCTGCAGCATAAAAAAGAGCACATTCCAAATCAACACTTTGCACCCCATTTTTAGCCAGTTCTTTAGCTCTTTGCTCCGGCTGGTCCCAAAGGGAATGAATGCTGATAACATTAGCTTGTTTTAAATTATATTTTTTTTCGCCTGCAATACGCAAACCGCATTGAAGCAGCTGCATGTCAGGATAAAATTTATTCTGTTCTCCTTCTTTAAAATTTATTCCGAATTGACTGTGGTATTGAGTATCGAAAAGCGCTTCACTAATAACAACTATATCGGCAATATCCAGATCTTTAACAGCCCCGACAGCCCCGAGAAAAATTACTGCTTTTATTTTTTCAGGTCTCTGCGCCAAAACACAATCCGCTACTAAAGTTTGTCCCATGCCCGTATTTACAAATGTTACTTTTTTATTTTTATAAAATCCATTCAGTCCATGAAAGATCATGCCTTTAAAAAATGTTTTCTGCTTTAACTCAGATGCCAAAAGCTTTACGTGAAAAAACGGGCTTATTAAAAGTACCTCTCCCACATCATCGCGGCTTATTCCGAATATTTTTTTAAACTTCTTTTCTTCCATATCATTCATCACGCACTCACAAGCTCATAATCCGTTTTCCCCAGCCCGATCTCCTCTGCATATACCAGCTGATTCATATAAAAATCAGCCTGCGGAAATACTTTTTTAAAAATATCCTCGCCTGCATGTTTTACAACCATGTCCGCTGCCGCCTTATCGCATGCCACAGGATCACTTGATGCGAATATTCCGATGTCCTGAACGATAAATAGCTCATCCTTGGCCATGCAGTCACAGTTTTTGGTAATATGCAAAGCGAAATTAAAAAATACTTTTTGTTTTATGTTAAGCAGAACACCGTAGGCATATTCCACAATTTTTTCACTGACTATCATTGCATCCTCTCCATAATCCTCGGCGATCGCCCCGAACTTACAAGCCGCTATACATTCTCCGCACCCAATACACACATCAGGCTGTATAAACGCCTTATCCTGTTTTTCGATTATGGCCTCAACCGGACAGTGCCGGATACAGCGCTTGCAGAATGTACAGTTTTCTGTCCTTACATGCGGTTTTATATTTGAGTGCTGCCTTAATTTTCCAGCTCGCGATGCAAGCCCCATCCCCATATTTTTTAAAGACGCCGCAAAACCGGTCAAAAGATGTCCGGTAACATGCGCGATACTTACGATCGAATCAAAATACATTACCGGCCTGGCGATGTTCACTGCCTCAAAATGCTTTTTATTGATTTTTACATCCATGGCATTTTCACCCCAGAGGCCGTCAGCAATAATAACCGGCGCGCCTAAAGAAACAGGATCAAATCCATGAACTGATGCCAGCATCAGATGGTCCACGGCATTAACGCGGCTGCCCTGATATAGAACATTTGTTTCGGTTATAAAAGGTTTGGCTGCTTTTGATTTTAACTTATCAATAACCATCTTAGCGACCCTTGCATCGACATGACCGGTATTCCCTTTTTCACCCATATGAATTTTCACAGGTACTAATTCCCCTTTCCTGAAATTGTCTAAAAGCCCGCTGCTCTTGATCAGACTTTTGAACGAAGACGCTACCTGCACTTTATCCCTGGAATTAGCGACCGGCTGAAAATATACAATACTTTTTGACATTCCTCACCTCTTTCTTCTTTAAAAGCTCTTCACTCAGATTACATGATAACTAACTGAATCCTAAAATACAATTACTTTGTAATCACAGATTTCTTTTACACTCGACATTTTAATTTTTACGTATTAATATGTTACATAGTTAAACCTAAACTAAAACAATCAAGCACTTAGCGCATTCAATTTTTATTAATATTGTATATATGAAACCAAGTTCTCGAATTTTAACCGCTTTACTGATCTTAATCGCATTTCATCTGGCAATACTCATTATCTGGCATCATAACAACGAAATGCCTCAAGGGCGCGATACTTCATATCATTTAAACAGAACCTCGAATCTTTTTCGTCTCCTGGGGCATGAATACAGACACTATTATTACAAACAAGACCATTCTTATATATACAACTTGATTTTTATTTCCTATGAGAACCCCCCGCTTTATTATTATCTCGGAACATTGCTATATCAGTTATTTTTCCCTCTATTCGGCTTTAAAGCTGTTTATGCTTTATCTGCCGCATGCTTCATTTTAACAATCCTTCTTTGCTATAAAATAGGCTCTTTATATTTCAGTAAAAATACCGGGCTTTTTGCCGCATGCTTATGTTCTCTCATGCCGCTGAAATTAGCAACAAGCAGACAATACAATCTGGAAATAGCCACAAGTGCCTTTACATTAGCCATGTTTTACTTTTTCCTAAAATCAGAAAATTTTAAGAATAAAAAATATCTAATTTTAACAGCCTTAGCGGCCGGGACGGCTATACTCATGAAATATAACTCTTTAGTTTTTTTATTTGGGTATATAATCTGGCTTTTATTTGAAAGGCGGACGTCCGATCAAGAGCATGGCCTGAAAAAACTAGGCGCGGACTTTTTATTATTCCTGATTTTTTTTATCCCGACATCCTCTATCTACTATTCAGACAGGATTGTTTTAAAAAGGCTTTTTATAAGAGCTGTTGACCCGAATCTTTTCTGGGGCGAAATGCTCAACCGGTGCTATTTTTATCTGCATGGATTAATTTTCAAGGAATTAGGGATTGTGCTTGGTTTATTTTTCTTAGTCACTATCTATTTTGCGTTCAAAACAAAAGCCAGCAAGATACAAAAAATTACACTTTTTTGTGTAGCCATTCCACTTTTTATTACTGTGATCCTCCCGAAAAGTATAGGCGAGCAGCTGGAATATGCTATGCCGATACTTCCCTTTATAGCCTTGAGCATCTCCTTTTTTGTTTTATCGATCAAAGAAAAAGCACTGCGCTATTTTACGGTTTGCTTTTTAATAATATTTCTAACTATTCAGTTTGTCTGTATATCTTTCCTGCCTGCTGCAAGCAACCCCCATGGCTTGGGCCTGTTGAGCGCAGGAGGATTACCTCCGGTTAAAAGCTCTGCTTACAAAGACCTTTTTGATGACTTATTAAAGGAAAGCCATGGCAAAAAACTGATCATTGGGCTTATGTCAGAAAAAGGCGCGATTTTTCCGGCAAATTCTGAAACGCAAGCACACTTGAGCAAAATTAACTGGGAAATAATCTCCCAGGAAACTTTTCCGGAGAAATTCAAAGAAAAATCATCGCAATTCGATTACATAATATATACTGAACAAAACACAACTCACTCTGCTGAGAACTTCCCGCGTTTACTAAAGATAACAGGCTGCCGGATTTTAAAAGGAACCTACAGCTTTGAATCTACAGGATTATATGAGTTTTCTGAACTTGTTTTTTTATTAAAAAAATAAAACTGACCGCAACTTAATAAAAGGAATGATTGATTATATCATGAAAATCCCGCTAACATTATATTTTCAAAAAAATCTAAAACTAAAATATTTAATACTATTAGCAATGATTATTGTTTGCGTGCTTTGCCTTAATGGCCTCTGGCATGCAAAGAATGAATTGCCTCAGGGCAAAGATACCTTTTCGCACTTAAACAAACTGAATATCGCCTGGAAAATACTGCGCGCGGACAAGCATCCTTATTATTATAAAGATAACAAGTCTTATATCCATAACCTGATCTTCATTGTTTATGACTATCCTTTTTTCTACTACTATGCCTCATTGTTCTTTTATCTGATTGCTTTCCCATGGTTTGGATTTAAAGCCGTATATATCAGCTCCGCCTTTTTTTCCTGTCTTTTGATAATTTTTACCTACAAGAATGCGCGTATTTTAATTGGAAGAGATGCCGGGATCTTGGCCGCTTATCTGTGCGCTGTCGCCCCTTTCAATATTACAAACAGCAGAAACTTTAACCTGGAAACAACTTTGATCGCAACTATTTCCATGACCATTTATCTTTTCTTACGCTCGCATTTTTTTACGAACAGAAAGTTCAGTTTATTATGTGCTTTAGCCGCATCAGTAAGCATGTTAACACGCGCTACAGCGGCAATCCCCTTATCCGGCATCATTATTTGGTTCTTTGCCAAAACATACTCAGACCGCAGCAAAGATAATCTGAAATTAAAAATCAGGCTTAAGAATTTCCTGTTATTTTTGCTGGCTTTTTTATCAATAACCCTGATCTATTACGGCAATTATGACGTTCTGCATAACCATCTGACCCGCAGTTTTGCCGCAGATATCGGCTCAACCGGATTGTTAAACAAAATACAATTTTACGGCAAGGGAATTTTTGCCCAGGCACTGGGAGGCAATTATATATTTGCCGCTCTTTTCACTCTGATACTGATCCGCTCTGCCAAACTTCTGCAGAAAACAGCATTTTTTACGATCCTCATCCCTTTAGGCATAATCATACTTCTGCCTAAGAGCAATTTGAGCGAGGAATTAGAATGGATCCTGCCTGTATTGCCTTTAGTAGTTATCGTACTTTCCTCCTGCCTAAGGCTGAAAAACAAAGCATTAAGAAACAGCATTGTCAGCTTTATGCTTTTATTTTTGACTTTGCAATGCACGACCCTCAGTTTTCAGGAGCGTAATTCACTAAATCCCTGGCTTAAGCAAATTTTTACAGGAAAAATACTAGCTCCTCAAAAATGCCCTGCTTATAATGAATTATTTGCTGATTTAAGTTCCGATCAAAAGTCCGGCGGTCTCAAACTTGGTATCATTGCAAAAGATAAAGCTCTTCATTTTATCCCTATTTTTTCTGCCGCCGCGGATCTGTACAGGAAGGACTGGAAAATAATTGAGTTAACGGATACTATGAGCGATCAGGAAAATATTACATTTTTTGACTATATCATGGTTGTTTCGGGTGAAAAGGTCCCGCCTTTTCCTGATGATTCAGCCTTTTCGCATAGCATAAAACAGCTTTCCCTGGAGAAAGAATATGATTTTCCTTCGAATTATTTTGAGATATCCG
Organism: Candidatus Omnitrophota bacterium; assembly: GCA_043806135.1. Classification (GTDB taxonomy): domain Bacteria; phylum Omnitrophota; class Gorgyraeia; order B26-G9; family B26-G9; genus JAGLQQ01. The sequence continues at coordinate 14,914 of JAZDHG010000001.1, forward strand.
AATTTGTTTTCCTTTTTAAACCCAAGCAAAAGTGAGCTCCCATAGGTCGCTCCGTTCACTGCGCGTTCGATTCCCCATTTTAGCGTGGCAAAGCCACACATTTTTAGGGGGTATAGATTTTTAAAGAAGAGGGGGACAATATGAACTTCCCCTGTTTTAGTGGACACCGAAAAAGGGTATAATTCCCCTTCTTCTTTGACTAAGAGTTATTCCTCTTGGAAAGGGGTAACAGCGGAGCGTCGCTAGGGGGAAACTTCGTTTCCCCCTGCGAAAATAACAAAACTCCACATACTATAAATCGTGGAGTTTTTTATTTGGAGCGGGAGAAGGGAATCGCCCTACTACACTCCCAACCTCCTGTTGGTCGCTGCGTAGGCTCCCCTGCGTTCACTACTTTTGCAATCCTGCAAAAGTGAGCTCCCATAGGTCGCTCCGTTCACTGCGCGTTCGATTCCCCTTAAAAAAACAAAACCCCGAAATTTTCGGGGTTTATTATTGGAGCGGGAGAAGGGAATCGAACCCTCGTAACCAGCTTGGAAGGCTAGTGTTCTACCACTGAACTACTCCCGCGTATTTTGCTTAACCGCATATAGATCTTTCGAAGCTTGTAAAATGAGACCACAGTTTAAGGAGCAAAGCGAACTTAAATTGTTTGGTCGAATTTTATCCCGCATCTTCCTGCGGGAGAAGGCTAGTGTTCTACCCCCGCCATTAACATAATCGGCGGGATTTAATTCAGACACTTGATTTATGTCACTATGCTCCATAAATTAAGTCTTTATTAAACACTGAACTACTCCCGCAAAATCAAGTCAAAAGTAACAAGTAAAAAGGTAAAAGTAAAAAATAATTTTGCTATGTTCTTTTCCCTTTTACCCTTTGCCTTTTGCCTTTTAACTTCTAAAGATGGTGGGCAGGATAGGATTTGCCTACTACGTTCAAAACATCGTATTTTTCTCTGCGCAGGCCCCCCGCACTCACTAAATTTGCAATCCTGCAAATTTGAGCTCCCATAAGGTCGCTCCGTTCATTTGCTTCAAATCCTTTCCTCCTTTTTAGAAGGGTATTGTTTTTAAGAAGAGGGAGGATAATATTCCTCCTTCTTCTTGATAAACCCTATTCCTTTTGGAAAGGGGTGACAGCGAAGCGCCGAGAGGGGAAAACTACGTTTTCCCTCATCGGAAAAAGTTTCTGTAAAGAAACTTTTCAGAAAATGGTGGGCAGGATAGGATTTGAACCTATGTAGGCGTCGCCGGCAGATTTACAGTCTGCTGCCATTTCCACTCGGCCACCTGCCCGAAAAACAAAAGTAAAAAGTGAAAAGGGAAAAGTAAAAAATTATTTTACTTTATCCTTTTTCCCTTTACCTTTTGCCTTTTAAAATGGAGCTGGCGAGAGGAATCGAACCCCCAACCAGCTGATTACAAATCAGCTGCTCTACCGTTGAGCCACGCCAGCAAAATTTCTATTTTACCTCACCGCTTAGTTTCTTCAAAACAACCGGCAGTTTATTTAATATATCCGTCGCCAGTAAACTTAATTGCCCTGTATATTTTACGGCCAGGTCAGCAGCCAGTCCATGCACATAAACAGCTAGTTTTGCCGCCTCATATGCATTGCCTGATTGCCCAAGAAATGCGGCTGTAATCCCTGTAAGCACATCTCCGCTGCCGCCTTTAGCCATGCCGGAATTTCCCGTCCAATTTTCAAAGATTTTTCCTCTTGGTTCGGCAGCAACTAAAGTCCTGTGACCTTTTAATACAGTTACGATATTATACATATCTGAAAGCTCTTTTGCAAGTATTCTCCGATTTTTCTGTATATAGCTTGTTTTTCGGCCTAAAATACGGCCCATTTCTCCCGGATGAGGGGTAACTACCGTCAGAGCCTTACGTTTCTTTAGAATATCAAGGTGCCCGACAAGAGCATTCAATGCGTCCGCATCTATAACCATGGGGATATCTATGCTGCTAATGACTTTTCGAACTAACTCTTGAGTTGACTTGTCCCTTGAAAGCCCGGGACCGATAGCTATAACATCCTTATCTTTAGAAAATTTTTTTATTAGCGAAAATGCCTTTAAAGACAAGCTTCCCTGTCTTGTTTCCGGCAACGGCAGCGTCATCGCTTCCGTAAGTTTTCGGCATACGATAGCATACTGGCTTTCGGGAATACCCAGAGTTACTAACCCCGCCCCGCTGAGCAATGCCCCTTTTGCACACAAAACTGCAGCTCCGGTTAATCCTCTCGATCCAGCCAATACAAAAACATGCCCAAAATCTCCTTTATGGGCATCATATTTGCGTTTTAAAAATTTAGTCTCAAAGGCCTTACTACTGTTCATTTTTTTCCGACTAAAATGGCCGTAGCTTGCGCATAATCACGGGTATGCGACATGCTTACACAAATTTGCGTAATATTTTTCTTTTTTCTCAATTTTTCCATTGTCCGTTTTAATGTTACAACCGGCCGGCCGTGCTTATCGTTTATAATTTCTACATCTTTCAAATTAGCCACTGAAAACCCGTCTCCTAAAGCTTTTAATACCGCCTCTTTTGCGGCAAATCTTGCTGCCAGATGTTCAAAATAAAATTTCCGCTTCATAGAATAATCAATTTCTTTATTTGTAAATATTCTCCTCAAAAAAGAATCTTTCCATCTTTTAAACGCATCCCTCATCCTTTTTGTTTCGATGATATCAGTTCCGCAACTTATAAACATGTCCACTCCCCTGCTTTAACCTATAGCGGCACTGTCTATGATTGCCTTCATCTCGGATACCGCCTGATACAATCCGACCATTAACGCTCTTGATATTATTGAGTGGCCGATATTAAGTTCCTCTATTTCCGGAATCGCCTCAACCAGAAGCTTTGTGTTTAAATATGTCAGGCCGTGTCCGGCATTAACTCCCATTCCAAGTTCTTTGGCATAAGATGCTGCCCGGCTCAATCTATGCAATTGTTTTTTCACCGCATTTGCCGAAATCTCATTGGCAAAGGCACCTGTATGCAATTCAATATAGTCAGCCCCCACGTTTTTTGCAGATTCTATCTGCTTCTCTTCAGGCTCTATAAATAAACTTACAAGTATATTTTTTTCTTTTAGGCTTGCGATGACGCTTTTTATCTTTTTCTCTTTTCCTGCTACATTTAAACCGCCTTCTGTTGTAACTTCCAGCCGCTTTTCCGGGACTAAAGTCGCCTGATCAGGCTTGATTTTTCTTGCGATATCAACGATTTCAGCCGAAACAGACATCTCCAGGTTCAAGCGCGTGCGCACATTCTTGCGCAATAAGCGCACATCCCGATCATTAATATGGCGTCTATCTTCCCTTAAATGCACCGTTATCCCGTCAGCGCCGGCTTGTTCAGCTATGGCTGCTGCCTCTACAGGATCAGGTTCGATCGTACGCCTGGCCTGTCTGAGGGTAGCCACATGATCTATATTTACTCCAAGCCGTATCATTTTGATTCCCCCAGCTCGTTCTCTATGGCACAAGCAATAGAATCCGCGATCATCTTAATTTCTCTTTTATTCTGCCCTTCAACCATAATTCTTGCCAGTGGTTCTGTACCGGAATAGCGCATAACAAGCCGCCCGTTATTTTTTAACTTCTGCTCGGCTTCCACGATTTTCTTCAGAACTTCCGGCATCTTTTTAAAATCCTTCTTGTGTGTTACACGCACATTCTTTATAAGCTGAGGATACTTCTTCAGTCCTGCAGAAAGTCGGCTTATTTTTTTCTGCTCCCTTTGCATGGCCTGTAAAACCTCCAGCGCACTCAGCATTCCGTCTCCGGTTGTTGCGTGCTCAAGAAAAATAATATGCCCTGACTGTTCTCCGCCAAAACTCGCCTTATTCTTTATCAGTTCCTCAAGCACATACTTATCACCGACATCCGCCCGTATCAAACGGACATTGATCGCCTCCAGGAACTTTTCCAATCCGAAATTACTCATTGAAGTTGCTACAACAGTACTATTACGCAGGCATTTTCTTTGCAAAAAATGCCTCGCTATAAGTGACATAATAAAGTCACCATCCAGGACCTTGCCTTTTTCATTGCTGAGGATAACCCTGTCTCCGTCGCCGTCAAAGGAAAACCCTATGTCTGCTTTTTTCTCCCTTACCATATCCGCCATTCCTTCCGGATGCAGAGAACCGCAATTGAGGTTAATATTTAATCCGTCCGGCTTGTTGTTTATAACAAAAACTTTTGCGCCAAAAGTCTCAAATAACCTTTGTGCATAATCAGAAACAGCTCCGTTGGCACAATCAGCTACAATTCTTTTTCCGCTCAGGTCCAGTCCTTTTACACAGTTTTTTAAATGCTCCATATAAGTTTCTGGGGAGGTTTTCTGAAGTGTTATTTTATTTATTCTTGGTTTTGTATTCTTGCCCAGAATCAAAGGGAAAGCTATGCGTTCGATAGCCCGCTCTTCTTTTTCGGAAAGTTTGAACCCGTTATGCTTGAAGAATTTTATTCCATTGTCCCGCCACGGATTATGTGAGGCAGAAATCATCACCCCAAGCTCAACATCCATTGTATTGGTAAGATATGCTAATCCCGGAGTAGGGATAACGCCTGCCGAATAAACCTTAACCCCTGCCCTTTTAAAGCCGCTCGCTAAAATCTGTTCTATCTTTGAGCCTGACCTGCGGGTGTCTTTACCAATAACTACTTTAATTTTGTTTTTATGCTTTTTCCTGATCCATGCGCTTATAGCCAGGCTGATATTATAGACTACTTCTTCTGTAAGCGGCCATTCCCCGAATTCTCCTCGGATACCATCTGTACCAAACAATTTATCCTTTTCCATTATAAATTTTTGTCCTTGATTTCGACGCGTACTAAAGCGGGAGCGCCTATGATTTCAATTTTAGGAGGCAAGATAAAATTTACGACAGGAGAGTAAGTTCTTCCGGGCCTTAAACCGCTTATATTAACATAAGCAATGACATCCGTGCGCGTCAGCTGCTCAATGACTTTGCTCGGCCCTTTCACACGCAGATTTATAGCGCTGCGTTCCATCTCAACCGCAACAACATTCTTACCTAAAAACAGCTGTTCTCCCATAAGCTGTATCTCTACGTCTTTTAAGTCCTTATAAGCCTGCGGCCCGCCTCTGACTGCAGAATTAATATAAAACCATACAACTATGGCCAGGATAAGGCTGAAAATCCTCATCCCGATTTTTTTATGCGCTATCTTTTTTGAATTCACTGCTTTTTTTTCTCCAATTATAAAGAAGAGGTTTTTTAGTTTCTTTTTGCTGCATTATATTCTTTAAAACAAAACTAAAATCATTGCCCTCAAAATTATCAATAAATTCACCGCCCTGGGCTATTGATATTTTTCCCGTTTCTTCGCTGACCATAACTATCACCGCATCTGTTTCTTCGCTTAAGCCCAGTGCCGCCCTATGGCGCGTACCGAAAGTTATATCCAAATTTAGATTCTGTGAAAGAGGAAAGATACATCCGGCTGCCACGATTCGCCCGGATGATATGATCACTCCTCCGTCGTGCAGAAGCCCCAACGGAGTAAAAATTGTATTCAATAACTCCGAGCTAACACCTGCATCAATGTTTACTCCGGTCTCAGCATAAGTTTTAAGCCCCACACCCCTTTCAAAAGCAACAAGCGCCCCGATCCTTTTCTGGGCCAGGCTAATCAAAGCAGGACAGACCTTATTAACAACTCCCTCTTCCGGAATAGGAAACAGCAGATCAAAATATGATTGCCCGATTTTGCTTAAGCCCCTTCTTATTTCCGGCTGGAAAATTATTAAAAAACCGATAACAGATAATGCAAAGAGTTTTGTCAATATCCAGCTGACTACAACTAGATTAAGCATATTGGTAAGAGAAAAAAGCACGATCAAAATAATAACTCCGCGTAAAAGCGGAACTACTCTTGTCCCCTGGATAAAAACCATGACTCTATAAAGAAGGAACCATATTATTAATATCTCAACTAATATTTTTAATGATCCGAAAAAATCCCATACAATTATCATTTTCTACAATCCCTGCTTAGTTATCTGCCATGTAAGCTTTAGTGCCTCTTTTGTCTGTTTAACATCATGTACTCTTACAGCATTCGCCCCATTTAAGACAGCAATGACCACACTGACTGCAGTTCCTAATCCGCGATCATTGACTTGTTTCTGCAGTACATTGCCAATAAATGATTTTTTGGACGTTCCGATCAGGATCGGGCTTTTAAGCACTTTTAATTTTGCCAGATGATTTATTATCTTTAAATTATGCTCAGTTGTCTTCCCAAACCCTATGCCCGGATCAAGTATAATACTTTCTTCGGGGATTCCGGCATCAAGTGCTTTTTGTTTTGCCTTGTCCAGAAATTCAATAATCTCTAACATAATATTGTCATACTCAGGGCTATGCTGCATGGTCCGGGGATTTTTTTTCATATGCATTAAAACAACACCCGCTTTATAACGTGCAATCACCTTTCCCAGTTTACCATCTTTTTTTAATGCATAGACATCATTGATAATGCTTGCTCCAAGGTCCAAGCAGCGTTGGGCAACCACAGAACTTGCTGTATCAATAGAAATAGGAATTTTCAGTTTTTTGCCGAGAATTTTTACAATTGATTCTATACGCTTTAACTGCCGAGTGGCACTTACGGACCGCGCTCCCGGACGCGTTGACTCCGCCCCAATATCAATAATGTCCGCTCCTTCAGACTGCATCGCTTGAGCATGCGCTAAGGCCTTGCCTTTATCAAAATACACTCCAGCGTCGCTGAAAGAATCCGGTGTAACATTCAAAACACCCATAATACGCGGAGTTCCAGAAAGATTGATATTAAAATCGCGGCATTTAAAATAATTTCCCCTTAGATCCTTTGGTTTCAATGATCTATCCTCAAAAAATCACATTACATGCACTAAGCGGTAGTTTCTTCCTGTTTGAGCGCCGTATCTTTATCTTTTATTCCGGTCATCTGGTTTACAGCATTGGTTTTTTTTGCCTCGGATTGATTTTTCTCAGCCTCTTCGGTCTCCTCAACAGGTAATCCCAGCAGTTCTCTGACCTCTTTTGCGTCCATGACTTCTTTTTCCAAAAGAGCTTCTGCCAAACTCTTAAGTTTATCAATATTGTCCCTTAAAAGCTTCTGTGCCTGTTCATAACAGTTGTCTATTATCTTGCGCACTTCCTGATCAATCAAAACTGCAGTCTGTTCGCTGTAATTCTTCTCATCAAGCATATCTCTGCCCAAAAATATCTGCTGCTGTCTATGCCCGAATGTAAGATGGCCGAGCTTATCGCTCATACCGAATTCGCAAACCATTCTTCTGGCGCTTCTTGTTGCTATTTCCAGATCATTATGCGCCCCGGTAGTTACTTCTTCAAAAATCAGTTCTTCGCTGGCACGGCCTCCCAGGAACACGATTAAACGGCTTAAAAGCTCCTTTTTCGTCATAATGAATCTATCCTGTATAGGCATCTGAAGCGTATAGCCTAAAGCTGCAGTACCTCTGGGAATTATAGAGACCTTATGCAAAGGATCCACGCCTGATACAAGCATAGACAAAAGAGCATGTCCTGATTCGTGATAAGCAACAATAATTTTTTCTTCTTTACTTATAACCCGGGATTTTCTTTCCGGGCCGGCAACAACTCGCTCTATAGAGCCTTGCATCTCTTCCATAGTAACAGAATCTTTATTGCGGCGTGCTGCAAGCAATGCCGCTTCATTGACAAGATTAGCAAGATCGGCTCCGGTAAATCCAGGAGTCTGCCTGGCTAAGGAATTTAGACTTACATCTTCATTCAGTTTTATATTGCGCGTATGCACTTTAAGGATCTCTTCTCTGCCGATCAGGTCCGGACGGTCTATAACGATCTGGCGGTCGAATCTTCCCGGTCTTAGAAGAGCCGGATCAAGAACGTCGGGCCTGTTTGTAGCTGCCATAAGAATAATCCCTGCTTGAGTATTAAACCCATCCATTTCCACAAGAAGGGCATTGAGTGTTTGTTCCCGCTCATCGTGACCGCCGCCTACTCCGGCAAATCTTTGTCTTCCCACAGCATCAATCTCATCTATAAAAATTATGCTTCCGTGTCCGCTAATCTTAGAAGCTTTTTTAGCCTGCTCAAATAAGTCCCTTACCCGTGAAGCACCGACACCTACGAACATCTCAACAAAGTCTGAACCGCTGATACTCAAAAAGGGGACCCCCGCCTCTCCGGCCACAGCTTTAGCCAAAAGAGTTTTTCCTGTTCCCGGAGCACCCATAAGCAACACTCCCTTAGGAATTTTTCCCCCCAGTTTCTGGAATTTTTTCGGGTCTTTCAAAAATTCGATAATTTCGTTTAACTCCTCTTGGGCCTCTTCAACACCAGCAACATCTTTAAAAGTAACCCGCACATTAGTTTCGTTTACTTGATGTATTTTGCTTTTACCGAAGGAGAAAAGCCTGTTGCCGCCTGCCTGTGAGCCCCGATAGGCAAACCATATGATCATCCCGAGGATAAACAGGGGCCATAAAAGACTGACAATATTAAGCCACATTACACTTGAGGACTTAATAGTAAAATTCGGCACATTATTTCTTAAAACCTTTATAAGCTCATTATCCTCAGGTGGAATGTTTACAGAAAAAGATTTTCCGTCTTGTAAAGCAACATCTGCGATACCTTCCCCGAGCTGAACACTTGTAATATAATGTGTTTGCGGGTTTTGCTCTACCATATTGAAGAATTCCGAATAGGTGGTTTTAATCTGCACGCTTTTCTCGTATTGCTCGGCAATTAAGCCCATAAAAAACAACACCGCCAGGAAAATAAAGAACGGAGCTATCAAGCGATTTGCTTTATTTTGCTTATTGTTTTGCTTAGGGATTCTTTTTTTATTTTTGTCAAAATCCAAGTTTTTTGCCATAATATGAACCTCTCGCGTAGTCTACTATATCAAGTAAAATTATCGAAATTTATTCTCTCAAAAAATCATGCGGACAGGTATAAATTTTAACAAAACCCCCGTCAAATAGCAAGCTTTTTCACGGTTCTCCCTTTATCTGGAAAATCTCTCCATAACTCCCCACAACAAAGTATTTTATGCGCAACTGCTTATAAAATAAGACTATCTGCTTCCGGCAATTAGACGGCTAAGCACATATCCGATCAAACTTCCCAGGCAAATCAGCAAGGTTTGCAGAAAGACAAGCGCATAACTCTGCATAAGGCGCATCTTATATACCGCTTTTACCAGGCGTGCTTCCAGGTCCAAAAGCCTGATCATTACAGCCGCAGAGATTACTATAAAGAGGATATTGTCATGTTTCCCATAAAGGACGATATGCAGGAATATCAAAAACAGCCATAAAGGAACCGTGTAAGCATGGACGCAAAAACTGCCCAGAAAATCAGGTTCAATTTCCTTACTTTTAACCCGCAGTGTCATTGAATACATCCAGTTTAAAAGCCCGCTCACCGCAGAAGTTGCGAGTATAAATACAAAAAATACGCTCAAAATCACCAGCCATGATTGTGTAATTGATAGGCTAAGTTTAAAATAAGTAAAATTCTTGAGCACATATATTCCCAGTGTTGAGAAAAGAACCGCGGAAAACAAAAGCGAGGTTAAAGGCTTAAAAGCATCTTCACCCTTGACCGCCCCTTTAAAAATCCGATCCGGGAACAGCAAAACCAGAATACCATTAAAAAATTTTGAATCCATAAAAATATGCCTGTTTACTATGATTAAAGAACCATTACTTTTGCAAACTTCGAGGTAATTCCTTGTCTGGAAAGTAGTTATATTATAACATAAACAGAATGGCTAAATCCATAGCAGGTTTTAAAACAATATCTTAAAAAGTAATTATAGTTTTCTCCAGGATATAAGCTGCACAATAGAGCTCGGATTAATAATATAACGTATGGCATCCATATACGGTTTATGATAGCCGATATCAACGCTTCCGTTAATCCGCACTCCGTCGCTGCCTGACCATACTCCGCCCAGCACATTAAGCCCAATTCCTCCGCCGCCGTTAACTCTGAATTCGCCGGTACTATAAACACATCCATCAATATGCCCATTGCCATTAATAGTAGTGGAAGTCGTCGCATCGGGATCAGAGATAACATCACCTACAACAACGAGAAATCCGCCTATTGTGCCGATATTTCCATTGAGCACCAGATCTGTTTCTACATAAACCACATTCGGGATCCAGTTTGCCGGATTGGGATTTGACTGATCAAACCAAAAACTTACAGGCAGAGGAGGGATTTTGCTTGCGATCTCAGCCGCAGTATATATATTATCGCTGCCGTCGGCTTTTATTTGAGTTGCGGCAACTGCCCGCAGGTAATCATAATCAAGCTTAATAAGCGGAGAAATACTCAGATCATTTGTGACTGTACCTGTAAAACAGCCCGGATCAAGCGTTGCGGGAAGCATTGATCCGGCATAAAGAATATTCCCATTTATGTCAAAAGCCGCTCCGTTGACACGAACATTTCCTGCTGTATAAATTGCATTATCCCAAAAGCTGTCCGGCAAATCCTTTTTGCTGATATATGCCTCCAGGTGAACCACTGCCTGCGGCTGGCTCTGGTCCGGAATATAGCCCCAGCTTTCAACTCTCCAGCGTTTTCCCATCTCAAGTATCGCGATTGTATAGGAATATTCTCCCCGTTTTTGATTATTATTATCCGTTAACGCCACATTACTTTCAGCCGTAACATCAGCGGGTAATTTTGCAATGGCTTTATCCGTGCCTGCTTCAGCACAATGCAGGGCTAGTATACTTTGTTTATAACGAACAGCATTTTTTGCATCCCACACATTGCGGAATAAAAAGGCCCCCAGTAAAACACTTACAACCGCAATAACCATAAAAACCACAATCAACAAAACCCCTCTATTATTTTTTAACATAACATCCTCCTTCGTCGTTTTACGGCTGCCGAAACTTAACAGAGTTGCGCAAGGTCATTTCTAAAATTCTGCCTGAGCTTTGCAGAGTGGAAACTTCTTTTGTAAAAAACAATGAAATATTAATACTTCCGACACTTTTAATCGCGTTAAAACCCAAGTTTAAAATCCCGTCTTGATTATCAACGGGTAAATTCATACCGCCGTCGTTTTCTTGCGCATCAAGAAAATTATTATTGTTAGCATCCTCATTACCGATGTAATTGGCCAGTACGTCTCCTCCTGCCCTTGGAACATTCAGGGACGTTCCATCGGCCTGCAGAAAATTCAAGTAGGTAGAAGTAGCTGAGACAAAGGCCAGCGGAAAGATATTAGGTTGAGCATAATGCGTAATAGATGCCCCATAGTCAGCATAACGGCGCAGCTGCTTTAGACCTTCGGATGTTTGATACGGACAATAAACAATTACCGAGCGCCAGCTTATTAGATTATTGACGTCAAGATGCATATAATTGTTATTCGGGCTGCCGTCTTCCCCGGCCTGAAGGATATTTCCGCGCGCAGATGCCGTCCAGACGCCTTGCGCATACTCTCCGGTAGCCGGATCAATAAATGTAAAACTTTCTGTCCATCCGCTGGAACCTTCCATCAATTCTTTTTTCAGAGAATCCATCGCTCTGCGTGCATCAACATAAAGATCTGATTTGACTTGCGAAATAAGCCATGCCCCTTTAGAAGAGGAGAACACAGCAGTGAGAGTCAATAAAATAAATACCGTTATCAGGGAAACAAACATTATTTCTATCAACGTAATTCCTTTGTTTTTTTTCATTTGATTTTATCCTATCGCTTGGTAAGCAGGGTTACCAGCTGCTCCGTGAACAAGCGTCCTCCCTGGCCTTCCCAGTTCACAATTACATATACTTTAATTGGATCCGTATTCAAATCTTCATATTCAACTGTTACGGTTTCATTCGCCAGATTATTAAATCCGGCAATAATCGCTCCGTTTGGGTATACTGCCGTAAGGTTTGAAGAACTGATCGGATAAATATTTCGCATATTCTCAATAATAGACTCCGCGTCACTTAACGCGATAACCGATCCTCTTAACTGTTCTATCAGCGCAAATCCGGCATGGAACACATAAAAACATCCAATAAGTACTGTTGAAAGAAGCAAACAGACTATCATAATTTCAATAAAACTAAATCCGCAATTATTTTTTTTCATATCTTTTCCCCTGTTTTAATTAAAAACCCCAAAGCAGAAGATGCCATGGGGTCTATGTGTAGATGCAACACAACTATACCCTATTTTCGGCAACTGACTGCCATACTAGTCAATAGTCAATGGTCAATGGTTTTTGATTTACTATCAGCCATCAGCTATTAACTATCAGCTAATTTAGGCTCTTGAGCTTTGCCCCCGCCTTAATTGCTGCGGGGTCTCGCCATCGGCGGGAGCCCCTAACTTTCGTTAGGTTTGCTATTATCGCTATAGGTTTTAAAGAAATAATATGTATCTATTTATATCATAGCAACTTATATACCATATCCATATTTTTCTATTATTTTTTTGTCTCATAACTTCATCTTCAATAACATGTTACGAATTGATGTTATTTGCAGCTTTGGCTCATTATTAAACACTCTTAAAATTCATAGAAAAATCTTTCCATATACGAAATCGTTTTCTTCGGAGTCCGCCTGAGGCAGAGGAGACTGCCTACCCGCCACAAAGCTGGCGAGGCTCGCCATAGTCATATTACCCTGAGGAACTTGGCGGTTCTCTTCTTGCTTCTCGCTACTTGCTAATGCTGGCATCCGCCGCCATGCATACAACTCGGCGTTGGGCACGGTCCTTTTTGCGCGCAATAATCCTGTTTGCTTTTTGCACCTGTGGAGACAAAACCGCTGGAGATCTTTTTGGTCATTTTCTTGCTTTGGCAGTGAGCGCATTCTATTTTTACTTTTGACTGTGAAACTCCCACTAAAAACTCGCTTACTTTACCGCATTGGTTGCACTGGTATTCATAAATAGGCACGATCTTCTCTCCTTACTTTTCCACTCGAAATTCATTATAAAGCTTACTTTTTACTTACACGCCCCTCTTCTTCTTAGCGTAGCTGCAATATTTATAGGCGATGTCTTCTTCTTTACTCTATCAAACACACTTATCGTTTCAAGTCCCTGACGCGTAAATTCTTTTTTTATTTTTTTCATTTGAATTACCGATAAAGATTTACATTCAGAAGGACGCAAGGGGGTATTGATAAATATTTTATCTGCTTTTATTTGCGCGGCAATACGGGCAATGCTTCCGGCATGGTCAAAATTCTCTTTTACAAACATGATCTGCAGAGCGAGCACTTTTTTATATACACGCCTAAGATGCTTCAGATTTAAAATAAGATCAGAGAACATTATTGATTTGAGAGGATTATTCACTATTTTTAACATCTCTTGCGTGGAAGCGTCAAGTTTGGCCATAACCAGGTCCGCTTTTAAAAGATCCGCTCTCACGTCCTTTCTTCCGAGCAAGGATGAATTCGTAATTACAGCAACAGGCTCTTTTCTGATTTTCTTTACCTCTGTTATTAATTCCCCGAGGTTTTTTGCCAGCGTCGGTTCTCCGCTTCCGGAAAACGTCAGAAAATCTATCTTTACCTTTTCAGACAATCGACTTATCTCGGAAACTATACTTTTTGTGGGCACAAATATTTTGCGGCGCGCAAAACAAGGCAAGGCCCTGCCCAACTGGCAATAGCCGCAGTCAAACACGCATTGTTTTGTCTTTTGAGATATGGGGTCTATACCCAAAGAAGTCCCTAAGCGCCATGAAGATACCGGGCCGTAAATATATTTAAATTCCTTTTTTTGCATTTTATTCTTCAGAATCCGTAAACAAGAGCAAGCATAAGCTGCGTATCGTTTTTCTTGGACTCACCTAAAGGATTCGCGTTAAACTCATCAATAAAACTTAACCGCAGAGAAAGCGCCTCGCTCAAAACATTAGTGAATCTGGTTTCTGAGCGCATTCGATATTTTTTTACATCCTCTAGACTGGGATAAAAGATAAGCTCCTCAGATATTTTTGCTTTTTCCAATACTGCTTTCTCAGCAAAAAAACGCGGTATAAGCACCACACTCTCGTCAACCGAATCGTCTGTATATTTTACATATTCATGACCGACACCGACTTCACCTGATGCCTTCCAGTCTTCTTCCCTCACCATCCAGTAACCCGCACCGATAGATGGTAAATAACGATAGTCGATGCCTGCAAACCGGTCGTGTTCCGCTTCTACCTTGCCAAACCCAAACCAGTCTGTATCTCCCAGGTTCGGAGCATATCGGGCAGAACCGTTATATTTCCGGCCATCCATTTTTTTATTAACTGAAGAATATAATACGCCCGCCTTAATGGTCAACTCTGAGTATTCTGACTTTCTCAAACCTTCATAATTAGAGATCAATTCAGAACTTTGAGTATTCCCGGTTTTTTGCGTATAACCTAAGGCAACTTCCTGTTTCCATAAATTTTCATCTGCGGCATGAGCAAAAACCATACTTAAACAAATTATAGATACTACAGCCCATATAAAAAACACTCCTTTCATTTTTTTCTGCTCCCTTTCTTGTTTAAGGCCATTAACTATTTACCGGATTTCTGTTCATTATAAATATGCACATCGCGCTGCGGAAACGGGATAGTAATACCGCTTTTTTCAAGTTCCAGTTTGCCCTGTTCCAGCACATTAAAATATACATCCCAGTAGTCAGACGGTTTTACCCATGGCCGGCAAACCAAATTTACGCTGCTGTCCCCAAGCGCTGAAACAGCGATAACCGGCTTGGGGTTTTTAAGAATACGTGAATCAGCAGCAATAACTTTTTCCAGGGCCTCTTTTGCTTTTTTAATATTATCATTGTAAGATATGCCGAATATCAGATCAACGCGTCTGTTTTCAATAGCGGAAAAATTAGTTATAGTGGTTCCTGTAACCTGTGCATTTGGTACAATGGTTTTGCGATTATCCGGATGCGCAAGAATGGTATTGAAAATCTGTATTTCTTTTACCGTACCCATTTCTCCTCCGGCAATAATAAAATCGCCTACTTTAAACGGCTTAAAAAGAATCAAGATGACTCCAGCGGCAAAATTAGCCAAAGATCCCTGCAAAGCCAAGCCGACAGCCAATCCAGCCGCACCTATGATTGCCACAAAAGAAGTGGTTTGGATGCCTAATTTGCCTAATGCGGCAATAACTACAAAAGCCATTAAACCGACATAAGCCAGATTTTTTACAAAACCAACCAGCGTAACATCAACCTTGGATTTTGTCATTATATTATGGATTATGCTGGTAAGAATCCCAACAATAAACTTTCCGATTATAAAAATCAGTATTGCCGCAACAACATTTAATCCGTAGGTAAGTAAGTACGTATACATTTTTTCGATCAGTTGTTCTATCTGCATGACTACCTCTTTTGTTAAAAAAATATTTTCGTTATAATTTCAAACCCTCGATTTTCTTTGCCGCCTGATCAATGCCTCCGCGCGTCATAGCCTCTAAATCCTGTGTCGCTTTTTCAAGAAGCTGTTTTGCTTTTGCGGCATCTTTATCCACATATGCCAGAACATATTTGGCAATTCCCACGACCTCTTCCAATTCCTTTGAATTGTACAAGGCCTGTGCCTGCGTCAATAAATAATCCTTTTTTCCCTGAACACTTTTTAGTGTTTTAGCAAAGTTTATCGCCTCATCTGCAGTTTTTGCCGCTTTTTCCTGTATATTCACTGTTGTTGTTTCCGGAGCAGTCTGCTCTTTTTCCTCAAATGCGGATTTTGAACATCCGGCAGCCATGCTTATAAGAATCATCCATAATGTCATTAAAAATGCAGAATTTCTCATTCTTAACACCTCCTCTTGGGTTATTTTTTTCAGGTATGATGTTTAAACCAGCTTCTTGTTATTATACTCTATCTGCTTTGATTGGCAACATTTTTATTGCGCGCACAGGTCTGACCGGGCATTTGGTCTGGCAGACCCCGCAGCCGATGCACAATTCGGCATCGACATAAGGTCTCAGCACCAATTGTCCGTCTATCTTTTCTTTTTTGAGCTTGATCGCTTTTTTCTTAACCGGACAGAACTCTTCACAAACAATGCATTCTCTTTTTTTTACCCAGGGAAGGCATATATTGCGGTCGATCACGCCGATGCCCAGACGGGTTTTGAGTTTTTGGGCTATATTTATTTTTTTGATCGCTCCTGTAGGACAGACCTGGCCGCAAAGCGTGCACTTATACTCGCAATAGCCTATTTCAGGCACAAGCTGCGGCGTCCAGATACCGGCTATGCCGGCCTCAAACATTATCGGCTGCAATCCGTTAGTTATGCAGACTTTCATGCAGTTTCCGCAGCGCACACAGCGGTTTAGAAATTCATCCTCCTTTAAAGACGCAGGCGGACGGATAATAATATCCCGGTAATAGCTGCTTTGGCCGGCTGTTATCTGTTTCCCGATCAACCCAGCCCCCAGCCCTGCTGTAATATAAAAAAGAAAATCCCGTCTTGAAATTCCTTTAGCGTTTTTTAAAGAAGCAGCTTCTCCCCCGGTTTTATTTTTATTGCCGGCATTACTAAATCCAAACCGGTTAATGCCGATGGGACAGTTATCGATACAATCCAGGCATAGAATACACTCACTTTTTGAATAGGTCATATCGTCATTTATCGCTGCCGTCGGACATTTTGCTTTGCACTTGGCGCATAAAACGCAGCCTTGCGTACTGCGTTTTAACCTGGCAATCCGGGCAAAGACAGCATACAAGGCACCCAGCGGGCAAACTACCCGGCACCAGGACCTTTTCATCAAATAGGCACTGCCCAGTATGACCATGAAAAAAAGAAAGATCACTGCCGTATGAGGGAAATAAGCTATTTCCACGCCCAGAAATGATGCTTTTAAACTGCGGTAAAAATCAAAAAGCATTTCCGGGCGGTTTAAAAGATTGAGCAGAAAAACAAATACTCTGTCCACAGAATATGTAAATACAGGGATAAAATTCAGAGAAACAAACCGTGCCATAACCGTTATCGGCTCAAGCGGCCACAGGATCTGCACACCTAAAGCAGCAGCCGCAATAATTACCGCCAGGATATAATACTTTATACCGGCTAGCCTTTTTATCTTTGGTTCATTTAAAAACCCCTTTTCTTTTCTGAACCGGCCCGCAAGATCTATGCAAGTACCGAGCGGGCATATCCACCCGCAAAAAAAGCGGCCAAGTATTATAGTTAAAGCGAGCATAAGCATGCCCTGGATTATCCCATCCAGCACAATGCGTTCACTCAAAGATGTCAGGATCGTGATCAGAGGATTAAATTTAAAGAAAGTGTCCGGGGCAAATCTGCCTGTCAAAGGATAAGTGGTCGACCAGAGAATATAGACAAAAAGCAGTAAAAAAGCGGCCTGAGATAAAATTCTTAGATTGGCAAGTTTTCTTTTCATGTGTTGATATGCAGAATATCCGCTTTAGCCAGATCAATACTGCCAAAACCGCGCTGAGAGGCTTCTTGAATATATGATACAGAAAGCGGATCAACATCCATCAAGGTGCAGGCAAATGCATCTGAAAGCGTCGGGTCAGTACCTACTATAACCGTATTTTTTAAAGCCACATCCGCAAGATCCCCTCCTTGAGGGCCATGCCTCAAAAGCACCCGGTAGGCATCAATAACCGTCAGATCCGGGTTGATAAAACCGGTAATATCTACAAGCTTTTTGCCTATTCCGTAATGAATCTGCCCGCGGTTGCCGCTGCATACACCCATGAGATTTTTCATGGATAGAGTCAATCCTGTCAAACCATGATGTTTTAAGATAGGAACATTTATAAACGTATCGCATTCCAGCGCTTCGCGATAGACCGGCCAGTTTTCCATCGGACTTGTATGGGCAAATTTTGCCATCACCACATTCCAACTGCTGGGGAAAAATATATTTGCGCCATGCTCTTTTGCTTTTTGCTGCACACCGCTGTTTGCATAACAACGCTTAGCATCGTTGCATGATGCATCAAACACATTAACCCTCTTTGCTCCTGCTTCATGGCTCAAATCGATCAATGCCGCTACAACTTCCGGATTTGTATTTGCCGCCTGTTCCACGCTTCTGTCCCAGCCAATATTTGGTTTGATCAGAACCACGCTGCCCTTTTTTACAAACTTAGCCATCCCTCCCATAGCTTTAATTGCCTCTTTGGTCATGATATACGGGTATTGCCCTTTGGCAACAACAAGGTCATGGGCACCCTTTGTCGAACTTTTGACTCTTCCTGATGATATCTCTTCTTTTGCGAAAGCCTTTAAAATATCCGCAAAAGGATTGCCCTTACTTAAAAGAATTAGTGAAAAAATACCGGTCTTCAGGAATTTCTTTCGTGATATTTTACATTTAAGCAGATTATGAAAAATTACTTCAAAGTTTTTCATTGTAATGCTCTCTTTAAAAATTCTTTCATAAAATACTTTCTATTTTCTTCTTTTAAACGGATTAAGCTGTTTAAGTTTATCTGCCGTATTCTTGATCATATCCTTATCTTTTCCTATATTCAGGGTATTTCCTGCTAATCCGGAGATAATATCTCCCTTAACGCTTCCCTTAAGTCCATCCGCAAGCAGGCCTACGTCGAAATTCGTTAAGCTCGATATGGTAGTATTAGCCAGCGCTTTAATCACAATAATATTTACCAGCGCTTGGGGGTCGGTTATGTTTTCATATGTCGCATCGATATTTACATTGAATTCCTTCACCGAAGAAGCGCCTCCTTTGCTGTAATCCTTGTAATAAACCTTATCTATTTTTAACTTCAAAAGGTCGATTTTTATCTTTGGCGGAGCTGCTTTAGATTTTTTTTCTCCTGCATCCTTTTTTTCTTTGACGCCATCTTTCGCTTCCTTTGCCGCGCCGATAGACGTAAGTGAATCAAGATTTAATTTGCCGTCCTTGTTCTTCGCCACAACAAATTCCTTAAGATGCAGCCGGACTTCTTCCAAGTGTACTTCTTTCTTCAAGAAAGCTCCCATCCGGTAATCAATATATACTTCCGGTATATCCACCATGACCGGGTCTTCAAACCCCTGAGGGTTATACAGCTTTAACTCCTCAATACCTATAAGCGTGCTGAGAAGCCCGATCTTCATATTTTTGATCTTTAGATCCAAGCCTGTTACTGCTTTAACCCCTGTAGTAACCGCTGCCTTTACAATTACATTTTTCCCCGCAATAATTACCAGAACAAAAATCAAAAAACCAATTGCTATAATGTGAATTTTCTTCATCTTAACACCCTCCTTTTTCCATAATTATACTCATGATGAACTTTTAAAGAAATGTTTAATTATATAATGTATTATAGTATCTTCCTCTTTAGAAGTAATTACAATAAATCTTGCGCCCAGAACATGCTTCACCGTCTTATCTTCAGCTTTCATCGCTCCCACAGTTTTGGTGATCCACACAGCACGCGCCAAGACACTGATCTGGTCTTCTTTTCCCGGAAATTTGATTTTAAGCGCAATTATAATTCTGCCAAAGAGGAGATCATCCTTCCAAGGTTCATTAAATCCTTCCATTTCCAAACATACGCCGCCTGGCGATATATTTAAGGATAGAAGCTGCCTGCGCGGGAGATTCTTTGTTATCTTTTTCAGAAAAGCGAAACGCAACCTGCACCGAAAGATCCTTTTTTAAGCGGACATGATTCCTTCTTTCATATCTTGGTTTATTATCAGTCATTATGCACTTGTCTCTTTTTCCTGGATTTCACCATTGATTGAAGCATTTATCATTTAAAAACAAATCTTTTTTCTTTGAAAAGCTGAATACAGGCATTTACAATATGCGAGTCGTAAAGAATGCCCTTATTGTTCGCTATTTCTTCCAGCGCTTGATCTATCCCTAATGCCGGTCTATACGGCCTGTGCGACGCCATCGCCTCAACCACATCAGCAACAGCAATGATCTTTGCTTCCAGAAGAATGTCTTTATCCTGAAGCCCCTGGGGATACCCTTGACCGTTCACTCTTTCGTGATGCTGATATACAGCCTGTGCTATCGGCCATTGGAACTCAATATCTTTCAGTATGTCATAGCCGACCTGAGCATGGGTTTTTATCAGCGCAAATTCTATATCGCTGAGTTTTCCCGGCTTGCTCAGCAATTCAGCCGGTACATATATCTTGCCGATATCGTGCACAATCGCAGCCATATGCACACCTCGAACCTTTTCATCCGGAAGCTCCATTTCCAATGCTATGGCTAAGACAAGCTGTGCTACCCTTTCCTGATGACCAGCGGTATAGGGGTCTCTTTTTTCAACCGCTTGAGCCAAAGCGCTGCTGGTTTCATTTAAAAGCCTTTCAAATTTCCTTAAGCTGACCTGCAGATCACTTTGTGTTTTTTTATAAGCCGTGATATCTCTGGCTGTATGCACAGTGCCGATTATCTGTCCCCTTTCGTCAAAGATCGGTGTAACCGATATTTCATAATGGATTTTCCTGGTCGGATCAAAGTGCTCTATTGTCGTCGGCTTTTTCGTTTCCAGGGTTGTTCTGTGCGGACAATTGTGCAAAGGGTGGTCTAACCCGTGAAACACTTCGTAACAGACCTTATTCAATGTCTCCTTAGGAGTCATGCCGGCAGCCTTAGCATAGGCCATATTAACTCTTGTTATCTTATAATCTTTATCCTGTATAGAGATAAGGTCCTCCATGGAATCAAAGGTTGCCCTCCATTCTTCTGCGGCCCTTAAAAGCTTTCTTTCCGTCTCTTTGCGCTCATTGATATTTTTGGCCACCCCCCTGTATCCACGGAAATTATCCTGCTCGTCGACTACAATAACGGCATTGATAAGCATGCAGACTTCATGCCCGTCTTTGCGGATATTATAACTTTCCACATCCCTTATCGGTTTTTTCTGCCTGGCCAGTTTTACGAATTTTTCATTTAATTTATGCGCCTCTTCCTTGGGCATAAAATCAAAGATCATTTTCCCCAATATCTCATCCGGATAATACCCCAATACTTCTTCTACTTTTTTAGAACAATAAGTATATATAAAATTATCATCAATTTCCCATACCCAGTCGGCAATACTGAAGGTAATATCCTTAAACCGCTCTTCGCTTTCTTTTAAAGCCTCCTGCATTCTTTTGCTTTGGCTGATATCCTCAAAACTCTCAACTCCGCCGATAACATGGCCCGTGCCGTCTCTTAACAGGTCGCAATTTTTCAGGATTGAGCACAGACTCCCGTCTTTTCTCCTTATCAGGCACTGTTTTGCCAGCAAAGGTTTTTCGACATTATCCGCAAAAAGCGAACACTTGTCTTTACACGGTTCTTCGGCGAATATCAGGCATTCTTTTCCGATAACCTCCTCTGCCAAGTATCCGGTGATCTTTTCAGCCTGAGCATTCCAGCCAACAATATTACGCTCTTTATCCACGCTGAAAATAGCACTCGGTACACTGCGGAAAATCAGTTCCGAATACTCTTTTCTTTTTTTAAAGTCCTGGATAAGATGATATCTCTCAATACCATATCGCAGGGCATTTACAAGCAGATTACCGTTCAAATCCCCTTTAACTAGATAATCTTGCGCCCCGGCTTTTACCGCAGCTGCCGCCATTTCCTTATTGTCAAGGCCGGTTAAAACCAAAATCGGGATTGAAAACGCTTTTTCGTAAAGCCTGTTAAAGGTATCAAGACCGGTACTATCAGGCAGAGATAAATCTAACAAAACCGCATCTATTTGACTCTTTGAAATAATCTCTATCCCCTCAGCCAGGCACCCTGCCCATTCGATTACAACTGGAGTATCCGGAACCTTTTTGAATGCCTCCTCTATTAATCTCTTATCCTCGGGATTATCTTCTATCAATAAAACCTTAATTGTCTTTTCACTCATTTTACTCAAGCACCTCGCTCCTGTTGGTAATTTTACAATAACTATTAAAAAATTTCCGAGACCATTTAACTGATTTAATAATTAAACTGCGGCTGAATTATTTTCTGGTCTCCGCTGAACATAAGATGGCGCATAGCAGCTACTATTGTCTTCAATATGCCCAAAGCCGCCTCTTTTTCTTTTCTGAGCATCATCTTTGTCTTCTGCTCTTTGTTCATTATGGTGATTGTGCTTAAAATAATCATCCAAACCAATGACATCCAGATTATCCCGCGAGCACCAAATGAAGATGTTCTAAATCCAGCAATCATCCCCAATTATCCCCTTTTTAAAGGCAGGTTTCAAAATTTAATTCTTGTATTATTTTACCATAAATCTGCGGCAAAGCAATACGAGTAACATTCTAGACACTCTCGTCTAACACTTAGCTACGGCTTAAGATGCGGTCATTTTGCATAATAATGAACCTATCGCCTATTATTCTGCATATAATATAGACGATCGGTTCATAACGAATATTAATAAGCAAAGCATTTGCCGGGAAAGGATGGATAAGCTGATTGAAGAAACGCATGCACAGCCTGAATATTAAAGTTTATATATTATTCATGCCACCCGGTTTTTTAACCGCCCGATACCGCTGATCTCTATCTCTATAGTATCCCCCCTCTTCATCTTGCCTATACCATGCGGCGTTCCTGTAGATATCACATCTCCGGGCAGTAATGTCATGATCCGGGAAACAAAAGCCAAAAGATAATAAACCGGGAAAATAAAATCAGATGTCGAGGAATTTTGCCTTAGTCTCCCGTTAAGATAGGAGCGGATGGCCAGATTCTCCGGCTGTATATGGGTTTCTATATGCGGGCCGAGCGGGCAGAAAGTGTCAAATGATTTTGCCCTTGTCCACTGTCCGTCTTCTTTCTGCAGATCGCGGGCAGTAACATCATTACAGCAGGTATAGCCCAAAATATATTCTTTGGCTTTCTTCTCCTGAATATTGCGCGCCGTCTTTTTTATAACAAAGGCAAGCTCAGCCTCATAATCCAAACGCTTAACCCCGCTTGGATAAATAATATTTTCTCCGGTTGCAGCTATGGAAGTCGGCGGTTTTAAAAACAGCACGGGAGTTTTTGGAATATTCAAGCCCAGTTCTTTTGCATGTTCCCTGTAATTAAGCCCGATCATAATGATTTTACTGGGATTAGCTGCAGGTAATAATTTCGCGTTATTTACGGAAACTATCTGTCTGCTGTATTTAATCTTTCCAAAAGGTGTTCCTTCAAGCAAATGGATAAATTCCTTTTTTATAACGCCCCATTTCGATTGCCCTTTATAATTAATTCTTATTATGCGCATCAGCTATCCTTTGTATAAGTTTCATTTGAAAAAATTCCGTAAAGAATACACTATCTTTTTATTTTTATAAGCCCTGACCTCTTTTATGCTGTTGGAACCCCCATTAATAAAAACAGCATCCACTCCTGCTCTTTTCGCTGTTTCCATATCCACAACCATGTCGCCGGCAAATACCGCCTCACTTTTCTTTATGTTAAGTTTTTTAAAAATCATCCGCAGAATTTTCGGATCCGGCTTCAGGCTTTTTATTTGATCTGCGCACAAAACAAAATCAAAATACTCTTTAACCTTTAAGGAAGTAAGCAGAATGTTTGTATAATAGGCCGGCCTGTTCGTGGCCATGGCCACCAGCTTTTTTTTGCGCTTCAAATTATACAGAAGCATTCGTGCATATGGTTTCATCTTTGCATATCTTTTAAGCGATTGTTTATGATGCGCTCTGTATAGGGCAAGGGCCGCATTCACGCTAGTTTTTGGGAAAAAAGCAGCGATAAAGTTTTTATCTCCGTTTCCGACATTCTTTTTAACCGCATCAATGGACACTTTCTTATAGCCCAGCTTAAGACGCGTGAAGTTCAGGCTTTTCTCGATTGCCCTGTAGGCATCAGCCAGCGTTCCATCAAGGTCAAATATAAATAATTTTTTTTCCTCTAATTTAAGTTCCATTTATTTTTTTCAATAAGTTGATTTACATTATTAGATCATATCAATTCTACTATGCAATGAAAACCGCCCTGCATTTTAAGTGAGGGCGGTTATACTATCCTTATTTCAAGTAAGCCTTTATTATTTTCTGCTCTTCTACCGGATTATCCATGGCGCCTGTCTTTGTGTTTTCTATTTTCTCGACTACATCATATCCGGAGATAACCTCCCCGAAAATAGTATGCTGCATGTTTAACCATGGTGTCTTTGCAGTTGTAATAAAAAACTGGCTTCCATTCGTATTAGGCCCGGAATTGGCCATAGCCAGTATTCCCTTTTTATTAAAAGTGACTTCCTTCTTCACTTCATCCCCAAAAGGCTTACCCCACACAGACTCACCGCCGCGTCCTGTACCTGTAGGGTCCCCTCCCTGGATCATAAAATCCTTGATTACACGATGAAAAATTATACCGTTATAATACTCCTTTTCAACAAGCTTTCTAAAATTCTCGCAAGTCAAAGGCGCAATTTCCGGCATCAACCGGATCTCGACATTCCCCTGATTTGTCTCTAAAACGACCACGTTTTTCTCCTCCTGCATAGTTTGGGCATTTGCATTTACAATAAGAACCCCGCTAATTAATAAGCTGAAAATTAATCTCTTCACTAATACCCCCTAGTTTGACCTGCAGTGATTTTCAATGAATTCAGAGATCTTATTTTTCACAGCAATATCAAGTTCAGTATAAATAATCCCTATTGCAAAGCCGTCATTATCCCTTTCTTTTCTTGCCCAGATAACCCGCGCTTTAAATTCTAAAGCCTTATTGTCCCCGGGCAAAAAAAAATTCAGCTTGATACGCGCACCGACCTCTATTTTATTAACCAAGGACAGCTTCATGCCGTCATGACTTATATCAACTGTTTTGGCGGAAAAACTGACATTCGGATCACTTAACTCGCTGACAGTAATACTCTTATTTAACGGGCAACGGATAAACTCTCTGTTTTCTTCAACACTTCTTGCATGCTCATGTATGAATTTCATCAAACGCTCTTTAATTTTATCGTTATTATGGTAAAACCTTACTCCTGTTGCGAATCTATCGCCAAGGCTGGAAAGCTGCCAGAGAACTTTGCCTTCTGTATCAATACTGGGAAACCCATCCGGCAGAGAAATTTGAATTCTAAGCATCTGCTCTTTTTCAAGCTCTGCTTTAGAGTAAAAATTGATCCCGATAAGACTCATGTCCTTGATCTCGACAAGCTCCATTTTCCCATTACTGTTCTTAACCCTGACTTCAACTGATTTCAGATCCTTGACTCTTACAAATTTTCGCCGTTCTTCCACCTTGGATCCTTTCATAAACTAAAACTACACATACATTAATTATCTCAAATATTTATTATAACTCTATTTAAAAGTAATTTACATCTCTTTTTTATCGACCAGCTATCAATCCTGTCCCTGCTTGTTCTCAAGCATTTTAGCTATACGTTCAAGCAGGCCTACGATAACAGCAATATTTTTTTTCATAAACACCGGAAAACAGACCAGATAACATGCGAGGCCTATTCCTACAACCGTCCAGATCAAGATCAAGGCTTTTAATAAACCGTTAAAGACCATTCTTCTCCTCCTTTTATTTTACAATGTTTACTCATTTTATTGAATATGCCGCAATAGTTGCCCGCGCCATATTCCGGCACGCTCCTGCCCATAAGCGCGGGGATCGCGGAGTATATTTGGCCCCCTATGTTTATCTGTTTTTCTCATCTGCCTGCTGTTCAAGCTGTTTCTTTTTATTCAAAAATTCTTTCCGCAGTTTTCTTCTTGATGTATCCTGTAAAAGATCTCTGAAAGAAAGTGTTTTGTTTTTTAAAGTAGGATTTAATTTTACCCATATTTCGTCAGAATAATCACCCACCACTTCAGGAGAGGTTAGAAATAATGTGCCTGTTTTCCCGTCAAAAACATATACTTCCCTTGTCTGCGCATCTGCCTGAAACGAGAATCGATTATTATTTTGATTTTGCATTAATAGGCTAAGAATTAATATCAATACAACTGTGATAATACTAAGTAAAATATTTGTCAGTATTTTATGCATAAGTTAATCCCTGGTATAATCCTCATACATTATCTGGATTATACCAGACATCCTACTGCTTTCTCGTTATAGGATGTCTTTCCTTAAAGCCCTTATCGGTCAGAAATGATCCCAGTGCAGAACCTGCTCTATTGAGCGTTTTTTTATCTGTATTTCTTCGTTAAGCGGCAACCCCAGCGAAATAATACTAACCAGATTTAAATCGGCTGGAGCATTCAGAAGCGTCCCTATTCTTTCAGCATAATCCTTTTTATCTCCGGCGATCCAGCAGGACCCAAGTCCGGCGTCAGCAGCTGCAAGCAAAACATTTTCCGTTGCCGCACACCCGTCCTCAAGGTAATATTTGGTGGGTTTACAAAAAACCACTACTGCCGCAGCAGCATTTTCAATAAATCTTCCGTTTTCAGCAGCATTAGCTATTTTTTTTAATACGCTGACATCAGTAACCACCACAAACTCCCAGGGTTCCTGTGCCCTGGCCGTAGGAGCTCTTCTGCCGGCATCAACAAGCCTTACCAGCAATTTTTTGTCGATCTTATGATTCTTGTAACTACGGACACTTGATCTTTTACACACACAATCAAAAAATTCCATCGGCCTATCTCTTATGTTTTTTTTGTTTTCTGTATAAAACCGCTGTTAAAACCACCGCAGAAAACAAAATAAGGTTTGCAATATTAAATGTCTTCCAGACAATGTCACTTGAGGCAATGCCGGCGGGAAACATTAACACAAGGCAAGTCCATACGCCGAATGCCCAGTATAGACTTATATCTTGCGAGGATCTTCTTTTTATTATGCGTATAATAAGCGGGATATTCCAAAGCGGTAAAACAACTGCGGCAATTAGAGCGATTTTTTGAAGCATTATCGGTATCCTCAAAAATAACAAAAAAACTTTTGTGTTTATTTTATAATTTTCAAATCAATCAGTAATTTTAATATGGAACAGAAAGTTATTTTTCCCGGCTAAGGGTTTTTTGTATATAGTTGCTGATCTTTACCTTATCTTCTTCACTTATCTCCAGAAATTCTATACCTGTCTCAAAAAGATCATTCTCTGCCCGCTTTACCCAGGCGACAACTGTGCACTTAGCCACAATTTCGTCCTTTTCATCCGGAAGGTTAAACACTATACGCAATTGCGTGCCTTTTTCGAGTTTTTCCCGAGGCATTATCTTCAACCCCAAAGCGCACACATCCACACTCAAACAATCATTTTCAATCCCGGGATTAGAAATAAGTGAGTATTTAATGCCGGCATTCAAAACACACCTTACATATTTTCTTTCTTCGACATTTTTTCCTATTGAGCTTTTAATGAAATCATCCAGTTTCTTTTTGTTATGCTCGTCGATTTCTGTAAATTTTATACCCGTATCAAGCAAATCCAGGGTAACCTGCCTTTGCCAGACAACCCTACCTTGTGCGGTTATATCTCCTTCCATACCGGGGATCTGCAGCGTTAATTCCAGCAAATCAGAATTCTGCAAAGGCCTATTGCTTATAACCCTGATGCCCTCACTGCTGATATCCTCAAGACTGACCATATCACATGCATTATCTCTGTTCTTAATGGTATATGAAGCATGGGCATCAATATTGAGCCTGACATAACCTCTTTTTTCCAGCATTTCTTCTCCTTTAATTACTGTGCGTCCAACTTGCTATATTAATTTCCTTTTTTACTATACAATATTAGATGTTCTGCTTCAAGATTTAATGTAATTTAACTGCAAGCTATTCCTTTTTATGGTTAATGATCAGCCGTCCGTTGAGATGGTCAATTTCCTGCTGTATAGCACGTGCCGCAAGCCCTTTAAACTTTTCATAAAACTGGATGCCTTGTTCGCTATAAGCCCTGACTTTTACCTGCTTAGCTCTTTTGATCTTAACGCATTCTCCCGGTACGCTAAGACATCCTTCATCTTCGAAAACTTCTCCCTTTTCAGCAATGATCTTTGGATTAATAAAAACCAGTATTGAGTCAACTGATTTCAGCAACAAAGAATTTTCTTCCAGATCATTGGCAATATAGTTCTTATCAAGCACAAAAATCCTTTTTAAATAACCGATTTGCGGTGCAGCTAATCCAACGCCGTTAGGAGTTGCCTGTAATGTATCCTTAAGATCCTGGACGATCTCTTTTATTTGATAATCATTCATCTCAATAGCATCAGACTGTGCAGTTAAAATATGATTTGCCTTGGGGTAAGAAAGAATTGGCTTAACAGCCATTTTAAAAACTCCTTATTTTTTTAGGCACTTTCTTGTTTTTATCTGTCTTGTCCTGCAATAGTTGACACTTTTAAACACAGATAATTTAATTAACCGCCCGCTTCGCTTGATAAACGCTGATTAACGCAGAAACCTAATGCTGTTTCCGGAAAATCATATGCTTATTTGTGGCTGCGCTCCAGCCGCATCCATGATGTACACAATGACAACTTTTGTCCGCTGATTTATACCCTCGAGATAGAACTTAATTTGCTCGACTTCAATCCTAAATACCCCAAAAATCCGCAAACTTTAGGCGAAAAGATAAGAAAGGCGAGAATGAATAGAGGGATGACATTGAAAGAAGCGGCTGCGTTATTTGGCGTCTCTGACACCGCTGTTATCAATTGGGAAATTCGGGGCAAGCTGCCGGAAGCAGGCAAGATGGAGATGGTGGAAAGATTTATTGGTGGAAAGCCGAGTAGCGAAATATCTTGACAATAATGTTCACTTATTGTATATTGTTCATTGTTTAGTGAACATTAGAAAAGGAAGGACATTATGAGGCAAGCTCAGAAGATGAAGAATATTTTCTCAGATAAAGCCACAATCATACCGAGAAAAATGTTACAGGACCCAAAAAAGAAGTGGGTCGTGCGGGATTTTATCGGGCCGGAAGGCGTAAGCCTAGGAATGGCTCAAAGCGTGCTTGAGGCGATGGCAAAAAAAGGGTATGTGGAGAGGCTAAAAAGAGGGCCTGACAGCCATACCGTTCTTACCAACAAGGACATGCTTATTACGGATTGGCTGAAAGAATACGAGTTTGAGCTAAACACGGTAGATTCTTATTACAGCACCGACAAAAAAGTCCTGGAAAAGGCTAAAGACCTCTTAAGAGAAAAACAGTACGCATTAACGTTGCATACAGGCGCAAATCTTATGACTTCTTTCGTGAAGACGGATGAGATATATCTTTATCTTCAACTTGTTGACTGGAATAAGGAGATGCTGGACTTAAGGCAAAAATTGGATTTAAAAGAACTTGTGAGAGGCGGGAATTTTCATATCATTCGCCCCCATTATAAAAACAGCATATTTTTTAACAGGCAAAAAATAAAAGGCTTTGCGGTAGTTTCTAATCTTCAGCTTTATCTTGATTTATATCATTTCCAGCCGCGCGGCAGAGAGCATGCAGAATATCTCGCGAAGCTTTTAGAAGAGAAAGGTAAAAACCTTGACTGAAATTGAGTATCTTGAGTTTACGTTTTTCAAGGTTTTAAGCGACCTTAAAGAATATCTTGATGACCTGACGCTTGTGGGCGGATGGTTATCTTACGTGTATGCAAAATATCTCTGGAATAATCTTGCTATAAAGCCGGTTACTACTGCTGATATTGATTTTGGGTTTGGCACAGGGAAAACGCGAATCTATCCAAGGACAATTTTTGAACTGCTTTCTTCGTTAGATTATAAAGAACGGCATCCGCAGATGGATAGAATGTATCCTGTGGTGCTGTACAAAGAAGGCAAGGTCCGATTAGATTTTATCGCGCCGCCGACAATAGAGAAAAGCATCATAGATAAAATTATCGGCAGCCAGATAGATATTAACAGAATCGAGAAGTTCGATTTTCTGCTTAAATACCGGATTGTTGTGGATATCAAGAATAAAAAAGAAGGTTATACCGTCTATTGTCCGAAGCCGTCAGCGTTTTTATATCATAAAGCCGCCACGTTTATTGACCGCGAAGACGAACAAAAGCAGGCCAAAGATTTACACTATATATATTTCATATTGCGATATGCGCCTGATGCAGACACTGTTTTTAAAG
>JAZDHG010000002.1:0-13813 GCA_043806135.1 Candidatus Omnitrophota bacterium
TTATGGCCTAAAGATATACAGAAGGTGCATGATGTGATGGATCAGATGTATGGTCTTAAATCGGATAATGATTTTAAAGAGCCGTTTTTGATAACAAACCCGGCAAGCCAATTCAAGGTCTTTAAAAAATATTTCAGCAGCCCTAATGAGTTTATTAAAAAAGGGCAATGCCATCTTGATGTGCAGGCGATAAACATAACTCCCGCGGGAAAAGTGCATTTGTGTTTTAATATGCCTGAAATAGGAGATATAAAGAAAAGCAGTATTAAAGATATGTGGAGTTCAAAATCAGCTCGGGAAGTGCGCAGGAGTATAAGAGAATGCCGGAGGAATTGTCAGGCAATGGTTAATTGTAATTTTGACGATTCACAAAGTTATTCAGAATAGGAGAAGGGAGTATTTAAAAGTGGTGAAACCGGGATTTGGATGTCTAGGGATAACTGATAATTGTATGCTTAAATGTAAAATGTGCCGAAAATGGCAGCCTGATATTTTCATCAGTGAGAATGATTTTAATTGTTTACCGAGCATAGAACAATATAGAAAGTTTCTTTATGAACTGCGGGAACTGGTTGATGATGATTTTGTTTTGAATTTTGGAGGCGGGGAGGCGCTATTATTTAAAGATATATTTGAAGTCATTGAGATCGCATCTAGCTGTGGATTACGCACTAACCTGAATTCAAACGGGTTCCTCATTGATGAGAAAGTCGCGAAACATTTAGGCGATGTCGGACTGCAGAACATTAAAATCTCTTTAGATAGTATTGACCCCGAAAAACATGATTATATGCGTGGTGTTGAAGGAGTTCATGAACGGGCTATCCAGGCTATTAACAACTTGAATAAATTTGCTCCGTCAATGAAGGTGTCGTTAATAAGCGTGATTTATGAACAAACTTATAGGGATTTTATTGCGCTAATGGAATGGATAAACAATAATGCAAAGATAGAGCATGTCCTGATAATGGTTGCAATGCAGCCTAACAATACTCAGCCTGAGGAACATTGGTGGGAAGGCAAATACGGATTTTTATGGCCTAAAAATAGAGGGGATATGGATGAACTTATGGATAAGTTGATTTTAATGAAACAAAATCATTATAAAATCAACAATTCTGTCGCACAGTTGAGGGCGGCTAAAGAGTACTTAAGATATCCGGAAAGGTTTGTAAAAAAGACAGTCTGTAACATGTATAAAGCAGTGCATGTGAGTTCTATCGGACAAATATTTTTATGTTTTAATTACGGCGTTTTGGGAGATATCCGAAAAGGGGATGATATTAGAGAAATCTGGCATTCAGAAGATGCGGAAAAAATTCGTGATAAAATAAAAAGCTGTAAAAAGAACTGCCATTTTCTAATAAACTGTTTTTTTGAAGAAGATGAATTAAGTACGGAATTGCAAAACAAATGAACCAATTTGGACAAAACAATCAGTTGAAACCGCTTAGCTGCTGTGATTTAGGTATAAGCTATAAATGCAACTATAAATGCCGGATGTGCAACTTCTGGCAAAATAGCCCATTGAATCAAGATAATGTATTGTCGATAGAACAATGGAAAAACGTATTAAGTGAAATAGCTGATTTGCCAAAAGAAGATGGTTTCACGATCAATTTTGCGGGAGCAGGGGAAGCTTTTTTGAGAGAGGGAATTTTTGATCTTATAAAACACGGCAGAGATCTTAATCTTAAAATGCATGTGATCAGCAACGGTTCTGCTGTAAATAAGGATGTAGCTCAAAAAATGAATCAGGCAGGACTTGAATCGCTATCATTTTCTTTAGATAGTTTAAATCCCAAAACGCATGATTACTTAAGAGGGGCTAAGGGCGCTAGAGACAGAGTTTTGCAAGCAATAGATCTGGTTTTGTT
The DNA here is from genome assembly GCA_043806135.1 of Candidatus Omnitrophota bacterium. Taxonomy (GTDB): domain Bacteria; phylum Omnitrophota; class Gorgyraeia; order B26-G9; family B26-G9; genus JAGLQQ01. Next base: position 1,878 of record JAZDHG010000002.1, read on the forward strand.
ATATTCACCGGCTACAAAAATGGGCATTAATACTGTTATCAGCGGTGTAAATCTCAAAGAGGTTGTGGAGCTTACTCAATGGGCTGAACGCCATGAGGGGCTTTTTCATATAAACTTTCAAGCCATAACCCAGCCTTTTTCTTTTACGGAAGCAACGCGAGAAGATTGGTTTAAATATGAGAAAAACAAATTTCTATGGCCGGATGATAAAAATACTGTAAATAAGACAATAGATGAGTTGATAGAATTGAAACAGAAGCAGTATATTATCGCAGACAGCATAAAACAGCTTAACATCTTTCGCGAATATTTTCTTAACCCATTGCTGTTTATTAAAAACGGCCGCTGTAATTTGGGTAAGGGTAATGTTCTGATAATAGATCCCGTGGGGATTGTCTCCATGTGCTCAATGATCGGGATAATAGATAATTTTAAAAACGGGAAACCGCTCAAGAGTATTATTAGTTCTAGAGAGGCAAAAATGCATATAGAAAAGATCAATAAATGTAAACAGAATTGTCACCTGATTGTCAGCTGTTACTACCAGGAGGAATCTTTGTAAGCTCTGATGGGAGATTATATTATGTTCGAAAAGCTATTTTCAAAACTTACTATATGTGAATTAACCAGCGCAGAGGCTAAACTTAGAGTTAAAAAGCAGCGTTTAGAGCTTTTATACGCAAATAGACTGATTAGCAGCGATATATGCCTGCATACGTCAGTGCTGATCAATGGGAAATGGTCCAGCTCCTCTGATGGGGGCTGGAATTTTGAAAAGAAAAATGATATGTTACATGTCACTATTGACTGGAAAAAAATCCCCATACGGCATCTCTGGCAGATCAGGCGCATTGAAAACGGATTTAACTGGGTAGTTTATATGGATGTAAAATCAGAGGTAAAAATCGAGAGAATGCTTTGCGGGATTATACTGCGGCAGGATTATGAGCAATGGATAAGTGCCGTAGAAGAAGGCAACTTTCCCTCTTTCACCAATTTCTGGGATAATATTTTTCTTCAGGATCCGGAAGGTAAATTGTTAGGAGTTGGGAACCTGGAAAATTTTCCTGCGGTTATTTTTGAAAATCTTCAGCACGGTGAACTTTTACTTCAGAATTCTCCCCATGCAACCCAGAGCCGGGCTTTACGGATAGAGCAGGATTTTCATAACGAGATACTAAAGCCTAATCGTTATAAGCCTTTTAACTTAAACTTATATTTGCTGGACAGCAGGGGGAAAACGGATAATTTCCTGGAGAGAAAAAATAAGCAGTTGCTTGAACAAAGGCAGCTTAGAGAAGGTAAATTGAAATTAGAACTTGATCACTCCACAATACATCTTTATTGGGATGAGCTAAAGCTTACGGCAAATCAGGGACTGCATACGGCATTGATGGTAGGGGGCGAGTGGTTTGATTCAAGCAAAGCATATTGGAAAGTGCAAAGGATAAATAATCAGTGCATTTATATAGATATTGACTGGCGTCCTCTGCCTATAAAGCAGTCCTGGCAGTTGACTATAAATAATGGGACATCATTTGAATGGAGAGTTAAAACTGAATTAAAAGAGAAAAGGGCGGAATTGATCGGTAAGATGTCATTAGGTCTGGTAGTTAATCCTGATTACAAAGAGTGGCTGGGAGGATATGAATCAGGCAGCTTTCCGGCGGCTTTCGGTTCCTGGCAGGAAATGATCGAGGATCTGCCGGATGGAGCTATCGGTTTAAAGAACACGGAAAATCTCCCGGGCATATTATTTAAAAATATAGATGGATGCCAAGCAAAGCTTTTGGTTCAAAACGGGGACAAAGATGCAAAAGCCCGCTTTCTGCAATCAGTGCAAGAAGATGTTTTTGAATTCCATCAGCAGATTAAAGTAATTGAGGATAAAAAGAATACAGAAGACTTTATCAAGGAAAAAATGGATGAAGAGATCCTGCGCAGTGGAATTTCAACCGGTAGCATGAAGCTTGTATGCAGCAAGGGTAAAGTTCGTCTGTTCTGGAAAGATAGAGAGATTACCACTGATATCGGTCTGCACTCAGCTGTTTGTTCCGGAGGACGCTGGTATGACTCGGGTAAAATGAAATGGGAAATAAATAAAGTATCTGATAAGAAACTTAAAATAGATGTTGATTTTAATCCGTTTCCCGCGATTCAGACCTGGGAGTTGGATTTTAGTTCAATGGATGAGTTTTCCTGGAAAATATCGATGAAATTGTTAAAAACGGTTGAGATAATCGAACATAAGGCGGGAATTATTCTAAACGGCGCATACAAAGAATGGTTCAATTCCTTTGAAGAGGGAAAATTTCCGGAAAAATTCAGCTATTGGCACGATATAATCCGTAACCGCGACGGAGAAACATTCGGAACATATCCCGTTGATGGATTGCCCGGAGTTATGTTCAGCCTTGATGATAAGCATCAGTCCTTGATCCAAAATACAGATGAAAACATAAAGGGGCGTGTTTTTCAGGGACAGGTTGTGGAGACCGAGGAAACGAAGATGTATCCAAAACAGGAATTTATCTGCTTTTTGGGGACGATTAAACTTGTTGAAGACAGTAAACAAATTAAAGAGCATAAAATAAAAGCGCAGCCTTTGGCAATAGAAAGTGAAGCGGTTTATTTATATGCTGATACTAAAGATTTGCATAACCGTATAGCTGGGGTAGATGAATTTAGCGAAAAAGTAAAAAAGATTAAAGATCTTAATAAAAAAAGCAAGAATGTAAATATTGCAATTGGGGTTTCCAGGTATAATTTTTTTCACCTGGGTGAAATCCTTAAATTTGCGCTAAACTGCAATGGCCAGAATACTGATTTGAGATCCTTAAAGTTGAATATGTTTCCGCTTCGAAGATTACGCAGGAATTTTATTGAGTATCTGGAAGAACTTAAGAAGATCGCTAAAGCACATGGCAGTATTAGTTTCACTCTTATTGACAGAGATTTGTTTAAATTGATCACCAGAGTTTGCGCTCAGGCTGATGCTGGTAATGAAAGGCAGCTATTGCGCTTGCTCGGTGTTATATGTGAGCATGCTTTCATCGGCCCCGCGATAATTGTTATGGATCCTTATCATCGTTGTAATGCAAATTGTATCCATTGCTGGGTTCATACTCCGGGCGTAACTCATCCCAAAGAGTATTATGAGATGAAGCTTGAAATTGAAAAGTTTAAAACCATCGCGGATGATTTGGGAGATTTAATGGTTGATCTGATCATTTTCCAGGGAGATGGCGAACCTTTGATGCATGAGAAGTTCTTTGATATGGTCAAATACGCGCGGGATAAAGGTATCCAGGTGTCTTTTTTTACTAACGGCATTCTCATGAATAAGGCCAATGCAGAAAATTCTATAAAAAACGGAATAAGTGAGATATTCTGCAGTCTGCCGGCAGGAACAGCAAAAACATTTGCAAAAATAAACACAAAACAAAATGAAAAAACATTTGAAGATATTCTGTTGAATTTAAAATATTTATGTGACCTTAAAAAGAAAAAAACGGAAAATAAGCTAAGATTGATAATGACCCATGTGATTCATAATCAAAACGCGCATGAACTTATTGAAATGGCCAGGAATGATATTGAGATAGGCGCTGATGTCATGCGTTTTTATCTGATCCGTTTGGATGAAAACATTGAGTTTTTGAAATTAAATCCGGAGGATATGGAAAAAATAAAGAGCTCCCTTGCTAAAGTGAAAGAAATGGCAAAGGGCAGAGACATACAATTGCTGGATACTACTGATTTCCAGCTTGAGAACTTTGAACCGGAGAGCGGTTCCTGGTCGGGAAATGTGTTTCTGGAAAAAGGCTGCACTCTGGGATGGAACTTCTGCCTTATCCCTGCCTCTGGAGAGGTAAGTTTTTGCTGCCATCTGAGAACAGTCGGGTACTTGTCAGAAAAGGGGTTTAAAGATATCTGGAACTCGGCTGATTATAAGCGTTTCAGATATCAGGCAAAGTTTTTAAGCGAAAACTCAAAAGCAAAATTTTTAAACGGCACATCACTTTTTGATGAATATTGTCAGCATTGCGATACCCATCAGGTCATCAGAGATGTATGGGATCAGTTTAAACTTTATGATTTGGAGGAGTTTTTTACTATCTGATGAAATTCAGGATTACTTGGTTTAGAAAAAAAGCTAAAATAAAATATAAGGTTAACCCCGGAGGGATATTTGCCTTAATTTTATTCTCGGTTTTGCTTGCGTTTTTATGCGGAGAGATTTTAGTCAGGAGTGTTATGCTTTTGCCTGTCAAAAAGGAATATCTGCGTTTTTCCTGCTATGAATATAGAAAAATTCCCGGTAAGAACCGTGACCGTGATCTGTTCTGGAAGCCGCTTGAAGATTTTAGAAATGTAAAATATCTTAAAAAGAAAGACAAAAATACGTTCAGGATCATCTGTATCGGTGATTCTATAACTCAGGGCGACGCGCAGGAAAAAGGTCTTTTGCCTTTGGAGCAGACCTATGTATATAAGCTTGAGCAGTTACTTGCGGCAAAATATAAAAATAAGAAGATCGAAGTTATGAATGCGGGCAGAGGAGGGTACAGCTCACTGCAGGGACTGAGGTATTTAAAAAAAACATTGTGGGAATATGAGCCGGATCTGGTAATAAGCTGGTTTGGGGTAAATGATTATTTTCATGCCTTGTTCTATTCTGATAAAGAGCAGAGAGTACCTGAGGACAAGGATAATATCAATTATAATATCCTTGAAAAAAGCAAACTTTTCTTGTTCATTAAAAATTTTACTTTTATAAAAAAATCATTGAAAAATCCTGTAGTACGAGTTCCCCCTGAGGATTTTTATAAGAATTGTGAGGAAATGATCATATTTGGCCGGGAAAAGGGGTTCAAAATAGTTTTTGTCGCTCCTTTTCAGTCTGGTTTAAATAACAAAATAGAATACTTTGAGGGGTATCCGGAAAAGCTGGATGAGCTTGAGAAAAAATACGGATGCGAGGTATTGTATCTAAACCCATTTTTTTTGGGAAAAGATATGAAAAGTCTTTATGCGGATTCTTGTCATTTTAATAATGAGGGTAATACTATTGTAGCCGGGGCATTATTTGAATTACTTAGAGGACAATGGGACAAGTACCTGAAGAAAGCAAGATAGTGCATGAAATTAAAATTGGTTTGGACAAAGGAGAATAAAAAGATAGCGGTTAGCCCAATGTCAATCATAATAATAATTGCATTGGGAATTGTCTTTGCATTTTTTTTGGCAGAGTATATGGTCAGGAAAGCCGTTAATTTGCCTTTGCAAATAGAATATATGCGATTTAGGCATTTGAGAAGTTATTCCGTACCTGCTTATTTAAGGCATGAGAAGCTGTTTTGGAAGCCAAATGAGTTCCAGAATGAATTACGCAAGAAAAAAGGTGTTTTTCGTATTATATGTTTAGGTGATTCTGTAACGCAGAGTCATGGGAAAGATGGGATTCTTCCCCGGCAATTTACATATGAGGTTCAACTTGAAAGACTTCTTAAACACAGGTTTGGGAGAAGAAATTTTGAAATAATTAATGCCGGGGTGGGGGGGTATAGTTCTTTTCAGGGAGTGCGGTATTTAAAAAGTATAATATCGGAATATGATTTTGATTTAATAATAAGCTGGTTTGGAATAAACGATAATTCCATGGCTTTGTTTTTTGAGGATAAGGATCAGCGATTTGGTGAAGTAACTAAGATTGAAGATAAAACCATTTTGGAACACAGCGCACTTTATCTTTTTTTAAAAAACTTTGTGTGGGGAAAACAAATACGAAGAGTGCCGCCGATGGATTATTACAAAAATTGTGAGGAGATGCTGCTTTTCGCTAGAAAAAGGGGGGCGGACATTGTTTTTGTCGCGCCTTTTAAGATTTATTTTAAAAAAGGTAAAATGCAATACTATACTGATTATAAGAATGAGTTAGAAAAATTGAAAGAAAAATATAATTGTGTGGTAATTGACGTCTTGCCTTTTTTTGCTGCTTATAAAAATGTTAATAAATTTTTTATTGATTTAGTTCATCCAAACTTTGAAGGAAATAAAATCATCGCGGGTATTCTATCGAAATCTTTAGATAGTTTGCTCAAGTAATTAATTGATATGAAGGAAATGATGGGGAAGTTATGAGAATTGTATTGGTAAATCTGCCTTGGAAAAAAGGAAATCGTTGGGGAGTACGTGCCGGTTCACGCTGGCCGCACATTAAGGATCAGACAGAGGAGAACTATCTATCTTTTCCTTTTTATCTTGCCTATGCGGTTGCATTGCTTCAAAAACATGGTTTTGATGCTCATATTATCGATGCTATAGCCGATAAAACATCTTATGAATCATTCCATAAAAAAATTGCCACTCTTAATCCGGATTTGCTTGTTGTGGAGACTTCTACTGTTACTTTAAATCATGATTTGAAATTTATTTCTAGGTTTAATGGTGAGTTCCCGGTTGCGTTATGCGGTCCTGATATACATATAGCAGGAGTTGAGTTCTTAAATAAAAACAAGAGTATTGATTACGTTTTATTCGGAGAATATGAAGCAAGCCTTCTTGAGCTTGCACAGAAACTAGAGAGTGGGGGAGATCTCGATGCCGTTAAAGGAATATTATATAGGCAAGGAGATAAAGCTGTTAAAAATCCTCCGCGTGAACTTATAAGCGACCTTGATTGGCTGCCGTGGCCGGAAAGAAAACTGCTGCCAGTTAAGAAATACAATGACGCCCCTGGCGATATACCTTTGCCCTGTGCTTCTATGTGGGCAAGCCGAGGCTGTCCTTTTAGATGCTCATTTTGCCTGTGGCCGCAGGTGATGTATGGGGGGAATTCATACCGGGTCAGAAGCGTTAAAAATGTTGTTGATGAGATGGAATATCTGGTCAAAGAGCTTGGTTTTAAGTCGGTTTATTTTGATGATGATACCTGGAATGTTGGCAGAAAAAGGATGCTTGATTTCTGCCGGGAGCTAAAAACCAGGGATATGCAGATTCCATGGGCAATTATGGCCAGAGCTGAATTGATGGATGAGGAGCTGCTTGAAGTAATGCGAGATGCAGGTCTTTTTGCTGTTAAATACGGCATTGAGTCTTCCTCCCAAAAGATTTTAGACGGAGTCGGCAAGGGGCTTGATCTCAAAAAAGCCGAGGAGATGATCAAATACACAAAGTATTTAGGCATAAGAACTCATCTGACATTTACTTTCGGCTTGCCGGGAGAAACGAAGGAAACAATAAAGGATACCATTGATTATGCATTATTGCTGAACCCCACATCAGTGCAGTTTTCTCTGGCAACTCCGTTTCCCGGCACAAAGTTCTATGAGCAGATGGATGCAAAGGGATATCTGCTGACTAAGGATCCGGAAAAATTTGACGGCAATCACAGCAGTGTGATCCGTACGGAAAAACTGACGGCAAAACAGCTTCAAAATGCCAAAAAACAGGCATATGTTAGATGGAATCAGCATTACCAGATGAAACGTAAAAAACTTGTGTTTGAACAAAAACCATTAAAGGCTAAACTTAAGAGCTCTTTGGCTGAAAAGGGAATATTAAAAACCGGGCTGAAAGTTGTCAAATTTCTTGTCAGAAAAATATTCTTTTTACCATCTTGCATAAAGAATTTTTTAGGTAAAAATATCTGGATCATAGAAGAGGTTATTTCAAGAGACAGTATTAAAATGAAGTTTGGGGAAGGACAGGTGCGTCTTTACTGGAAGGACAGAGAAATAACTAAAGGTGTGGGGTTAAACACGTCTTTTTATTATGGGGAAAGGTGGTTTGATTCATCGCAGGCTAACTGGAAACTGGAAAAAGAATCAGATGAGGTGATAACAGTAAGATTAAATTGGGATGATGTTCCGGTGCGTCAATACTGGCAGATATCAATAGATGAGGATAACAGTATTAAATGGACTTCCCAGATGGAGGTTAAGAGAGCAGTGCAGCTTTTAGAATATAAATCCGGAATTATGCTGCAGCCTGATTTTAATATGTGGAAGGATGACCTGGGTGTCGGTAAGTTTCCGCAGTTGCAGGACTGGGAGGAGATTGAGCTTTATAATTCGAAAAGCAGGAAATTGACTGCTTTGCAGGATGGGGCCCAGCAGGAAAACGTGCTGCCCGTGTTGGAGCTTTCTCTTGTGGGGGCAATGGAAAAGAACACATATCCTCAGATACAGAATACGGATTTAAAAACAAAAGCCAGAATCCTGCAAATGCGCCGTTTGAAGATAGAACAATTTGTCCCTGGCAGGTATGACTATTTTAACTTAAAATTTAAATTAGAGGAAAGTCCTGCACAGCAGTCATTATTTGAATATAAAAGTAGAGCCCCTTTGAAATTTTTTAAGAGTCAATTGGCCAATCAGGGCCTGTCGCAGGTTTTAAAGAAAATGCGTCCCAGAAAAATCACCGAGTATTATCTGGACATCCTGGGAGTACTTGATGGGAGCTATGCATATAAGGGGCCTTTTTGTGTGCAGATAGACCTGACCAATGACTGTAATAATGACTGTATCGGATGTTGGTGCAACTCGCCTCTGCTTAATGATAAAAAAATAAGTGATAATGTAAAACAGCAAACTTTGCCTCTGGAGGTAGTGAAAAAAACCATTGATCAGCTTCATGCAATGGGAACAAAGGAAATATACTTTGCCGGCGGCGGAGAGCCTTTTATGCATCAAGATATTATGGAGATCTTAGAGCATGTGAAGTCAAAGGGGCTGCGAGTCTATATAAATACTAATTTTACACTTGTTACTGAAGATATGGTCAAAAGGCTGGTTGATCTTAAAGTCGATAATCTGGTCATTAGTGTCTGGGCGGGTGAGCCGAAGACATATCTAAAAACCCATCCTAATAAGTCCCAGGAGATGTTTTTTCAGATAAAAGGAATGTTAAAGCTTCTTAATTCCCTGAAACAAGACCTGCCGTATACAAACATATATAATGTGATCTCTAATATGAATTATGATGAGCTTGACCAAATGGTAGACTTTGCTATAGCCACTGGTTCAAATTCTCTTGAGTTTACGGTAATTGATACAATACCTAATGCCACAGATGCCCTGATGCTTTCAGACGTTCAAAGACAACATGTTCTTAAGAGTGCTAAGGATATAGAGGAGCGTTTGAGCGTAGGAGATAAAAATAAAGTAAAAGTGCTGGGTTTTGAGCAGTTTATCCGCAGGGTTAGCAACGTGGATGCTAAATGCGCTGAATACGATAAGAATATACTCACTAATTTGCCATGTTATGTCGGCTGGCTGTTTGCAAGAATTCTTGCAGACGGAAATGTGAATTTCTGCCTTAAAGCGCATCGTATTCCGGTAGGAAATATCTATGCGGACAGTTTTTCTCATATTTGGAATAACAGGAAACAGCAGGAATTCAGGAAGAGGGCATTGTGCGCGTCAAAGAATGATGTGTTTTTCTCTTTTATCGGCAATGATCCTGATGCTTTGGTCGGATGCTATAAGAGCTGTGATGATCTGGCGCGTAATGTGCATATGCATAAGAAGATCCAGTCTTTGAGCGCTCTTGAAATATATATTCTCAGATTGTTTTTGCTTGGAGCCAAAATTAAAAAGTGTTTTAAGGAAAAGAAAGTAAAACAGACATTTCAGGCGCATGTTAACAGAAGAAAAAAACAGGTTATGGGAAGTATCTCTCAGGGTAAACTGCTTGCCCAAATGCATGATGAGGGTATAAAACTTTTTTGGAATAAACAGGAATTAACACAGGGGGTAGGGTTGAATTCCTCTGTTTGTATTTTCGGCCTGTGGCATGATTCTTCAAAAGCAAAATGGAAGATAATAAAGCATAGCAATGATGAACTGGTTCTGAAGAATAATTGGCGGAATATTCCGGTATCTCAGGAATGGCGGATTAAGATCGACAGCAGTAATTCCCTGCTTTGGCAGATCAATATGAGTGTTGACTCAAAGATCGAAATCGAGGAGAGCAAAGCCAGCATTATGCTTTCACCAGTTTATGACAGGTGGAATACAACTGAAGAACGCGGCAAATTTCCATTAGCTATGTCCTGGAATGAGGCCAACATAAAAAATTCCCAGGTTAAATGTGTATGTGTCCGGGGAGCTAAAAATGAGGGCCAAATAATGCCGGGGATCAGTTTTGATTTCAGCAGTACACAAGGGCAAATAAAACCGCAGATTCAGAATTCCGATAAGATCATAAATGCCAGGGTAATATCGGCAAAGCGTACAGAAGAAAACGGCGGTAAAGTCTTTCTGCCTGGAAGCTGTGATTATTTTTGTGCGAAGATTAATGTAGGTGATAATGATGAATAAAACAGTGCTGATAAATTGTCCTCCCTGGGGTGTGGTTATGCCTCCTTTGGGGATCGCTTATCTTTCTTCTTATCTCAGGTCAAAAGGGAAAGAGATCGAAATTTTTGATCTAAATCTGGATTTGTATAAAAAGGCTGGGGCTGAACAGAGGCTCTTTTGGGAACTGGATACGATAAATAAAATGCTTCCGGTTGATATAGCAAAGAACCTATGCGAGCATTTTAAAAAAGAAATAAATATTTTTGTCGATAAGTTAGAACCTTTTTCTATTGTTGGTTTTTCCGCAAACAATTTAATAAGTACGACTTTTGCAGGGTTAGTTGCCGTACAGATTAAAGCAAAATATCCTGAGAAAATCATTGTCCTTGGAGGTCCGGGATGTTTTCATAGCTGGGACCGCAAAGCTGTGCCTAAAGATGCGGTTGATTTTTTTGTTATCGGCGAAGGAGAGGAAGTGTTTGATCGATTTATAGATTATTTTTCCAATTCAGAAAATATTTTTCCGGAAAAACTGAAAATCCCCGGTTTATTACATAATAACTTAGCGAAAAAGCAAAAATTTTATCCGGCTGCTTTTGTAAAGGATATAGATTCTATTTCTTTCCCTGATTTTAAAGATTTTGATTTAAGTGATTATAATGATGATAAAAAGTACCGGCCGCTGCCTATGTTGATGAGCAGAGGCTGCATTAACCGCTGCAGTTACTGTATAGACTGGTATATGTGCTCAAATTTCCGGGTAAGGAAGCCGGAGAATATTATTGCTGAGATTAAACATCACACGGAATGCTATGGGACAACACATATTGAGTTCAATGATTTGCTGTGTAACGGTAATCTTGCTCATCTGGAGAAATTCTGTGATCTTCTTATTAATACTGAAATTGATATAAGATGGATCAGTTATGCGGCGATAAGAAAGAACATGAGCGATAGCTTAATCCAAAAAATAAAAAGATCCGGATGTAATTCGCTTTGTTACGGGATAGAAAGCGGTTCTGATGCTGTTTTAAAGCGTATGAATAAGCATTACAACAATGCCGATGCGGCTAAACTGATAAAAAGGACTTATGATGCCGGTATCGAAGTACGCATGAATATAATAGTCGGATTTCCCGGTGAAAGTGTTAATGATTTTGAGCAGACACTTGAATTCCTGCGGCAAAACAGAAAATACATTACTCAGGTTACTAATGTTTCCTCTTTTGTCCTGATGCCCGGCTCTGACCTGGCTGTTTTTCCGCATCGCTTTGGAATAACTTATCAAGATGTTACTGACCCGGGAAGCTGGAGGGATGATTTAGGGCTTACTCAGGATATACGTAAAACCAGAGTATTGCGTACTTGTGAACTCCTGAAAACTCTGCAGATTAAGAACCTTATTGTTAATTACCAGAAAAATTCCTGTCCAAATTTGAAATCGCCAGGTCAAAACGATGTTGTAAAAATCACCCCGGGGGAGCCGATAGAGAAGCAGACAGAGCATAAAGACCTATTTGGCAGAAAAAATGCAGGAAAGTCTTTTTTTCAAAAAACAGTGCTTTTTTCGCTGTTTGTTTTCAGTTTATGCATGGATTTTTACTTACTTATTTTAAAAAAAATCAGGGGCTC
>JAZDHG010000003.1:0-2646 GCA_043806135.1 Candidatus Omnitrophota bacterium
ACATTTTCCGGTGAGCGGCGCCTGAGAAACTTTGTTTTGCCTGAGCTTATTTTGCTTAATGTGTGATTACAGCAGAAAGTGCACATATGCGGACAGCCGCGGCTTGTGACTATCGTGTAATGCCGGCTCAAATAAGGCATGATATCATAAAATATACCTTTGTCCGGAAAAGGCAGTGAATCCAGGTCATCAATAAGCGCTCTTGGCGCATTGCTAAATATAATGCCGTCCTTCTTTGACCATATATTCGCTGTGGTTTGCAGCCGTTTTTCACAGCCTAAGTTTTCCGCAAGCTCAAGCAATGCCTGTTCCCCATCACCCACAATAACAAAGTCAACAAAATCAAGTTCCATAACTGATTCTGGCGACAAAGTGGGATGAATACCTCCAAAAACAATAGGAATATCTATTACTCGCTTTATCTGTTGGGCAAAAGCTTTTGCCCATGTATAATTTGTACTTAATACCGAAAACGCCAGAATATCCGGTTTCCATTCAATGATCTGAGATATAAGCTGCTTCTGGTATGTAAAGACACGGCTGAAGGCATTATTGCGGGAAACCGTATCGTTAAATAACTGAGGATCAAAAAACAAAGTGGTCTGATGACCATGCTTTTTGAGATAGCTTGAAAGATGTTCAATTCCCAGATTTTCCATCTCTGAGTAAACAAATCCTATACGCATATTATATTTTACCTGACATTGTTTTACTGTTTATCTCTTCCTGCAATAAGTACATTCCGTTTTCATCATCTATTTTTAGCTCACCCTTATTATCTTTGTGGATCATCCCCACATGGCAGCGTTTAGCAATGTTTATATCGGATTTATGCGGGTCGCAGGCAGTCGAAAAAATAAGCTGCAGGAATTTACTGCTTTTCTTTGCATATTCTCCCTTATTAAAACTGTGCGCAAATGCCATTCTGAGCATTTCAAAAAATATCTGTTTTTTCTTAATGGCTAAAAAAAGCGCCGGAGACTTTAAAAACAGGTAGGCGATCGCAAACATTTTCCCTGTTTTAGAGGCAATTTTTAGATAGCCGTTCAGAACTCTATCGAGTTTTGCAAAATCAATAATTTCATCAAGAGTCAGGTATTTCCCCGCACCCACGCGGTAAACCCAGAAATATTGGATATAAAAACATGTGCGCCTTTTTAATATCGACATATAAATATAGAGAAGCTTCTGATATACCTTGATTTTATCACGGGTTATCCTGCCTTTAGTGTGCTCAATTATTCTTTCAATTATATCATCGGGCATTAATACATTGTCATTTAGAAAATCATTGCCGCCGCCGGAACGCACGTAAGCAATAAAATTCAGCGCACTTACAAAATGTTCCCTGCAGGCAAAATCAAAGATCCTGCCCACTTCATGATCGTTCAGATCATTTACCAGTGTAACATCCAAAACCACCGGAATATCCAATGATTTCAGATTATTTAATGCTTTATTTTTTATATCCAATAACTTTTTTTCTCGCAGCTTCACATATACTTCATCATTAAAACTGTCAAACTGTAAATATATCTTATCAACGTTTGTTGTTTTTATTCTTTGCGCATATTCTAAATCCGACATATTTAATCCATTAGTATACAAGCTGACAGAAAATTGTCTTTTTTTGAGAGCCTCAATAATTTGCGGCAAATCATTCCTGCAGGTAGGCTCTGCCCCAAACAAAAGCAGCTCCCTGTTTGGCGCAGATAAACTTTTATTAAGCTCTTCAAGTGTAATATCCTTCTTTTGGTCTAACTGAGGGCTTAAAAAACATATCGGACATGACAGATTACAAGCAGGGGTCAAATACAGCAAATAGCGCGACTGCGGAAATATTTCAGTATGAGTTATCAGATAAGCCTCTCTTAACTGCCGAAAAAATGAAGCATCACTACATATCAGAATTTCTGTTTGCCCATGCTCAGAACATGTCTTTCGCAAAAAAACCTTGTTCTCATCCTCAATTGCCTGAGCATCAACCCAATGGCAGCATATCGGGCATAACCCTTTGGTCTGATAAATTAGCTGGCTGTGCGAAACTTTATTCATCCTGTTTTAATTCCTATAGCTTCCAATGCGCTAAAATAATCATAATCCCATGTTCGTGCCTGCCAATCAGCACAAAGCGCACACTTTCTATTTCTGATGAATTCCTGGTTTAAATGCATCTGTCTTAATTGCTGATACGCCTGACCTTGCCAGATATCTTTCAAACTCTCTTTGCGGACATCACCGATAACCGATTCATCCAGCCAGTCATCAACACAGAATTCAGCAAGTCCGTCTACATTAATGAACATCCTTCTCCATAACAACGGACACGGCCATCTTGACTCAAAACTGGCCTGCGTATTTTTCTTGATTTTATTTTCCACCAGTCCGCCGATACTGGTCAGTTTTCTGATGAGCACTTTGTCTGCTTTATTATGCCAATGCTTCTTAAAATCGTTCATTTCATCTTTAACTTCAGACTGGTCTATTATACTTACCATGATCTTGACATCTTTATTCAAACTATTCCGCAGTTCTATCAATTTTAAAGTATTCCTAATGACCAGATCAAAATCCCCACCCACTCTGATGTTTTCATAAGTATTTTTATGAAAAGCATCAATACTGACTTCAATAATATCACAGCTT
>JAZDHG010000004.1:0-3813 GCA_043806135.1 Candidatus Omnitrophota bacterium
GCAATATTGTTTTCTATATCGCCTGTCCGACCAATAAACCTTCCATAACAGTTATATTAAATTGCCTCTGTCTCATCCCATCAAGATTCTTATCAATCATAAACCCAATTTCATCAGCATTATCAGGCATCAATTCAAGAATGGTATTGTTTATCTTGGCCCGAATCAAGCCGATTTCAGTATTAGAAACCCCGTAACGGGAAGCGTTACTTAACAAATCTTTCATTGTCTGCCAGTATGTTTTCATCCGAAGATTAATTTGTTCATCCAATTCCTTTTCCTGGGATTTTATATCCACCCAACCACCACCGTAGAGCTGATAAATAAGCTGCTCTTTTTGTTTCTTTAGTTTGGCAATTTCATCTTCCAACCCTTTTGTTGTCTCATCATGTACCATATGCATAGCCGCAACAGCAGTTAATGATGCCTGCTTGAGTTCTGGCATGCCAAGATTTTCGGCAATGATCGTATCTATAGCATTCAAATGATAAGGCAGCTCAGCCAATACTTGTGCACTAATTTTATTCGCGTTATTGCGCACGCGCACACCAAACTCAAGCGCTGACTTTAACGCCTTTGCCTCATACGGAGATAGGTTGCTGCGTTCAACCAAAACATCAACAACCTTAACAATATCTTTTTCTTCGATAATATTATGACGGATGCGGTTTATCCAGACAAACGTCTGAATATTTCTTAAAAGCCGTTTTTTGATATCGATTTTTTCTAGATCACCCAATGTTAATACCGCACTGGCATTTATATCTTTCATTAATTCTTTTTCTAAATTAATTCTTTCCAACCCATCTTTAGAGGCTATGATCTCCCCTTCAGAAAGATGGGGTTTAACTATCTGCCTGAGTCTGTTATAGACTTCTTCACTCCCAAATATAATTTCTGTATCGAAAAAGAAATTAGTAATAATTGGATTAACCCCTAAATCAATAGGCGCGATATCCATTCCCATGGCACTAAAATCACGTATTTCTTTTTTAACTAAAAGCTCAGGTATTTTTTCCGGAGTCCTAAAATCGCTATTAAAAATATCAGACAATTGATCGTCTAATTTAAAACCGGCTGCTTGCAATCCGTATTTAATCTGTCTTTCATAATACTGGGCGTCAGCTGTATATGAGGAATTTGAAGCAATAACAACAAAGTCTATATCCGAAACAAGGCTAAAATCAGAAACACGTGCTAAGCTGCCCATTATAATCACAGCCACATTATTTTTTTTAGCTTCTTCGATAACTGACTTTGCTATTATTTCCATGACTGTCCTTACACTCATCTGCCAGAGTTGACTTACCTTTAAGCTTGAAACTCCCCGCGCCTGTGCTTCTTTTAGCTCATCAAGCATTTTATCTTTAAATTCTCGAATTCTCCTATATCTATCCTCCGTGATTTTCAAACTATCCAGCAACAGCTCCTTCTGTTGTTTAAAAACAGCCTCTATACCCTCTAGCTCGGCCAATTCTCCCTCTTTATAATTACCGTAGAAGTAAGCGTTTTTAAACAAATCAGTGTTCAATGTAATCTTTGGAGATAAATTAACATTTCCGGCCCAGGCCGTGCCCTGTACCATTTCATTTTTTGTTGAAATTGGTACATGGGCAATACCCATGATCAGAAACGCCTGGATAAGCACTAAGGAGATAATTCTAAATATTAAACTGAATTTTATTTTTTTATAATTCATTATGTTTGTGCCCTACACCCTAAACCATTTATATTCTGCATTGTTTTTATATTGCCTGTTCAATAAAATAAGTATGCGATGTTAAGTTCATACTGGTCATTTTATTATCTGTCTTATTATTTCGGACCATATTTTTTACTACTGATACGTCTATTTTTGATACGTTTACTTCCTGATATACAACAATTCCATTAGGCTTGACCTCATGGATGGGAAAAAGTCCTTTTGTATCACCATATACGTTTCTTTTAATTCCAAACGCCCATTCATTATCAACTCCTTTACCCTCAAAGGAAATCTGTTTTCCAATAAGTAGTCCAGTATCGACTAAATTCAGTTTTCCCTCTGCAAAGGGCATCACCACAAGTCCTATCAGTTCAGAAGGGATCGTCATCTCAAACTGATCAGCCGCGGCATCAATGACAAACCACTTGTCCTGCCCAATATTAAAAAGCACAAACCTATGCGGGCCGTTATCAACCAACCGGATATTTTCCTTTGCCAATTCCTCTAACTGCTGTTGGACCTGTTCAGAAGCAAGCTGAGCATCAGTATAGTTTCTTTTTTCCTTAAACGTTTCTTTACTTTGTTCAATAAAAAATTCAATTAGCCAATTATATACAAGCTCATTGCGATAGAAACAATCAGCACGAACATTATCCTGTTTTGTCGCTTCATTCCGCCAGTGCGTTAACCGCTCTTTAGCACTTGGAATTTTTTGATTGATATTGTCAGTAATCAACCGGTCAATCAGATTCAAACGCTCTTGCATAAACAAAAGTGCCTTTTGCCCAATTGCCCTTTGTTCTTTATTCAGATACTCTGACCATCGCGCGTTAAGATTTCCATCTGTAACATTAACTGCCCGCAAATATTTTTGCGGGAAAGTACTCAAAGATAGGCCAGCTATTTTTTCTGCTTTCTGATCAAAGGAGAGATAAAAAGTTTTATATGTTTGGTTAAAAAGATTCGAATCAAGGGTTATCTGAGGAGAAAGCCTATCATCTGATACGCCATCGTTTACTTTTATACTCTTATTTTGAGCATAAAGATTTCCTTGAGTACAAATTAACATAATAAGTACCAACGCAACTAACTTTTTAATTATTCTAGGAGCTAACTTGTTATTTAACATGGTAAAAAATGAATAAATCATTTCCTTTTCGTCATCTTTCTTTTTTTTAAAAAGATCACTACATAAGGTAAACCCCGTTAGAGAATTCTCTCTAACAGTTCCCGCTAACACTGACATCAAGCCCCGCTTGAAATTTTTAATCCGTTATGGTGTAATTTAGCGTTAATTTCTATATTTTTTCCCTACCAACTTTGTTGTTGTTTTTCTCTAATGGGGTAAAGATATTAAACTTTTAATGCATTACTACGCTGTTACTTACTGTTTTTTCAAGGCCAATATAAAGGCCTGAAAAAGACCTTAAAGTATACCACACTTCATTGATTTTTGCTAAAAATTATCAAAATTATTTAATGATACAACTGTCATTATAACAATATGTTATGATGACAGCTGGTTTGATTTTTATTTCTTTATATCTTCCTCATTTTCAATCATTTTTTCAAACGGCGTCTTCCTGCCCTGCAAGGCATTGATATACCGTGTATCATCC
The DNA here is from genome assembly GCA_043806135.1 of Candidatus Omnitrophota bacterium. GTDB lineage: Bacteria > Omnitrophota > Gorgyraeia > B26-G9 > B26-G9 > JAGLQQ01. The sequence continues at coordinate 3,325 of JAZDHG010000004.1, forward strand.
TCGTCAATCTCTTCGATCTTAGGCACGATCACCACATAGCTTATGCGTTTTTCTTCAAAATATTCCGTGATCCCCTCAGTGTGAAATCCGCCGGTTATCAGTATCGATATGTTCTCCCCTTCTGATTCCATGGCGTTTATGGTATTGGCCGCCAGAATATTATTACGCTCTGATGCATAATGGTAAAAATCCTCTACATCAGGCAGGGTCTTTTCCATCTCTTTTAACTCCTCATCCGAGGGTAATGCCAAATCAAGCTTCAATCTCTTGGCCTGCTGAGCGATAAAGGTCTTCATCTTCACGGCATTAAAATCCGTGCTGTATTTCTTGATGATCCCCAGCTCCCTGGTCAAAAGCTTGGTCGCAAACAGATTGCGTGAGAGCCTTATAACCTTAAGGTTGTGGTCCAGGCTCTTCTGCGTATAGCTTGTATACAGCGAGTTCTTGATGATCTCAACCAGATTGTCTATCTCATTGAACAGCTCGAAT
>JAZDHG010000005.1:0-39226 GCA_043806135.1 Candidatus Omnitrophota bacterium
CGGGAAAAAATTTCATGTTTATGTTACAAATTCCGGATTAATGATCAAGGATATGACCCAGCCCAAAAAAAGAAGTTTCTGGTTTATTGGTTAGCTTTTTTTTGGGTCATTCCTTAATTAAGTTGAATAGTTTTCTATAGCTTAATGATTTGCAAATTATTAGAACAAATTAAGAATGCCTCATGTAATCGGGCTTTTAATCGGTGTCATCAGGTTCTTTCGTTCAACTTAAACAAGAAAGAACCTTTTTTTTACGCGAAAGCGAAAGAAGATTTTCCGAAAAATATTTCCCGATGAAATCTAAAGCAAACGCTAACCCTGTTTTTTATCCCGCATGCTTTGAAAACCCCAGCTTTTAAGCTGGGGATGAAAGCAACTCTGCGGGATTCCGCTCAGAAACCCCGGGCTTTAGCCCGGGTGAGCTTCATTTCCTGCTGCCCTAAATAGAAATAACAGGCCTGATTTTAACCCGAAGAGCAATGCGATTGTGGCCAGTATGCCGAATTGAGGTATCAGCAGTATGCAGGTAAGGATGGCTCCAGTAAAAGAGCCGAGCATATCAATGGCGTAGAGAATATTCGGTTGGGGAAGTGAGTGCCCGTTTGGTTCAAGATAAATTTTATTAGCCAGCGTAAATTCAAACCCGACGAAAAATCCGCATGCTATAGATAAAAAAGCCAGAAAGGTGAGAGTAAAGGGGAAGTATATGTCCTTTAGGAGCAGCAGCGGCAATATCCTTACAAACCCATAAAAGCACAGGCAGAAGACCGCAAAAAGAGAATCTGTGCTCATTAATGTTTTAATCCCTGCTGTTGAAATTGTGAGCTTTTTAACCATCATGAAGCTTCCGGAAGCTAAGCCGACCATAAAACTGCTCATCAATAACCCGACATGCAGGTAAACGTATCCATAGAATGTCTGCAGGCAAAGCAAAATAATAAGATTTATGGAAATACCTGTAAAGCCGCTGACAAATACCAGCAGGGGAATAAGAGTGCTTTTAATAATAGTATCTTTTTTTCTGTGGAAATATTTAATGCCCGGCACCAGAAATGCTATTACAAGAAGCAGAAATATTTTACTCATTGACGCAGCGTAAGTTCTTAATTTGAGAAAGATACTATGAAGCTCAGGAGAGAACAAGGCGCTCCAGCACCTGAGCGTATAAGAGACTCCCGCCGGCTCCAGGTCCTTGTTTTGCCTGATACGGCTTTTTTTAATGCTTTGCATAAACCATTTTTGCTTTTGAACATCAAGTTTTTCTTTGATATAAAAATCTGTGAAAAGACTGCTTTTTATCCGGTTTTGCTTCAGGTTTTTCGCAATTATTCCCTCTATGAGTTTAAAGTGTTTATCTTTTGCGGCAATATATATATTGGTATCGCCGGGAACGACAAAAACCGAAGGGAATACGCTCTTAATAGTCTCAAGCAGGCATTTATTCAGATCAGCTTGTTCACGGGAAATATAACTGGCTGACCCGGGGAGGGAAAAACAGAATATTCCGTTGTCTTTGAGCCTATTATGACTGAGTTCAAAAAATTCCTGGGTATAAAAGCGGTTAATAATTAAAGTCGAAGGCGGGGGCAGATTCAGGATTATTGCGTCAAAACGGTTATTTGTTTGATTTAAAAATAATCTTCCGTCAGTATTATGGATTTTAAGCCGGGGGTCGTTAAGTTCTCTTGCAGTGAGAGGGATTAAATATTTTTTTCCCATTTCTATAACCATGGGGTCAAGTTCCGCATAATCAATACTTTTAACCGGATAGTTCAGGATATTATTGATTATCCCTCCCAGACCTGATCCAATAACAGCTATGTTTTCCGGCGCAGCTAATGTGCCGAGCGTGAAATTAATCAAGTCTTCCGTGAACACTATGTCCGGAACCGGTAAATACATAAAAGGCATTCCATTATAATAAAAAGTATACTGCTCATGCTGTTTGATCACGGCGATATTACCGTAAACAGAGTTCTTGTAATCTATCAGATTAAAGCCGCTCCACTGTCTCTTAATTGATTTTGTATGCAGACATGGAACAAAATTGATGTATAAGAAGAAGCCGGCTATCCCCAAAAAGACAATAAAGAGAAGGAGAAATTCTTGCCGCAGTTTACGCAAGTATCCGCTGCTTTTTGCGAAAAGCAGGCATGTTGCGCTTAGATTGATCCAGGCGATGATAAAAGCAATTCCCACGGAATTGATATGGGGAATAAACAGGTAAGTTATAATAATGCCTCCGATACCAAATCCTAAGGCTTCGAGAAAATAGCTGCTTCCGACAGATACAGCCAGCATACCTTTTTTGTTTTCTTTATGAAGATGACTTAAAAGAGGGAACTGGGCTCCCAGAAAGAATCCCAGCGGAAACATAATCAAGAATGAGAACAGGCATATAGGGATGATGCCTAAGCCCTGGCCAATAGGTATATTCGCAAGCGGTTTTATGATCCGTGCTGCGATAATGCCTAAAGGCAGAAGTACACTGATAAGGATCTGCGTTATTATATATATATTTAAAGCAGATCTTTTGCGCCAGCGGATAATTCCGAAAACAAAACTGCCGATTGCCTCACTTATCAGCCAGTTCCCCAGAATAAGTCCGATGGTCAATTCATTGCCGTTGAATTGAATGAGAAATTCTCGGATGAAGAGTATCTGAGCACTTAAGCATGATAAGCCCATCAGTACAATGAGAAAGTTGATAAATGTGCTCATATCCGGTATTTGATTTTGATGTAGGTTTTTAATCATCTAATGTGCTCAATCTTGCTAAGTAAGGTCTCCTGCTGTACAATATAATAGCAAATTAAAAAAACTTTTCAACTTATGAATTTAGGAGGATATTTGATATGAAAAAGTTTCTTGTGAGAGTATGGCAGGAGTTTGAGAGTGATGAGGTTAAGAAGCATTTGCTTTTAGCCGGGGAACTTACGGCTAACTGCGAAAACTGCCAGGAGCTGAGTATAAATTTTTTTAATGAAAAAAAATGTCCGCAATGCGGTACGGGTTTTAAGTATATAGGGTTTCGCAGGAAAAACAATAAAGCGGAAGAGTTTTTTGCTATAAAGAGAATAAAGGAAAAAAGGCCTGATCTGATTGTTGTAGACTACGAAGATATAAAACACGCCTTTGGCAGGTCAAAGGCGCATGATTTACTCGGATGATGATTTTTTAACTGCAGATGCTTTAACGATTTTCCCGGAACGGATACATGCGGTGCAAACCTTGGTTGTTTTGTTTGAACCGTTAATATGTATTTTAATGTTCTGCAGATTCGGGTGAAATGTCCGTTTGGTTATCCCGGTTGTTTTCTTTCCCACTCCGCCTTTGTTTTTTGCCATACCGCGCTGGCTTATAGAACGGCCGGCTACCGGCCCCTTACCGCATATTTCACATACTTTAGACACTTTTGATTCCTCCGTTATTTTAGTTTAATGAAAATTATAACAGATGCTTTAAAAAACACTCTGAAAAAATAAGAATAAGTATTTGTGAAATATAACATAAATAGCTGCCTTTGTCAACGGCTTTTCATTACTATAGCAAATCGGAATAGTTTTATTATAGTAACATGTTGATTTGTAATAAGTTATGTTCATAGAATAAAGTTGCGAGGTATAAAAAAATATGGTACACTTTTATACCTTTTTAAAACAAGGACTGGCGGTAAAACACAAGGAGAAGCGATGAAACGAGCGACGCTTAACATTATCAGCATGAGTATCATACAGTTTTTGTTTTTGACGCTTTGCTTACCGGATGGCAATTGTGAAAACATGCGGGTGGAAATGCCGGGACAGGAGACCTCTACATGTATAACCATGCTTTCACCGCGATTGTTAATTCCAAACGATATTCTTCCCAAAGCCCTAGACCAACAATCTTCAGCACTGCAACTTATACAAGAAATAAAAACGATTTCCCTGCAAAAAAAGCAGTCATGGTTACAAGAGCGCTTTCCGGCTTTCCATGCTCTTTTTAATAAACGTCCGCTTATGACGGTTTCCATGGAAGGCTTTCATGAAAAATATTCTACGCAGGCATTAAATGCAAATTCAAAAGGCGGATTAGGGGCATTTTTTGGCTGCTTGCTACGCGGGCTTAAAAAAATCGGGGTTAAAACCGTTGCGTTTCAGCCGGACTTTTCAAAGCGAAGGCGTCAGACCATAAAGTTAAAGCATGACCATGTTGTCGAGCATGTTAAATCGGTTTTTTGCAATCTGAATGGGTGTAATTTTAATGAGATCGCTTATCCGGTTGTGGAATTGATCCTGCAGTTGTCTGAAAAAGATATTCTTTCACTGCAAAGTTTTGAACAAGAGGTTATGAATAATGCGGAATTAAAAAGTAAGATTTACATTAATGTCGGGGAATCAACCGAGATGGATGTCGGCGGCAAGGAAAATATTGCTTATATTTATACCGCGGCATTAAGCGTATTGATTGAGCATGCTACGCATGGGGATAAAATTGATACTGCGGAGAGGGCAGCGGGCAAGATATATAAAACCATGCATATTAACGGTAAATTAAACGATAAAATCATCAGCCAGACGATAGAGATACTGCAGTATCTTTCCAGCCAAAAACAGATAACCCAAAAACACCTCCAAGATGCAATAAAGGCCAATAATGTGTTTGCTGTTTTTATTGAAAAACCCGAGATAAACTATGAGATATTGTATAGTGCTTTGGTGAATTACCTGGCCAGAACTGCGGTGACAAAAGAGCAGATAATTATTGAAGAACCGGTTTCATATGATAATGAGCCGGGTGAATATATGCGCGATCAGCATGGGAATGAATTCATTGTTACTGTGGGAGGATTGGATGTTAATGATCCGGCAAAAACCTGTTATTATGATATAAAGTTTAGAAGGTATTTTGACGGTAATGTTACGCGGATACAGTTGGTATGTCCGGAGTTATATGGATTACTGTATCACTTGGATTTGTCTCCTGAAGGGAAACGTCAGCGTTTTAATGAATACATGGTGAGTGCCTGGGCAATGTATGCATTTCTCAGCCACTTCCCTCAGTATAAACCAGGGATGGTGCATTTTAACGAGTCCCCTTTTATCCTGCTAGGGGCGCTTATGCAGTGGGATCCGCAATTTGAAGCTATCCCATCAATTTATACCAATCATACGGTTGTTCAGGCCGGTCTGCCGACATATGATCAGTGGACTGCATCGATAGATCGTATGCTCGAAATCATGTCCGGCGGCTATGCGCTTAAAAGTGATAATTTCTTTTTTTCCATAAAGAGAAACCGCGGAGAAAAAGCATTAGAGCAAATGAGAGAAGTATTCACGCATGAAGGCCGTATTGATTTATCGCTTGCAGCAGTAAAACTTGCAGATGCAATCAATGGAGTAAGCACGGAACATGCTGTAGTGACCAAGACGCTTTTCCGTACGGCAAGAAACATTATCGGTGTGCTTAACGGATCCAGTGATTACTGGAAAAATGAAAAGCTGCTTGCTTTGGAAGAGCAAAAAGGTAAAGAGAATATTACAGCAGAGGAATTATGGAATATCCGGCAAAATGATGGAAAGGTGCAGTTTCTTAAGGAAATAGAAAAACGTACAGGGGTAAGCCTGGATAACAATAAACAGGTTATTTCCCTGATACGGCGCATCTCAAACTACAAAAGTCAGTTTCCGATTCTCAAGGATATTGTCCGGGTCATCTGTGCTGATCGCGGTACGAAAGTCAGGACACGCTGGGGAGACCTGGAAGGATTGGAGCAGCAGATTGTTATCGGCGGGTTTGCCTATACTGGGTCTGAAGAGTCAAAATGGATTGAAGCTTTTTTGGGATGGATGAATGATCCGGATTTGAAGGGCCGTTTTGTGTTTATTCCGGATTCGGATGTGGAACTATTGAAATTGCAGGCAATAGGATCGGATATTTGCATTAATTGTCCCCTGCCGTTTGAAGAAGCCTGCGGTACCTCTGACCAGCGTAATGCTGAAAACGGCGGACTTAACGTTGTTGTCTATGATTCCGGCGGCGGCAAAGAGTATCTTACTCAGATCGACCCAAAAAAAGGAATCGGAAGCGGGTGGATGATCGGCATGCCGGCACAAGAAGGAAATCCGGTGTACGAAAACTGCTGGGCTTTTTATGATCAAGCGCCTAAAGCGATTTATGATGCTTTAGCTGAATCAAGCGACATTTATTACAATCATAAGAGTATGTGGCAGCAGCTTATGCTTAATGCCTATCATGCTTATGAAAAAGTAACAGCAGAAGCCATGGCTATGCGCTATGTTCAAGATGCTTTTGGTTTTGCCGTAGATATGTCTCAGATACGTGCCGGCCAAAAGCCCATGATCAAAGACCCTGCATTGGAATCGTTTCTAAGCGACGATGGGAGTTCCTTAATCACCATTGAACAGGCTATTTAAAAGGAACATAATCTCATGGATGCTTGGTGAGATAGCGTAATCTTGTTTCTTTCCTATTATTTCTTTTAAATCTACAGTAATTCCCCTGTGTGTTTAGCTAATAATACAATAATGGTTATTATATAAAAATAATTATTGACAATTTAAATGAAATAAAATATACTAATACTCAGATGAAAGATAATATTGCAATACTCAAAGAAAAAGGTATCCGTATTACCCCTCAGAGGCTGGGGGTGTGCGATGTCTTGGGCAATGAAAATAAGCACTTGACTGTAGAGGAAATTTACAGGAAAATGAAGATACAATTCCCGGCAATTTCTCTGGCCACGGTTTATACGATCCTAGAGCTTTATGCCAGGAAAAGCCTGGTGAGAGAGATCCGGATTACTTTTGATAAATCCTGTTTTGATGGCAGAATGGATTCCCACCATCATTTCCTTTGTAAAAAATGCGCTAAGATTTTTGATATTGATCTGCATCCTTGTCCTGCTTTACAAAGGGCGGAAGTAAACGGACACGTGATCCAGGAACTCCAGGGTTATTTTTATGGTATTTGCCGAGATTGCAGGGGAAATGCTGAAAATAATGAGGAAATAAGGAGTGCTGAAAATTGAATACTTTTTCTGCAGAATTGATAGAAAAAATTAAAAGGACTCCCAGTATCGAGAGTTTTCGTTTCAAAACTAAGCAAAGGATTGATACTTCGGCAGTGCTCAGTATCAATCCTAAGCAAACCCAAGACGTTATGCCCGGAAAAGTCGAACGGATTGATTTCCTGCCCGGACAATTCGTGAAAGTTATTTTTGACGGTAAGGATCTGCAGAATAAAGAGCTTAATAAATATCTTTCTTTTTCTTCTTCGCCGAATAAGGATTATATTGAGGTTACAAAGCGGCTTAGTGATAGTGCATTTTCTTCCAATCTTAAAGCATTAAGGACCGGAGAAAGTATTTTGATGCAGGGGCCGATGGGCAACTGTATATTTAAGGAAGAATTTAAAAAAATAGGCTTTCTTATCGGCGGCATTGGAATCACGCCGGTTATATCAATAGTGGAATATATCATGGGGAAAAAACTGGACACTGATATTATGCTTGTATATTCAAGCCGGAACAATGACGAGATTGCTTTCAGGGCTGAGCTTGATGCCTGTAGGCGAGCGAACAAAAACATGCAGGTTTTATATACTGTTACAGACTGTGAGCCTGAGGATAATACATGCATGTATGGACATATAAACATGAATATGGTCAGGCAAAAAATTCCGGATCTATTACAAAGGAAAATTTTTATTTATGGACCTCCGGTTATGGTCCAGGCCATGGAATACTTGTGCATTGAATCCGGATGCGATAAAAATGAAATAATGGCGGAAAATTTCGTAGGTTATTGAGTTAGGTTCTGGTTTGCGGGATATCCTAACGCAAATTATTAAACTGAACTCAACCCCGCCCTCTAAGCAGGTAAATTTAAAATTGAGGGCATAGAAAGCGGGGTTTAATTCGCACAGTAACTTATGAACGCTTATACTCCATAAGTCACGTGCTCATTAAAAAAGGAGGTAATTATGCATGAAATGACAAAACAGAATTTGCAAAATGCTTTTGCCGGAGAATCTCAGGCGCATATGAAATACCTGATATTTGCAGATACAGCGGAAAAAGAAGGAAAAATAAACGTGGCAAGGCTTTTCCGGGCGATTGCATATGCAGAAAAAGTACATGCGGGTAATCATCTCAAGGTTCTTGGCGGTATAGGCTCCAGCAAGGAGAATCTGCCTGTGGCTCTAAGCGGAGAGCATTTTGAGGTAGAGGAAATGTATCCGGCTTATTTGGCTGAGGCTGAAAAACAGGGTGAAAAGGATGCCGCAATATCAACCCAATACGCGCTTGAAGCGGAAAAAATTCATGAAGCTATGTATAAGAGAACAAAGGCAGCGGTAGATGCGCATAGGGATATTGAACTGGGTGAAGTCTATGTGTGCCCTGTTTGCGGGTTTACCGTAGAAAAAAACCGGCCGGATTTTTGCCCTATCTGCGGCGTAAAAAAAGAACTATTCAACCGGTTCTAATTTAAAGGAGGGATGTAATGACAACGGCAAGAGACCTGGTGCAGAGTGCGGATTGGAAAAAAGAGAAACATGTGCCGGTAATAGAAGCAGCGGATATTATTAAAAAGGGAGAAGTGCTGAAGGTTAATATAGCTGCCGGTAAAGAAATAGCTCACCCTAATACAACAGAACATCATATCGCCTGGATATCGGTATATTTTCTGGCAGAGGGGGAAAAGTTCCCTTACCAGATCGCGCGCATCGAGATGCTCTCGCACGGGGCATCGGTACAGGGGCCCAATACAAGCGGTGTGTATTCACAGCCGTCTGTTGATATCAGGCTGAAAAGTGAAAAATCAGGAAGTATTATTGCGATAAGTTATTGCAATATTCATGGACTGTGGGAGAGCGCAAAAAAAGTAATTGTTGAATAAATAGATTGGTTGATCTAGGCAAACAAGGAGGAAGTAAAGTAATGGCTTTAGCGCTGACAACAGATAATTTCGAAAAGGAAGTTATTGAATCAGATATGCCGGTGCTTGTGGATTTTTGGGCCCAGTGGTGCGGTCCTTGCCGCATATTGACACCGCTGATCCACGAGCTGGAAAATGAATATCAGGGGAAAGTAAAGGTTTGCAAGCTGAATATTGATGACGCTCCTGAAGTAGCTACTCGTTATGGGGTCATGAGCATTCCTACAGTTATGGTTTTTAATGAAGGCCAGGTTGCCGGAGAATCCGTAGGTGTGGTTCCAAAGGAAAAAATAGTGAGCATGTTCAGCAGTTTTATTAAAAAATAATAAGGAGAAGATATGAAAAAATATGAATGTATTGTTTGCGGATATATTTATGACCCTGCAGAGAATGATAATGTGGCTTTTGAAGCGCTGCCGGAAGACTGGGTTTGCCCTGATTGCGGAGTAGGCAAGGATCAGTTCAAGGCATTATAAGAAAATTAAATCCTAAGAGGGATCAAAGTGATGGAAATCAAGAAAGATATTTACTGGGTGGGGGCTATCGACTGGGATCTGCGGAATTTTCATGGATATTCCACTCCTACAGGCTCGACGTATAATGCCTATCTGATTGTTGATGAAAAGCCGACATTAATAGATACGGTAAAGCATTATGGATTTGAGGAAATGGCCTCAAGAATAAAAGCGGTTATTGATCCGGATAAAATACAATATATAGTATCCAATCACACGGAGATGGATCATTCGGGATGCATTGATAAAATGCTTGAATTGTGCCCGAATGCAGAAGTGGTATGCTCTCCCAGCGGGGAAAAGGGGCTGAAGAGGCATTTTAAAAAAAATTGGAAATTCAAGATTGTTAATACCGGCGATGAACTGAAAATAGGCAGCCGGACACTGAAGTTTTTTCTTATGCCCATGGTTCACTGGCCTGATTCCATGGCGACATATTCTCAAAGTGATGCGATCCTGTTCCCCAATGACGCTTTCGGACAGCACCATGCAAGCTGTGAGCGTTATGCAGATGATGTGGGAGCGGATATAGTATTTGAGGCGGCCGCAAAATATTATGCAAATATTGTTATGCCTTATGGGGCACAGGTTCTAGATGTGCTCAAGGTGCTAAAGCCGCTTTCCTTAAAAATGATATGTCCGTCGCACGGGCTGATCTGGAAAAAAGAAGAAAATATTAAAAAGATACTCGAGCTTTATAAAAAATGGGCAAGCTACGAGTCTAACAAGAGAGCCGTGATTATTTATGATACCATGTGGCATTCCACGGAAAAGATCGCGGTTGAGTTAAGTAATCTGCTTGATAAAGCAGGTATTCCTGTGGTAAGGCTCAGCTTGCAGGTCGCTGATTTTTCTGAGGCGATAACAGAGGTGATGCGTTCAAAAGTTGTCCTTGTGGGAAGTTCGATACTTAATAATAGAATATTGCCGAAAATGGGAGGGTTCCTTACTTACTTGAAGGGGTTGAAGCCGAAGAATAGGTTTGCGCTCACGTTTGGTTCTTACGGCTGGTCAAAGATAGGATTTAAGGAGCTTGAAGAGGCCTTGAAAGAAGCGGGCATGCAGTTAATAGATGAAGGTATTTATATGCAGTTTGCCCCGGATGAGAAGGATTTAAAAGGGCTAAACAGTGTAGTCAGTAAAATAAAAGAATTATTATCGGGTTAAAGGAGATGAAATGGGTAATAAATGGAGTCCGCAGGAAATTCTGGATATTGCTCTTAGAGTAGAGGAAAACGGTGAGCATCTTTATGCAAAGTTTGAAGAAGAAACTGAGAATGAAACATTAAAGAATGTCTGGAAATTTCTAAAAGAACAGGAAATTGGGCACCAGAGTAAATTCAAGGATATGCTGAATTCTGCCGGAGATTATATGGTAAATGAGTTCGGAACAGGAGATTATGATGCTTACCTTGAGGCAATAGCCTCTACCTATATATTTACCCCTGAGATGATAAGTGAGAAAACAGAGGAGTTGTTTGCAAGCGATCAGGATGCCATAGACTTCGGATTGCAGATAGAAAAAGAATCAATACTTGTATATACGGCTTTAAAGGAATATGTGCCGAATAATAAGCAGAAGATCCTTGATGGTATTATAAAAGAGGAAAAAAAGCACGTTGTGGTATTAACTGAGTTTAAAAAAACTTTAAAAGATTAGTGTTTTTTAAGTGTCTTTGAGCAGAGGAGGATCTTATGGAAGTGAAAATTTATTCAACCCCAACCTGTCCTTACTGTACAATGGCGAAACAGTATTTTTCTTCAAAAGGCATATCTTATGAATCAATCGATGTCTCTGCCGATAAAACTAAGGCCGCGGAAATGGTCAAACTTTCCGGGCAAATGGGGGTGCCGGTAATCGTTATTGACGGTAAGGTTATCAGGGGATTCGATCAGTCCAAGATAGACGCGCTGCTTCAATAAAACAAATTAGGGGAAATTTTATTGACAAAACATATTACAATATTATAATATTGTAATATGTTATTAATGATTCGAGAGTGGAGATATAAATGCCAGACACTAAATATAAGAATATTGCTGAAATGCTGAAAATAATCGCGCATCCCTGCCGCCTGCGTATTATCGAACTGCTCAGAGGTAAAGAGATGCAGGTAACGCAGGTACAGGAACAGGTGCACTGCAAGCAATCGGTTACATCACAGCACCTGATCAAGATGAAAAATAAAGGGGTATTAAAGGCCAGACGCAAAGGCAATGCCGTGTTTTATTCTATCGCAAATAATGATGTTTTAAAAATTTTGAGATGCCTTAACAACTGCCCGCATCCAAAAAGGAGGGATAAATGTTTAAAAAGTTGATAGAATTTTCTTTTAATAGACCGAAAACGATTATTGCCGCAACAATATTTCTGGTTATTATTGCCGTTGTCCAATTCCCGCGTATTAAAGTGGATACTGACCCGGAAAATATGCTTTCGGAGAAAGAATTTGTGCGTGTTTTTCATCGTGAAGTGAAAAAAGAGTTTGCTATATATGATTTCATTGTAATGGGAATCGTCAATGAAAAGGATCCGCAGGGAGTATTTAACGTCCAAACGCTTAACCGGATTTACGAGATCACGGAAAAAATAAAAAAAATAGACGGGGTAATATCGCGTGAGATCATCGCTCCGTCGACCAAGGATAATATCCGCCAGGGAGTTGTCGGGTCGGTAGTATTTGAATGGCTCATGAAAGGACCGATAAGTAACCCGAGGCAGGCAGCCGTGATCCGCGACGAGGCTTTGGATAATCCTATGTTTAACGGAACTATTGTTTCCGAGAACGGCAGGGCGTTATGTATATATGTGCCTATTGAACGCAAGAATATAAGTTACCGTGTATCGCAGGAAATTTACAAAATTGTTAATCAGCTTAAAGGCGATGATAAATATTATATCACGGGATTGCCTATAGCCGAGGATACTTTCGGAGTGGAAATGTTCAAGCAGATGGCGATCTCTGCGCCGCTTGCCGGGCTGATAATTTTTCTTTTAATGTTCTTTTTCTTTAGGAATATTGTTCTGATAATCTCACCCATGATCCTTGCTATCTCCACAGTTCTTGTTACCATGGGCCTTTTAATAGGATTTGGTTTTCCTGTACATATAATGAGCTCAATGATACCGATCTTTTTAATGCCTATTGCCGTGCTTGACTCAGTGCATATTTTAAGTGAGTTTTTTGATAAGTACCGCAAATTTAGGGAAAAGAAGAAAACAGTATTTGTGGTTATGGATGAGCTTTTTACTTCGATGCTGTTTACATCGCTTACATCGGCTGTGGGATTTTTTTCTTTATCATTCTCGCCTATTCCGCCGGTACAGACATTCGGGGTGTTTGTAGCCATCGGAGTTATGATCGCCTGGGTTTTGACGATTACGTTTATCCCGGCATATATTTCGCTAATGGATGAAAGATCATTTGATAAATTTAAGGTGCCGGGTGAATCAGCGGAAGACCATCACGGTTTAATTGACAATATTTTAGGCGCAATACGCAGATGCTCACTTAAACACAGCAAATTGATTATTACCTTTAGCGTAATAATAGCGTTAATCTCTATATACGGAATTTCGCGCATAAATGTAAACGATAACCCTGTACGCTGGTTTAATAAAAACCATCAGATCAGGATCGCAGACAGAATATTAAACAAGCATTTCGCCGGAACATATACGGCCTATCTTGTTCTGGAAGCCAAAGACAAGAATGCGCAAATTTTTCTTGAGCCGAAAATGCTTGAATACGTGGAAAATTTGCAGAAACTGCTAGTTAAAAAAGGCGATGTGGGTAAAACTACGGCATTGCCTGATGTTGTAAAAAAGGTATATTACGAGTTGTTGGGAGGGGATAGGACCAATAATGTTATACCAAAAACAAAACGCGCTATAGCGCAATGCCTGATATCTTATGAGAACTCGCATAAGCCGGATGATTTGTGGCATATGACAACCCCGGATTATAACAAGGTAAATATATGGGTACAGCTTAAGAGCGGCGACAACAGGGATACTGATAAAGTGCTTAAGCAGGTGGAGGAGTATTTAAAGAATAACAAGCCTCCGTTTGAAATAAACTATAACTGGGCCGGGCTCACATATATAAATGTTGTCTGGCAGAATAAGATGGTGTTGGGTATGCTTATGAATTTTATCGGCAGCTTTATCATCGTATTTTTTATGATGACCTTTTTGTTCCGTTCTCCTTTACGCGGACTTGTTTCCATGATCCCTTTGACGCTGACAATAGTTTTTATCTATAGCCTGCTGGGATTTTTTGGTAAGGATTACGATATGCCGGTAGCTGTTCTTTCTGCTTTAACCCTGGGGCTTTCCATAGACTTTGCCATTCATTTTATTCAGAGGGCTAAGGAGATATATGATAAAACTGGAAATTGGGATAAGGCATCAGAGGAATTGTTTAAAGGGCCGGCGCGGGCGATAACCAGAAACGCGTTTGTTATTGCCATTGGTTTTCTGCCGCTTTTGCTAGCGCCGCTTATTCCTTATCGCACAGTAGGATTTTTTATGTTTACGATAATGTTTGTCTCAAGTATTGCTACATTGTTTATCCTGCCTGCTATTATGACGGTATGGCCCGGGGTTGTTTTTGGGAAAGAAAGAGTAAAGATGCTTTGCAGCTGCAAATACTGCCAGTTGATTTCCTTGGCAGTAGCGGTGGCGATTGTTTATATCCTGCGCGGGTATACAAGTGTTTCCTGGAGCAAGACTTTAATTGCCAGCATTGCGGTCGTGGTGATCATGGCCGGGGTTTGCTCTAAAGTTTCTAAACACAAAATTTGTCTTACGGAAAATGAGAAGGAGGATAAAAAGTGAGAAAGTTGTTAACTTTTAGCTTGTTTGTGAGTATAGCCTTTTGCTCTTTATCAATATTGTCTGATAAAACTCTTGCAGCCGAATCAGTAGAGGAGATTATAGTAAAGGCCAATAACGTTGCTTACTATGAAGGCAAAGACGGACGCTCTAATGTGAAAATGACAATTGCGGACAGTCAGGGGAGAACCAGGATACGTGAGTTTACGATCCTGCGTTTTGATATAGCTGATGGAAAAGAACAGAAATATTATGTTTATTTCAATAAGCCGGCTGATGTGCAGGATATGGTATATATGGTTTGGAAATATACAGATAAGGATGATGACCGCTGGATGTACCTTCCGGCGCTTGACCTTGTGCGGCGTATTGCCTCAAGCGACAAACGCTCAAGTTTTGTGGGAAGCAATTTTGTTTATGAGGATATTTCCGGCAGAGGCCTGGCCTTAGATAACCATGAGCTCTTGTCAAGTGAAGGCGATATTTATAAAATAAAAAATACACCTAAAGATGCAGCGGATGTTGAGTTTTCCTATTTTGAAGTTTATATACAGAAGAGCAATTTTATGCCTGTAAAAGCCCAATACTACGATAAACAGGGCAAGCTTTATAAAACAGTTGAGGCGCTTGAGATAAAGGATATAAACGGACATCCCACGGTAATAAAGTCAAAGGCAACGGATTTGACTGCAGGTTCATATACGGTTATTGAATTTTCTAAGGTTGAATATGACCTTGGATTTGAGGATGATATTTTTACGGAACGCTATCTAAGGAGACCGCCGAGAAAATGGCTAAATTAATCTCCAGTCTACTGATCAGCACTTTGGTTTTTTGCACAGTCCAGACACCGGCTTATGCGGGTTTTAAATTAGGCAATAACGGACCGAGTATAAACGGCTTTATAGAAAATGACTTTGGCTTTAAGCTGGGCAGCGACAGCACGAAGCGGGATGATTTCAACCTGTTTGAGCAGAGGCTGCAGCTTAAGACTACGCTTTACCCGCATTGGAATGCTGTACTTGAAAACTTGATGACGGCAATAGACGCGAAAGCAGACTTCGTGATAGATGAATATTTTAACGGCAGAACTGATTTCCAGTGGCGCCTCTTGAATTTGTCTTTATCTCCTGCAGGCTGGATGGATTTAAAGGCAGGACGGCAGGTTTTTACCTGGGGAACAGGGGATTATCTTTTTATTAATGATCTTTTTCCTAAAGACTATATCTCTTTTTATATCGGACGTGATGATGAGTATTTGAAAAAACCAAGTGACGGGATCAAGGCATCGCTTTATTCTGATATCAGCAATTTGGATATTATTGTTATCCCGGAATTTGAGCCCAATACTGTCTTTGATGGCCAGAGAGTATCTTTTTTTGATACATTCCAAGGCGGAATTGCGGGTGTTAATTCCCAGCGGACTTTAGAAGAACCTTCTCAAAACCCGGAAAATACGGAATATGCATTGCGGTTTTACCGCAATTACAACAGCTACGAGGCAGCAGCATATTTTTTCAGGGGATTTTATAATGACCCCCGCGGCTATCTGGATGAAATGAACAGGGTTTTGTTTTATCCGCGTCTTGATGCCTATGGTATGAGTCTGCGCGGCCCTGCACTTGGCGGCATTACTAATGCAGAAATCGGTTATTACAATTCAAGACAGGATGATAATGGCGATAACCGTCTGATACAAAACTCAATGCTCAAGTTCATGCTTGGATACACAAAAGACCTTGGCAATGACCTGAGTGTGGGAGTACAGTATTTGTTTGAGCAGACACTTGATTATGCTAATTATAGCAACGCTCTTATGGCGGCAGATTATGTTTGGGATGAATACCGCCACCTGAATACACTGCACATAACCAAGCTGTGTAAAAATCAGACGGTCAAAGCAGGGCTTTTTGTTTTCTTTTCACCCTCTGATCTTGATGGGTACCTAAGACCGACAATTGATTATGATTTCAGCGACTTATGGAAGCTTACATTGGGGGCAAATCTGTCCTGGGGTGAGGATGTGCATACAGAATTCGGACAGACTGAGCATAATAAAAATATATATACAAGGATAAGATACAGTTTTTAAAAAAAACATCCTATAAAGGGAAAAGGAGAGGATGTCTGATTACAAAGATTAAAAAACAGATTACTAAGATTAACCATGAAGACAATCGTAGGTATAATCTATAATCATATTTAATGATTATACCAGGAAGGGGATTATGAAGCAGATAACTATAGAACATGCAGTACGTATTTGGGCGGGAGTTATGGTATTGATTTCAGCGGCGCTTGTTTTCTGGGTAAGCAGATGGTGGCTGTTATTTACAGTTTTTATCGGAGTTAATCTTCTGCAGTCAGGCATCACCGGGTTTTGCCTGCCGGAGATCGTGTTTAAGAAGATGGGCTTGAAACATAAGTAAGATATTAAGAGCAGACACTTTGATTAGAGGTAACATAAAAAACTGCACCTTACCGGTGCAGTTTTTTTATATTCTCTGGGTTTTTAGTTTTTCTGTTATTTTATCCGATGTGTCTGAGCTATATCGTCTTTGTTTATGGTGCAAACATTCAAATCTTTCAATATCCCGTTTTCGATGCTGTATATCCAGCCATGAACTGCCAGTTCTTGTCCGGATTTCCATGCACTTTGAACAATTGTTGTCTGGCAAATATTGTAAACTTGCTCGATCACATTAAGTTCACACAATAAATTGATTTTTTCCTTTTTGTTTTTTAAGGGATCGAATTTATTCTGATAAAACCTATGAACATCTTTTATGTTTCTAAGCCAATTATCAATTAAACCATGCTCCTGTCCATCCATTGCGGCTTTAATCCCGCCGCAGCCGTAATGGCCGCAAACAATAATATGTTTAACTTTTAAAACTTCTACGGCGTATTGAATCACCGACAGGCAGTTTAGGTCTGTATGAACCACCAGGTTAGCGATATTTCGGTGCACAAATATTTCACCCGGCAGCATATCAACAATTTGATTTGCCGGCACACGGCTGTCCGAGCAGCCAATCCATAAATACTCGGGATTTTGCTGCTTAGAGAGCTTTGTGAAGAAATCAGGATCAGCTTTTTTTATTCTTTGTGCCCATTTTTTGTTTTTATCAAGAATTTCCTTCAAAACCTTCATATATATTCCTTTCATGCTTGCGACGTAATATTTAATTAACAGGTATATTTTAATATTTTTTAACCTAAATGTCGAGGGAAAGATAGAGGGGGAAAGGTTCCCAGAGCACCAAGGCGCAATGGCACCGGTTGAATATTAATCAATTGCTTAGTCGGGAGATTATTAAACTATGGAATGTATTTTTCTGCTATGCAGTAATAGTAACGTCCGATTATAGCAGCGTCTTTTGTTATAATATTGCAATGTATTTGACCGATTTTATCAAGTTGAGGATTCTCAGATAGTTTCTCAAGGTCACTGCGCTCGTTACTGATTATAATCAGCGGATTTTTCCCTATTTCATGTTTTGGCACCCAGTAAGCGTACATTAGACTGTTATTACCGAAAAGATGCCTGCCTGTAGTAAATAAAACCCCCTCGTTTTCAGAATATTCAATAGAGTCTTCTTTATCTTCAGAGCGATAAAAAGATAGTTCACTGGCAATTTTGTATTTGTCCATGCCAACTACAAACGGTTCTAAGCCTGTGCGCAGCTCCAATTCCGTTTCAATGGATTCAATCTGTTTGGCCATTGTTTGCCTCCAGCCAACAAGAGGAGCATTTTCAGGATATGGAACCCCGGGAAGACCTAGGGTAACATAGTGTAATATAATTCCATAAAACAGCATCAAGAAAACGATAGTAGCAGGCCAAACACATTGTATGGTTTTGAGAAAACGGCTGGTTTTTTTATTGATGTTCGCAACCATATCATAAGCAATAAATGGAAGTATAGCCAGCCATACGGGTCCTGTCCAATCATATTGGACTCTTTTGGTAATACTAAATAGGAAAAAAACCGACAAAGGAAGAAGTGTAAACACAAGGGCAAGTTTGTGTTTTCGCAGCGCGTCCCGGGCAGAATCTCCTGGAATATTTATTCTTCGAAACATACTGTAAAAGGCAGCGAATACGCCTACCGGGCTTAGTAAAACCATTATATAAACAATCAAATCTCCGAGAGAAAAATGAAAAGAACCTTGCGCTCTGCGTGCTCCTTGAAAGGCAAAAGATGCCCAATCATGGCTATAATTCCAAAATATAACCGGGGAAAAAAGCAGCAAAGCAATTATCGCTGCTATATACGGTTTTGGACTATAAAACCAGTGCCGCGAACGAGAATCAATAATTAAAAACAGAATTATGGCCGGAGCCAGAAGTACGATTGTATATTTTGAAAGCAAACCCAAGCCAATACATATACCCACTCCCCACCAAGCCTTATGTTTTTCGCCAATGAGCGCGCGTTCAATAAAGTAAAAAGCCCCTGCCCAGCAGGCAGTCAGCGGAGCGTCCGGGGTCATAGCAAATCCGATACCAAAAAAGAAAGGCAATATAGAGAGCAATATAATGGAACGAAAAGCTGCAGATTTGTTAAAGAGATTGCAAGTTGTTGCGAATGTGAAGGTGCAAGTGATCAGCCAGCATAAATATGCGCTGATACGAACAGCGAACTCTGGTTTCCAAAGACAGTTGTGCTCAGCCAAATCAGCCAGGCTACCATGGGCGGATGGTCTAAATAACCGATATTAAGATGCTGGGCATAATTCCAATAATATGCCTCCTCATGCAATAGTTCCGGTAAACCGAGATAAACCAGGCGCAGTAAAAGAATATAACCCGCTATTCCTATTGCCAAAATACGCCATTTCAAATTTAGATTGAGATTAGAACTTTTATCAGGAAAAATAAAAAAAGTATTGCCAAAATAATTTAATAATGCCGCTACGCCGATTGCGATAAGGATAGCCGCCTGTGGCGGCCAATTCCATTGAGAGATAAAAATAGTCAAAACACCCCCGCGGATAAATAGAGCGAATAGGGCAACCGTCAGGAAAGTTATATATTTGCTTACGCTTACCTTGAAAGAGGAGCTTTTACTATCGGAAAATGACCATTTGGCATTCAGAATGAAATTGGAGATTGTGGCGGTAAAAAAGCTAATGACATGTGCCGTGCTTAGAGCATTATTGTTAGCTATAAGGAAATTAAAAATTGAAAAGTCAATTAAAGCGCCTAAAAAACCGACAATGGCAAAGCGTGTTCCGGTTTTAGTTGAGATATTACCGCCTGCCAAGCGGACTATTTGATGTAAATAAGCCCAGATTATTTTCAGGCCGATTTTAGATTTACCTTTTTGCCGATCATGAAATTCAATGGGGATCTCAGTAACACGCAGCGCGCTTCCTCCGCTTACGAGAAGTTCTAATCCGATTTTAAATCCCGCAATGTTTTTGTTAAGATTAAGAAGAATTTCCCGCCGTACGGCAATAAATCCCGACATTGGGTCGTTTGCATCGGTCAATGGTTTAGCAATAAATGTGGCAGATCTCGAACAGAAACGTCTTAAAACAGACCAGCCGGGAGTTGATCCGCCGGGGATATAACGGCTGCCTATTACCATATCATGAGAGCCGGCCATAATCGGTTCGACTAGTTGAGGGATTTTTTCCGGCGGATGACTTAAATCAGCATCCATAATCACTATAATATTACCTTTGGCGGTCTTTGCGCCTGATAAAATTGCCGTAGCAAGTCCGCGTTCACTATTACGTGCTAAGAGACGTACCGGATAATCCGACTCCCACTTTTGTACACACTCACGCGTACCGTCGGTCGAGCCGTCATCGACCACAATAATCTCCAGATCTAAGCTTGAAGTTGGCTTAAGAGATTTTAAAATCCTTGTAAGCAGAGGATCAATATTAGCAGACTCGTTTAGGGTAGGAATGATTACAGAAACATCAGGCATAGCATAATATCCTTGTCTAGTTGATTTATTATCCTGCGAATATTTGAACTCAAGTTAAAACGCGCCTAATTCTGTCCGGGTTGAATTTTGAGGCTGATGTGTTGTCTGTTATGAGTTATAGCATTTATTTTAATATTTTAAAGTTAAAATGTCGAGAAAAAATACTAGGATAGGAATTGAGGGGGACACCAGGGCACCAAGACACTAGGTCACAGGTTTAATATAGATAAATTTTCTATCTTCAGCAGTTAAGGGGATGGGATAGCCCCTACTTCAAAGATGTACCCAAGAAACACTCAAAATACAACTTACGACTATATCTGCTATACTTGTAAACCATAAAGTCTACCCTCTAACCGCTATTTTAAATTGTTGATTTTAAACTTGAACAGGGCTATTATATATCTATCTAATCTTAAAGGAATTCCAAATGAGCTCCAAAATCTACGACCTTATTATTATCGGCGCAGGGCCTGCAGGCATGACCGCAGCGGTATATGCGGCGCGCAAAAAAATGGATTTTATTATGATATCTGTTGATACGGGGGGGCAGGCGGCATGGAGCGGAGATGTGGAGAATTATACCGGCTACCAGTTCATCACCGGACCGGAACTTGCACTTAAATTCCAGGAGCATATAAAATCGTTCGGCATAGAGGTACGCATGCCGGAGTCTGCAAAGAGTATTATAAAACGGGAAGATATGATCAAGGTGATAACCGATAAAGCGCAGTATTTAAGCCGCAGTGCTATTGTTGCCACCGGGAAAAGGCCGCGCCAGCTGAATATAGAAGGAGAGGAAGTATATAAGAACAGGGGCGTGACTTACTGCGCTACATGCGACGGTCCGCTATTTGCAGATAAACATGTTGCGGTAATAGGCGGAGGCAATTCCAGTCTGGATGCAGTTCTTGGACTGATTAAGATTTCTCCCCAGATTTATTTAATAACCCGCGACAAACAACTGGAAGCAGATGAAGTTATGATCGAAAAGGTGCAGGCTGCTTCTAATGTCAGGATTTTATACGATGCCGAACCGCTTAGAATAAAGGGTGATGTTTTTGTCAAAAGTTTAGAGATAAGTGAAAAAGGAAAAAAAACTGTTTTAAATGTCGAAGGGGTCTTTGTTGAGATCGGACTTATGCCGAATTCAGAGTTTGCTCCGGTGTTAGGCCAAAATCCTAAAAAAGAGATAATCGTTGATGCTCATAACAGAACAAGCGTGCCCGGAATTTTTGCCGCAGGCGACGTTACGAATATTCCAGAGAAACAGATCATTATCGCCTGCGGGGAAGGTGCCAAGGCCTGTTTATCCGCTTTTCATTATTTATCTACGCATAAATTTTAAGCTTGACATAATGACACTAAAATGGTATCATTACATTTGTCGGTAAGAGTTGATTTTAACTGAAAATGAGGTTCTAACCAAAAAGGAGGTATATATGTGGATAACCAGATATATGCTGCGTCCTGTTACGCATTGTAAAGAGGGATGTAGTATGGTGTCCTGGGCAAGACTCTAAACTGCCTTTTTTTGTTATCATTTTTAATTATTTTTTGAGATATTTCCGAAAAGGGAACAGCGTATAATCTTGAATTTTTTCCTGATTTCTTTGTGCGGATAACAGGGGCCCAAGCGTGAAGCTGATCACAAAAGATACGGACTATGCTATTAGGGCATTGCAATGTATAGCCGTAAACAAGAATAAAAATATAACGGTTTGCGGATTGTCTGAAAAACTCAGCATGCCGCGTTCATTTCTGCGAAAAATATTACAGATACTAAGCAAAAAAGGCATACTGAAATCATGTAAGGGCAAGGGCGGTGGATTTTGCCTGAATATATCTGCAAGTGAGATCAGCGTGCTTGCGCTTATTGAAATATTCCAGGGGCCGTTTCAATTATCTGAGCATGTATTTAATGGTAGAAAATGTCCGGACAGCATGGGCTGTTATTTTAAAAAAAGGCTGGATGCTATTCAAAAAAGAACCGTAAAAGAATTAAGCTCAATAACTATTGCTAAAATTATTAATAATAAAAAAAAGGGGCACTGATATGAGCACGACAAAAAAACTATCACAGACAATAGTCAGCATTTTAAAAAAACAGGGTTTTGTTATAGTCTCCTCATTAGATAAAGACAATAGAATCCACTCATCTGCTAAGGGGGTTGTGGGCATAAATGAAAGCGGCCGGGTTTTTCTTATTGATCTATATCAAGCGTGCACTTATAATAATCTGAAAAAAAATCCCACGGTTACGGTCACTTTTTTTGATGAACACAAATTCGAAGGATATGCTTTGCAGGGTAAGGCTAAAATAGTAAAAAAAGAGCAGATTGCCGAAAGTGTTATGGCGGAATGGGAGGATAAAGTTGTCCAAAGAATTTCAAAAAGGATGATCAGGAACCTGCAGACGGGCAATTCTTCATCGCATCATCCGGAAGCGGATTTTCCGCATCCGAAATATCTTATTGAAATTGACATTGAGAAAATCATCGATCTTGCTCCGGAGCAATTAAAAAAAGAGGTTTAATAAAAAGTGTTTTTGCTAAAAGTTTAAAACTATGGATATAATATATAATTTTTCCGCAGAATGTGCTGCTTTGTGGCTTGAGATGGCTCCCTATCTGCTTTTCGGCATGGCTGCAGCCGGATTGCTGCATGTGTTCTTGGGTAAAGATATTATTTCCCGCCACCTCGGCGAGGGAGGTATAAGATCTGTTGTAAAGGCGACTTTACTGGGGATTCCTCTGCCTATTTGCAGCTGCGGGGTTATCCCTATTGCTGTTTCACTTGAAAAAGAAGGCGCACATAAATCAAGCATTCTGGCTTTTCTTGTTGCCACTCCGACGACAGGAGTGGACTCTATCTTTGCGACATACTCTCTGCTTGGCCCTTTATTTGCGATTTTCCGGCCGCTTGCGGCTCTGGTATGCGGAATAAGTTTAGGGGTTGCGGATTATTTTGTTGAAGGGAAGAATAATAATAAAAAGGAAATACATCCCCACGATCATGCCAAGGTAAAGATATTCTTTAAATGGAAAGAATTTCTTAAATACTCTTTTATTGAAGTGCCTCAGGATATTGGTAGGGCGCTTGTGCTGGGTATTATAATCGGAGGAGCGATCGCAACTTTTGTCCCGCCAGATATTTTTGAAAAGTATTTCTTTTTTCCATTTGATTTTATTGTGGCGTTGCTTATGGGTATCCCTCTTTATGTGTGCTCCACAGGATCAATACCGGTTGCGGTTTCTTTGATCATGAAAGGGTTTTCTCCCGGAGCCGGACTTGTCTTTCTGATCACCGGACCTGCGACTAATGCCGTGACGCTGGCTTTTGTGCGAACGAAGCTGGGAAACAAATCATTTTTCCTTTATCTGATCAATATTATAGTAGTGGCTGTGTTGATGGGGCTTCTTTTTAATCAGATATGGTTTGCGCAGGGAGGAAATTCTCTTCTAACTATGGGTGCCGCAAAGTTGCTTGATCAAAAAGTCAAGATAGTCTCAGGCTTCATACTCTTGGGATTGATTATAAATGCATTTTTTAATCATAAATCCTGCCAGCTGAATATTACAGCGGATAGCGTAATATCAGTACCTGATATTCACTGCAAACATTGCAAGATCTCACTTGAGGGGGCATTGCATGATGTGCGGGGCATTAACAGAGTAGTTGTTGATATTGATGCAAAAGTTATAAAAATATTCGGCTCTCCGGATTTTGACGAGGTGCTGGATAAGATCCGCAATGCGGGCTATAATCCTAAAGTATAGTTTTACTGCAGCAAAACACTTTTCCTGGATGATAAAAATATTTTTTAAAAATAGCTCTTGACAAAACTTTAAACTTATACTAAACTAGTATTAGATAAACAAAGGGAGTTCATGAAGATAATTACCAAAGATTCGGATTACGCTGTCAGAGCAATTATATACCTGGAGAAAAACAGGGGGAGATTTATTTCTTCAAGCGAGATATCAAGGGAGGAAAAGATACCGTTGATCTTCTTGAGGCGCATTTTGCAAAAATTGATAAAGGGCAAAATCGCCGAATCAAAGGAAGGCGTTAGCGGAGGAGTGAGATTGACCGTAAGCCCCCAAAAGATCAGTGTGGCTGATGTAATAAATATGATCCAGGGGAAGATAGAGCTTATAGAGTGTATGTTTAGAGAAAGAGTGTGTGAAAACCGTGATAAATGTATATTCAGAAAAAAGGTTCAGGGTATTGAAAGAGATGTTATTGAGAAATTTGGCAAATTAACGATCAAAGATTTAATTGATGAGTGAAGAGGATGATTTATGAAAAGAAATATAATTGAGATCAATGATGATAAATGCAATGGATGCGGATTATGTATACCCAATTGTCCGGAAGGTGCGATCCGGATGATCGACGGCAAAGCGCGTCTTATAAGCGATCTGTTCTGCGACGGCCTGGGTGCTTGTCTGGGGCATTGCCCTCAGGGCGCAATAACCATAACTGAGCGTGAGGCAGCTGATTATGACGAAAAAAAAGTTATGGATAACGTTGTAAAAGGAGGGCAAAACGTGATCAAGGCTCATCTGGAGCACCTGAAATCACATGGACAGCAAGAATTTTATAATCAGGCTCAGGATTATTTAAAAGAAAAAAACATTGTAATCGAAGATGAAAAGCAGGAGAATATACGTGTGCATGCCAGTGACGGAGGATGTCCGGGCATGAAGATAATGGATTTTAAAAACAAAAAGACGCCAACTTCTGCTTCAAATCCCAATTTAACACCAAATTTTGAATTATCCCAATGGCCTATACAGCTTAAACTGCTTAACCCTCAGGCGCCGTATTTTGATGATGCTGATCTGGTAGTGGCGGCGGACTGTGTTCCTTTTTCCTATGCTAATTTTCATCAAAAGTTTCTGAAAGATAAAACACTTATTGTTTTCTGCCCGAAACTTGATGATGCTTATGAGGAATATGTTCAGAAGTTGAGTGCTATTTTCAAGAACCATAATATTAAAAGCATAACTATTGTGCATATGGAAGTACCCTGTTGTTCAGGAACCGTGCATATTGTGGAAGAGGCATTGAAGAAATCGGGGAAAAACATAGTAATAAAGGATTACACTATTTCTTTAACAGGAGAGCTGATCTAACTAAAAACATAACGGTTTTATATAGCTGAAAAACAGCTAAATAATTCAAAAAAGGAGAGGAAATAAAATGAGTATGTATTGCAGGCAGTGTGAACAAACAGGTAAGGGAACCGGGTGCACAATTCAGGGAGTTTGCGGTAAAAATGAAGAGGTTGCACGATTACAGGATGTGTTAACTTACAGCTTGATGGGTATTTCTGAATTTGCGGATAAGGCAAGAGAGCTGGGAGTAAAAGATCAAGAAACGGACATGTTTGTTATAGAGGGGTTGTTTACCTGCGTTACTAATGTTGATTTTGACCCGGAGCGCATCAGAGCACTTATTGATACATCCGCAGTTGTTAAGGAAAGGATCAAAAAATTATTCCTTGGTGCGTATAAGAAAAAGTACAAAAAGATTTTTGCGCTGGAACTGCCCGCGGCAGCTAGTTGGAAACCAGTCTCAAGTATGGACGAGTTACTTAAACAGGGCGTAGCGCTTGGGATTAATACATTTTCTGGAAATGAAGATATAAAAAGCCTTAAAGAGCTTCTTCTTTACGGACTGCGCGGAATGGCTGCATATGCAGATCATGCTTATGTATTGGGAGAAACTGATGAGCAGGTTAATGCTTTTTTTCATAAAGCACTCTCTGCGATTTTAGGTGATGATTTAGGTACGGATGCTTTAGTAGCTCTTAACATGGAACTTGGCCAGGTAAATATTAAGTGCATGGAAATTTTGGATAAAGGCCATACCAGCCATTTCCAGCATCCTGTTCCGACAACTGTTTCTTTAGGTATTAAAAAAGGACCGGCGATAATAGTTTCCGGTCACGACCTGCTTGATTTAGAACAGCTTTTGAAACAGGCACAAGCAAGAGGTGTAAATGTTTATACGCATGGGGAAATGCTGCCGGCGCACGGTTATCCGGGGTTGAAGAAATATAAAAATCTTGTCGGGCATTTCGGTACTGCCTGGCAGAACCAGCAGAAGGAATTTGATAATATACCGGCAGCAATACTGATGACCACTAATTGCATTCAAAAGCCGAAAGAATCATACAAAAACCGGATCTTCACCACAGGATTAGTCGGCTGGCCAGGGGTTGAGCATATTGAATCGAGAGACGGTAAAAAGGACTTTGCGAAAATTATCAATAAAGCTCTTGAATCAGGTGGTTTTAAGGAAAATAGACCCGGAAAAGATATACTGGCCGGTTTTGCGCACAATGCGGTATTGGGTATTGCTGATAAGGTTATTGCTGCTGTTAAAGCAAAACAGATTAGACATTTTTTCCTGATCGGCGGATGCGACGGGGCAAAACCGGGACGTAATTACTATACAGAATTTGCCCAGAAAGTGCCTGCAGATTGTGTTATCCTTACGCTTGCCTGCGGTAAGTTCAGATTTAATACTTTTGATTTCGGTAACATCGGTGGTATTCCCAGATTGCTTGATTGCGGACAGTGTAATGACGCCTATTCAGCAATACAGATTGCATCTGCCTTGGCTGCGGCTTTTAACTGTTCGGTTAATGATTTGCCTCTGTCCTTAATACTCTCATGGTATGAACAAAAGGCAGTGTGCATATTGCTTAGTTTATTGTCTCTGGGTATACAAAATATAAAATTAGGGCCGAGTTTGCCGGCATTTGTAAGTCCAAATGTGCTAAAGGTCCTGGTTGAGAAATTCAATATATCTCCTGTGGGAGATCCGGAAGAGGATCTGAACACTATTTTAGGAGATCAAGTGGCAAAAACTGCTTAAACCCGGTTTATATTAAAATGCTTGCATTACAGCAAAATAAAAAAGTGCCTAGGAATCTCCTGGATTTCCAAGTTTTCCTGCAATTTTTATGCGCAGATTATATTTCAGATGGTATTATCTGCTGGGATTAAACTGCCTGCACAAAGAATTGTTTGATTTAAAAGCATATTCAAATGATAAAGTATTTAAAAATAGTCTTGAAAATGTGCGAAAAATAGGTTTAGATGTTGCCGTTCTTGAGGAGCGTTTTGATATTGATGCTATTGATGATTTGAGTAGGCTTAGCCGGGAGTTGGAAAAGGGCGGTTTTCGCAACAATATTAATTATAATGAGTTAAGAGATAGAGCTAAAACAATTTTAAAAAAAAGTTGACAAATATATTTTTTTCATTATAATTACTAGTAATGCTATAGAATTACTAGTAATTGGAGGATTTGATGAAAATTTCTACAAAGGCAAGATACGGAACAAGATTGATGCTGAAGCTGGGAATGCATTACGAGCAGGGACCGCTTCTTCTTAAAGATATAGCCAGGCTTGAAGATATTTCGGAAAAATACCTGAGTCAGATCGTTATTCCTTTAAAAAATGCCGGTTTGATAAATTCGTTGCGCGGTGCGCACGGCGGATATGTTTTAGCAAGACAGCCGGCTCTGATCAACATGAGAGAGGTTGTGGAAGTTCTGGAAGGGGAAATAAGTCTTGTTGATTGCGTGAAAAGCCCGGCATCTTGTGAGCGCACAGCATTGTGTGTGACGCGGACTCTTTGGGCCAAGATGGGACAAAAGATGATCCAGGTTCTCGAAGCTTTAACATTGGCTGATTTAATAGAGCAGTGTGAAAATAAAAATTCCAAAAGCATTGTTTACAGTATTTAGATTTGAAATGCATACAATTAAAATAAAGGAGAATTAAAATGTCAAAATTGGATAGCAAGCTAAAAGTTGAAACGCTCGCTTTGCATGGCGGGCAGGAGGCAGACGCAAGTACAGGAGCGCGTGCAGTACCTATTTACCAGACCACATCATTTGTTTTTAAGGACACAGAACATGCGGCGAATTTGTTTGCGCTTAAAGAATTCGGCAATATCTATACCCGTTTGATGAACCCGACAAATGATGTTCTAGAAAAAAGAATTGCTGCTTTAGAGGGTGGTGTCGGAGCACTGGCAACAGCCAGCGGACAGGCAGCAATTACGCTTGCGCTCCTTAATATCGCGCAAGCCGGCGATGAAATAATATCTGCGGATAATCTTTACGGCGGTACATATACTCTATTTCACTATACTTTCAAAAGAATGGGAATTAAAGTAAAATTTGTAAAATCAGAAGATCTTGGAGGGTTTAAAAAAGCGATCACGCCCAAGACCAAGGCGATTTATGCTGAATCCATAGGTAACCCAAAACTCAATGTTACTGATTTGGAAGCACTGGCTAAAATAGCCCATGATAATAAAATCCCTTTTGTGCTTGATAATACAGTTTCCCCGTACTTGCTCAGGCCGTTTGAGCACGGGGTGGATATTATAGTATATTCTGCGACAAAGTTCATCGGAGGGCACGGTACATCGATCGGCGGATTGATTGTGGATTCGGGAAAATTCGACTGGACCAGCGGGAAGTTTCCTCTTATCGCGGACCCTGATCCGAGTTATCACGGGATTAATTTTATCGAGGCATTAAAACCTATGGGCAATATCGCCTATATTATTAAAGCACGTGTTACCTTGTTGAGAGATATTGGACCGGCAATGTCGCCGTTTAATGCGTTTTTGTTTTTACAGGGGTTGGAAACCCTGCCTCTGCGTATGCAGCGTCACACGGAAAATGCGCTTAAGGTTGCCAAGTACCTTGAAAAACATAAAGATGTCTCTTGGATAAATTATCCTGGCCTTGATTCAAGCCCAGAGAAGAAAAAAGCAGACAAATATCTTGCTAAAGGCGCAGGAGCAATACTTGGCTTTGGTATAAAAGGCGGGATTGAAGCCGCTAAGAAATTTATTGATTCTTTAGAATTGATTTCTCATCTGGCTAATGTCGGTGATGCAAAAACACTGGCAATCCATCCGGCAAGTACTACACATCAGCAGCTTACAGTTGAAGAACAGGCGGCAACCGGAGTAACCGCGGATTATATCCGTTTATCAATAGGTATTGAAAACGTAGATGATATTATTGCCGATATCGAGCAGGCATTAAAACAAGCTAAATAATGCGAAAGGGGGTGAGGGTTATGGGTAAAGCATTTGCAGAAATTACCAAAACAATGGGCAATACACCTCTGGTTAAGCTGAATAAATTAACTAAAGGGCTTGATGCTGCTATTTATGTTAAGCTTGAGTTTTTTAATCCTCTTTCGAGTGTTAAGGACAGGATCGGAGTTTCCATGATCGAGGCCGCAGAGCGCGATGGTAAGCTAAAAAAAGATTCGGTTGTTATTGAACCGACCAGCGGAAATACCGGGATCGCGTTAGCTTTTGTTTGCGCCGCCAAAGGGTACAAACTGATATTAACCATGCCTGATACAATGAGTATAGAACGCAGAAAGCTGCTTAAAATTCTCGGTGCTGAACTGGTGCTTACTGAAGGAGCAAAGGGGATGAAAGGTGCTGTTGAGAAAGCAGAGGAACTAGTCAAGCAAACAAAGAACAGTTTTATGCCGCAGCAGTTTAATAATCCGGCAAACCCCCAAATACATAGAAAAACAACAGCAGAAGAGATATGGCGTGATACGGATGGAAAAGTAGATATATTTATAGCCGGAGTCGGCACAGGAGGAACGATCACAGGTGTAGGTGAGGTTTTAAAATCACGCAAACCCGATGTAAAGATTATCGCTCTTGAACCTAAAGAATCGCCTGTATTATCAGGCGGTCAGCCAGGCGCTCATAAGATACAGGGCATTGGAGCCGGTTTCATCCCTCAGGTATTAAACCGGGATATTATTGATGAGATCATACTTGTTTCTCATGAAGATTCAGGCAGAATTGCGCGCCAGTTAGCTAAAGAAGAAGGTTTGCTTGTTGGTATCTCAAGCGGTGCTGCAGTATGGGCATCATTACAGGTGGCAAAACGTCCTGAATCAAAAGGGAAGAATATTGTTACTGTTCTGCCAAGCTGCGGAGAAAGATACCTGTCTACATGGCTTTTTGATGAAGATATGGTGTGATATCAAGGAAAAAGTAAAAAGGTAAAATTAAAAAGAGCGAATAGCGGACAGCTGTTAACGATTAAGGAAGCAGTTTATAATTCAAAACCTGTTAACTAGGAAATTGATTATATATGATTTTAGACAATGAACTTTTGGCTTAAGCTTGGAGAATAAATGGACGAGAAAAATAGCATAGGGGTAGTGCAGACAAAATATTATACTTTTGCGGAAAATCCGCATGAGATTAAGCTGGAGTCTGGACAGAAACTGGGCCCGATAAAAGTTGCGTATGAGACTTACGGCAGATTGAATAAGGATAAAAGTAACGCAGTTTTAATTGTGCATGCTTTTTCAGGCGATGCACATGCCGCAGGACTTGATGAACAGGCCAGTAAACCTGGCTGGTGGAACGATATGATCGGCCCGGGTAAGGCGTTTGATACAGATAAATACTTTGTGATCTGCTCAAATGTGATCGGCGGCTGCATGGGTAGTACCGGACCATCATCACTCAACCCGAAGACAGACAGGCCCTATGGCCTTGATTTTCCGCTGATCACCATTGCGGATATGGTCAGGGTGCAGAAAAAACTTATAGATGATTTGGGTATAAAAAAGTTGTTAAGTGTCTGCGGCGGCTCAATGGGCGGTATGCAGGTTTTGCAGTGGTTTGTATCTTATCCTGAGATGGTCGTATCGGCAATACCAATTGCCACTACTCTAAAACATTCTCCGCAGCAGATTGCTTTTGATGAAGTCGGCCGCCAGGCAGTAATGGCTGATCCGGACTGGAGGCAAGGGGATTATTACGAGTACGGTCAGCCGGAACGGGGGCTGGCTGTTGCGCGCATGATCGGACACATTACTTATATGAGCGATAAGTCTATGGAAAAAAAGTTTTCCCGCAGGCTTAAACAGGACAATGGCTATAGTTACAGCTTTAGATCTGATTTTGAAGTTGAAGGATATCTGCGTTACCGGGGTGACAGCTTTGTGAAAAGATTTGATGCTAATTCATACCTTTATATAACAAAGGCTATGGATTACTTTGATCTATCAGAGGGAAAACTTATCGCGGATAAGAAAAAGATTGATACAAAATTTCTAATAATCGCTTTTAAATCAGACTGGCTGTATCCATCATATCAGTCAAAAGATATAGTGCGGGCACTTAAACTTAAAGATGTTGATGTGACTTATTGCGAAATAGAATCTACCTCGGGCCATGATGCGTTCCTGCTTGAGGTTGATGAACAGACGCATTTGATAAAGCATTTTCTTAATTCTGTAAGCAAGGGTAAATAAAACAAAAGGTATTCAGTATGCCTGAAAAAGAAAGATTCGATCATCAGATAATATGCCGTATTGTTGAGCCGGGCTCCAGAGTATTGGATCTGGGGTGCGGGGACGGAGACCTTTTGCGCCTTCTGCGTGATGAGAAAAATGCCTCTGTGCAGGGTATTGAACTCAATGAAAAGGCCATTTACAAATGTGTGGAAAAAGGAATAAGCGTTTTTCATGAGGACTTTGAAGGAGGGCTTTTCGGCTATCCTGAGGGGTCTTTTGACTATGTCATACTTAACCAGAGTATGCAGGAAACAAAAAATCTTTACTTTGTAATAAAAGAGGCATTGCGGGTCGGCAAAAAGGTAATCGTCGGTTTTCCGAATTTTGCTTTTTACAAGGCAAGAGCTAGGCTGTTTTTTAAAGGTAAGGTACCGGTCACAAAGTCACTGCCTTATAAGTGGTATGATACCCCGAACCTGCATTTTTTAAGCTTAACCGATTTTGTTGTTTTCTGCCGGGAAGAAAATATAAAAATTATTAACCGTTTTTTTATGAAAGATACTAGAATAGTTAAAATCTTGCCTAATCTGTTTGCTTTAAACGGAATCTTTTTAATAAACAGATAGTGAGGGATCCTGGTATGAAACAAGGAAAGAAGAAAGTATTAGTCGCGATGAGCGGCGGAGTTGATTCATCGGTTGCGGCTTATCTTTTGAAAGAACAGGGATATGAGGTTGTGGGACTCACAATGTGTCTGGGGATTCCGGATACTGCGGATGCTTCTGGAACTAGATGCTGCGGAACGGAAGCGATCGAAGATGCCAAAAAAGTATGCCTACAGCTTGGATTAATGCACCATGTGCTTGATTTTTCAAAGGAGATGGAAGATGATGTTATCGGCGACTTTATCGAAGAGTATTTGAATGGACGCACACCGAATCCTTGCGTTCGCTGTAATAAATATTTAAAATTCGGCAAGCTTCTTGATTATGCAAAAAATATCGGGTTTGATTTTTTGGCAACAGGGCATTATGCTAAGATAAAAAAAGTAGATGATAAATATTTTCTTTACCTGGCAGAAGACAAACTAAAAGACCAGACATATTTTTTATACTGTATTCCTAAGGATGATCTTTGTAAAATACTTTTTCCTCTTGGCGGGTATACCAAAGAAAAGGTAAGAGAAATCGCCCATAAAAACAAACTCCCTGTTTTCTCTAAACCGGAAAGCCAGGATATTTGTTTTGTGCCTGATGGCGATTATAAAAAGTTTATTTTAAAAAGAAAAGGCGTCTTTGCAAAAGGTGATATTGTTAATAAGCAGGGCAGAGTGTTAGGTATGCATGCAGGAATAATAAACTACACCCTAGGGCAACGGTCCGGTTTGGGTATAGCGCATGAGAACCCGTTGTACGTGATAGCCTTGGATACGGATAAAAATCAGGTAGTTGTGGGGCAAAGAGAAGATTTAAAATCAACCGCACTTAGAGCAAGAGATCTTAATTGCTTTGCAGATGATTTCTCGAAACATGTTTTGGCAAAGATAAGATACTCTCAGAAGCAGGCGGAATGCTCGATTATTTTCAATGAGGATAAGAGTGAAGCAAAAGTTGTTTTTAGTATAGCTCAGGAAGCAATTACTCCGGGGCAGTCGATTGTTTTTTATAATGAAGATAGAGTGCTTGGCGGTGGAATAATTGAAAAGGTATCATTAGATTAAAGGTTGGGAACTTATGAATATAAAACAGAAAATTGAAAAATTAAAAAAGCTGAGAAATGCCGTTATCTTAGTGCATAATTACCAGCTGCCTGAAGTACAGGAGATCGCTGATTACCGGGGCGACTCCCTGGGCCTGAGTATTGAGGCATCACGCACAAAGGCAGATGTAATTGTTTTCTGCGGGGTGTATTTTATGGCGGAGACCGCAAAGATAATCTCGCCGGAGAAAACCGTGCTTATCCCGGATAAAAAAGCCGGCTGTCCCATGGCCGATATGATAACCGCCGAGCAGTTAAAGGATGTAAAGCGTAAGTACCCGGAGATGAAGACATTGTGCTACGTGAACTCATCGGCTGATGTTAAAGCCGAAAGCGATATCTGCTGCACATCGGCTAATGCTGTCTTGATCGCGGAAAAGGCGTTTAGCGCAGAAGATAAGATAATGTTTATTCCTGATAGACATCTCGGGCGCTATGCATCTACTAAGGTCAACAGGGATTTTACTTTTTGGCCGGGATATTGTCCTACTCATTCCAGGATATTACCTGAATACATTAAGCAGAAAAAAGAGAAACACCCGAATGCCCTTGTCCTGGTCCATCCGGAATGTTCTCAAGGCGTGATCGATCTTGCCGATGAGGTGCTTTCAACCGGAGGCATGAGCAGTTTTGTTAAGAAGTCCGATCATAAGGAGTTTATCATCGGAACGGAAACAGGCATGATCTACCGCCTGGAGCAGGATAATCCCGGAAAGAAGTTTTACAGTGCTACAGATATCGCGGTATGCCCGAATATGAAGCGCATAACTCTTGATAAAGTGCTTTGGTCTTTGCAGGAAATGAAGGACGAGGTAACTCTGCCTGAAGAGACAATCAAAAAGGCGCAGAAAAGCATCAAGAGAATGATCGAATATGTATGATGCTGTAAGCTCTATCCTATTATCCGCAATGCGAAATAGGGTACAATATTAAGCACAAACACCGCTATCTTGAAAAACACAATTCCTGAGTAGTGGGTCCTGTCGAATGATTCCTCAGATATTTTGAACCATTTGCCGTGTAGTTTGTAAACCCAGTCATGCGCAAGAGCAATGATCAAAAACCACCACAAAATTAAGCCCATATTGATAACTGAACACCAAAAGAAAAAATCCCGAAGAGTAACGATTGTCATATCCGCCTCCTGGTATAATCTTCCGATATAATTATAGTGATTATACCTGATTATTAAGATTAATAAAGATTACAGCGATTAAACCATTAATCGCCTCCCTTTACAACTTTTATTACCAAAGTTATCCATCGACTTTATATCCTGATGCCTTTAAATAAGACATCCTCGCTTCTTTCTCCTCATTGTTTGTGATTAAGTATATTTTAATATTTTTGGGCTTAAATGTCGAGGGAAAATAATACAGAGCTTTTCCCCAAGCTATGGAAGTAGGTTTACTTGCTCTTTATTTAGTTATATAATATAAACCTGTAAAAGGTGCGTATTCAATTAGGATTTAATATTAATAGAGAGGTAGTTTGCAATGAAAGTATATTTAGACCATAATGCTACCACGCCTTTGCATCCTGAGGTGAAAAAAGCCATGATTCGGATGATGGAAATATTCGGAAACCCTTCAAGCATGCATAATTTCGGCCGCGATGCAAAAAAGATGATTGAGGATTCAAGAACGTCTATTGCGGAATTTATTAATGCTGCTGCAGATGAGATCATTTTTGTCGGCAGCGGGTCTGAGGCCAATAATACGGTGTTTAATCTTACTGCCTGCTGTGCATCGTTAGAGTGCTCATCATCTTGTAAACATAGAAAAGGGATTATTATTACAAGCATCGAACATCCTTGTATAATCGAGTCTTCAAAATGTCTTTCAGAACGAGGGATGAAGATAGATGCTCTTGAAGTTGATAAGCACGGTAAGGTCAAAATTGATCAGTTAAAAGAGAAATTAAAAGAGAAACCTGCCTTGGTATCTGTAATGACAGCGAATAATGAGATTGGCACAATCCAGGATATGGCTGTTATTATAAAACTTGTTCATGGTGCCGGGGCATTGTTTCATACTGATGCTGTGCAGTCAGTAGGAAAGATTCCTGTGGATGTAAAGGCATTGGATGCTGATTTTCTGTCTTTTTCTGCGCACAAGATATACGGTCCAAAAGGAGTGGGAGCTTTGTATATTAAAAAAGGCGTGCCGTTTTGCCCGTTTATAAGAGGCGGGCATCAGGAGCAGGGAAGGCGGGCCGGAACGGAAAATACCTTAGGGATCGTCGGCATGGCAAAGGCTATAGAAATGAGAAAACTGGAAATGGCGGATGAGATCAAAAGGCTGAAGGTGTTAAAAGCAAGATTAAAAAAAGGGCTTACTAAGAATATTTCGGATGTCCAGGTCAATGGCCATTCTGAAGACTGTCTGGTGAGCACTTTAAATATATCATTTAGCGGGGTTGAGGGCGAAGCGATACTGCTTTATCTTGACCTTGAAGGTATTGCGGTTTCAACCGGCTCTGCCTGTTCTTCAGGATCGCTGGATCCTTCGCATGTGCTTTTGGCTATAGGCACAACTCCTGAGCTTGCGCACAGCTCTATTCGTTTCAGTTTAGGCCGCACTACGACAGAAGAAGAAATAGATTATGTGATTGAAAAAACTACTGGCATAATCAAAAAATTAAGAGCGATGTCGACGGTATATATAAAATAAAAATCTTTTGGTTACTAATGGTTACTAAAAGTTACGAGGAGTTACTAACGGTTACCGAGGGTTGCAATCTGTGGCCTGTTTTATCTGCTTAATTTTTCTCAGAGCACAAGTAACCAGTAGTAACATTTATTAACCACTTGTAACCTTTTGTAACTATATATAAAATGGAGAGTAATAATGAGCGAACAATCAAATTGGGTGTATTCTGATATTGTTAAAGAGCATTTCATGAACCCGAAGAATGTTTTAGATGATAAGGAAGGCTTTGTCGAAGACGGCAAGGGGACAGTGGGGAATGTCAAATGCGGGGATGAGATGATGTTTGCCATAAAAGTTGATAAAAAGAAAAAAATCCTGACTGACTGCCGCTGGAAAACCTACGGCTGTGCAAGCGCTATTGCCAGCACATCTCTTTTGTCTGAAGCCGTAAAAGGGATGACCCTTGAGCAGGCATTCAATATCTCTCCAAAGGATATCGCCAAAAAACTGGGAGGACTTCCTGAACACAAGATACATTGCTCTGTTCTGGGGGATAAAGCAATGCGTGCTGCCATAAACGATTATTACATGCGCAATAATATGCCCCAGAAAATAAAAGAAGATAAGGCGAAGACGATCTGCCAGTGCATGAATGTTACCGACCATGAAATAGAGGACGTGGTATTAGAAGGGGTGCGTACATATCTTGAGCTTCAGGAGCACACAAAGCTGGGCACGGTCTGCGGCCGGTGCAAAGATGAGGCTACTAAGCTTTTAGGAGATTATATAAAGAAGCATTTTTCGTAATATATGAGATAAAAGTGTTTTAAACACTTTTGTCTCACGTTTAATCTTCCTTGAAAATTTTTCATTGTTTTAGCTTATTTTTGAAGCAGGGGCTGTTCCGCCCCTTAAACCCCAGACTTCATTTCCTTTTGGCGTCAAAAGGAAATGAAGCAAAGGAAAACCACCCCCAGAGAAACAGCGATTTTTTTCTTATGTTTTAGTCTCATTGCTGCTCCGCCCTGGGCGGAGCATTGCCGACTCAGCAATCCTGCTTCGGCGGCACTCCGGCATCCATGCTTTCGGCTATTCGCCTAAAATCATAGAAAAAATACCGCTTGGTTTCAAAGGGGGAACGGAAGATAAAGGCGATTTGTGGACAGGGAATGGTAATTTAATTGGTATCTTATTAAATTAAAAGGACTTACACTTAAAGGATTAAGAGCTAAACATTCTAAACCATGGAAAAATTTTTAACAGTTCCTAAAGTTTGTGAGATGCTTCAAGTCACCCCTGCTTTGGTTTACAAGTGGGTTCATTATGGATTTGTGCCGCATATTAAACTGGGGACGAAGGTAAGATTCAGAGACTCGGCCTTAATAAAGTGGGTAAAAAACAGAGAAAGACAGGGGAAAAAAAGCTATATTTCAAAAGTATAAAATACTTTACTTTAACAAGTAGATATTTTATAATAAAAGTAATAAGCGCACAAAGGACAAGCAATTATTATATACGATAAAAGGTTAAAATGGCAGACACTCCCGAATTTAATCATTTAATGGACATTGTCAGAGAAGCGGCTAAGTCACAATTAGAAAAACAGGATGCTGCTTCCAGCTTAAGTAAATTTTTAGCAGGTACGCCCACTCCATCTTCATCTTCATCCTCATCTTCATCTTCTTTATTATCGTCGTTGTTAATAAAAAAACCGTTAAGTTTTACAAAAACAAACTTATATTTTAGAGGTAAAAGGATTGATATAGACGGATATGTTTTTTATGGATGTAGATTTGATAATTGTAAACTTCATACATCCAAGGGAACATTTAAGTTTAAGGACTGTGTCTTTGATGGTTCAACCCAAGTGATCTTTGAAGGAGCTGCTCGGAAAATACTACAATTATACAAGAGCACTGGCACAGGGGAGAAAGTCAGTGCAATGCTGAATACAGATGGGACTATAACCATAGAATAAATATATGATAAAAACAGACTTTAAAGCAATGCTATCAGGAGTGTTTTCACAAACAGTAATGATTTTGTTGCTTATGCTTGGTATTTCTATATGGTTTCTAAAATTTGTAATAGATAATTTTGAAAACCTTCCATTCCAAACTTTTTGCTTTAGTTTGGGCCTTTTATTTATAGTGGCATTTTTTGTAGTAGCTGCTATTTTGGCATTTAAGTCAAGGGGGCAAGTTGGAGGAGCTGTTGCTGAAATCAGAAGAGGAGATACGCTGATTAGAATGGAGAATGAGGTTAACCTTTTGCAGATTGTGTTGCCTTTGATATTACCTCAAATGCTACCAACTCCAGATGGAGAAATAGAGGGGAACCCTCTGACCCAAAAGAGCATTAAACTGTACAACGATGAGCAAAAAAAGCAGTGGGCTAAAGATAATGCTAAAGATTTAGAATCGCAGCTCGTAGCTCTTGTAAAACAGAAAGCGGAGCCATTAATATTAGATCAAAATGACACAGGGGAAGAATAGATAAATTGTATAAGTGTCCAAATAGTGCCTAACTAAAGTGAAATTGTTGTTTGAACTTGTAAAATCTTGTATAAACTTGTAAAAACATAACTTCATTGTGTTGCAACAACTTAAGTCATAACTCGTTGTTGGAGAGCAGTTTACTCTAACCCATCTGTAAGTATCCCAGCCTCTCCTCCTTTCCTTAAATTTTTTGCCCATTAAAACCTTTTTATTGGAGTTCCTTTATTTTTTATTCCCCCTTTGAAACCAAGCACTTTATTTTTCTTTAAGTTAGGCGAATGGGCGAAGGCAGGATGCCGCAGCGCCGTAAGGCAGGATTGCCTTTTCGGCAGTTTATCCCGCCAAGGCGGGATGAACCCATGAGGCTAACTTATTAGAAAAGTAGTGCTGTTTCATAGGGGCGGTTTTTCTTTTCCATGTTTCTTTTGTCCGTACAAAAGAAACATGGGCTGGGGGACGTTTTATCTGGGGCAGGCACAGCCCCTACTTTTGTCTTTTAATTTTTTCCCATCAACTATTAACCATAAGCTATCAGCCAATTTCCTTTTTCCTTGTTTTATATCTGGTTTTCTATATAATATATTTAATAATACGAACAGTAAAAGTTAAATATAAAATTAAAAAGAGAACTAGATCTGCTGATAATTGTAAACAATTTTACTTAAGGCTCTTGACAAACAAAACTATTTAGGGTATATTTATATAGAGATGGATAAATATATCAATATGAGTTAATGAGGCCGTCCAT
>JAZDHG010000006.1:0-31366 GCA_043806135.1 Candidatus Omnitrophota bacterium
GCTATAGAAAACTATTCAACTTAATTAAGGAATGACCCAAAAAAAAGCTAACCAATAAACCAGAAACTTCTTTTTTTGGGCTGGGTCATATCCTTGATCATTAATCCGGAATTTGTAACATAAACATGAAATTTTTTCCCGGCCTCAAAACGCACAAAGGCACTATTGCCGTAAACAGCCTCTATAAACGGTATCAGCTTTTGAAATTTATAAAGCACTTCCCAGATCTTGTCCGGGCTGGATAAAGCATAGACGATCCTGGGCATGGTCTTTTCCTTTTCAATATCAAGGTATCGTCCGCTGAGACGCTCCAGCTGAAAATAGCTCCTGGCTCCCGTAATGCCAAAAAAAGATTTCCATTGCACAATCCTGCTTTCAATAACCCATTCATCAGCGTTAAACAAAAATGTTCTTTTCTGAGCTTCTTTGGATCCCGGGAAAAACTCAACATTGAGAACAGGTCCGGAAGACTTTTTTAAATGCTCGCATTCGACGATCGCAACCAGACGCCGGTCGCTGAAAAATCTATAAGAAGATAAATGAAACCTGGCAATAAACAGACCGCTTACGATTAAAAGCACAAACACCACAAATAATATACTTATGATCTTCCCCAATGAAAAAATTTTAAATATTTTTTTTCTCATACCCTTGACTTTCTATAACAACGCGTTTAGTATGCCGCCGACAAAAATTGTAATTGCCGCCAGGATCAGTGCCGCCTGAATTAAGCGTTTCGTTCCCAGCTCTTTCAAAAAAATAACAAAAGTCGCTATGCAGGGGAATGAAATGGAAAGCACGACACATGCAACAACCAGCTGTTTTATAGTTAAATTTAAAGGGATCAGCATTCCCGCGGCAATATCCTTACGCAGTAACCCGACAATCAGCACCCATATTGCCTCCTTAGGCAAACCGAAAACAAAGCTTAAAACAGGCCCGAAAATTCCTGAGATAAATTCAAATATGCGCATCTGCTGCAGTATATTAATAATCAGGACACTGGCTAAGACCACCGGCATTGCTTCGATAATAAAACCCCTGATCCTGTAAAAAACCTTTTTAAACACCATCTTCAATGATGGCAAACGGTACGGAGGGATTTCAAGGAATAATTCCGGGCTGTAGCCTTTTAAAAAATAATTCATTGCCGCCCCC
Source organism: Candidatus Omnitrophota bacterium (assembly GCA_043806135.1). Taxonomy (GTDB): domain Bacteria; phylum Omnitrophota; class Gorgyraeia; order B26-G9; family B26-G9; genus JAGLQQ01. The sequence continues at coordinate 1,159 of JAZDHG010000006.1, forward strand.
AGAAAAAGCCATACTATAAAAAGCACTCCGTATACAAGCGCAACATAACTGCCGCCAAATTTTCCTAAAATTCCCACGATCATTGCCTGTAATGCGGCACAGGGCACACCTATAGAAATGAGGGTGGAAGCAATAAAGCGTTCTCTTTTACTTTCCAGAATTCTTGTACCTAAAATCCCCGGGACATTGCATCCGAATCCCAATAAAACCGGAATGATGGCAAAACCATGCAAGCCCAATTTATGCATAATATTATCAAGCAAAAGCGCACGCCTTGGGATATAACCGCTGTCTTCAAGAAAACTCAAGAGCAGATAAAATGCCAGTACATACGGCAGCACCATTACTAGTTCAACATAAGGCGCTGTTGTCAATACCCCCATTGACTGCTGAAAATCTATTTTTCCGTCAATTATATGCCCGATCAGGATATTATGAATAAAACCTTCCGCTCCCAAAAATGTGCTCAAATACTCAAGCAGCGGTAAATCCAGATAGTTAAAAAACGGATCAAGCACATAATTGATCAACCCTTCGCTGATAAAACGCACAAATTTGAAACTGGCAAATACCGCCCCGGCAGCGATAACAAAACCCCACCCGTGATTAACAGATGCGTCTTCCAGAATTTCAAGAAAGGTGTGATGTCTGTGGCTAAGCTGCTGAATTCTGTCAACAATTGTTCCGATCTCGATCCAACGCTGTTGATGCGTACGGGCTTTAACATTGCCTGGTTTTGCCTTGCCAATATTTTCTTTTAATTGCTTTATGCCGATACCGGTAATCCCGCTGGTAAGGGTAACCTTTACTCCCAGCAGTTTTTCAAGCTCTTTCTCGTTAATCGAAATCCCCCGGTGCTTAAGTTCATCGGCCATGTTCAAAGCGATGATAAGGGGGTGTTTTGTCTCCAGAAGTTCCATCGTAAGATAGAGATTGCGCTCAAGGTTTGTGGCATCCACAACATTAATAACCATGTCAACATCGGTAAGCATCTTCACGGCTACTTCTTCCGCAGGAGCGCTTGGTTCAAGGCTGTATGTACCGGGAAGATCGACCATTTCCAGCTGATCGCCTTCAAGCGTAACTTTGCCTTTTAAGAATTCCACGGTTGTACCCGGATAATTGGATGCAAGCACGCGTACCCCGGTCAGGCGTGAAAATAAAACACTTTTACCTACATTGGGATTGCCGATAAGAGCAATCTTTTTTACTTTTTGTTCGGAATTACCCATACTTTTGCAGCCATCCCGTATCCCAGTGCAACCACTGTCCGTCCGACTTTTATCGCCACAGGGCCGCGCATAACAAATGCACTAAGCTTAGTAACATGCTTGCCGACATTGATACCCATTACCGCCAGTCGTTTTTCAAAAATACTTCCGCCCTCAATATCAACAATAGTTCCTGTTTCCCTTGCTTTCATCTTAACCAGACTCGTTCTTTTCATAATGTTCCTATTATATTGTATTGCAAATTTGTTTGCAACAAAATCAACATTCTCTTCACAGCTGTCCGCATATTTTTAAAAGAAAACATTCTCGTGAACAAGTGCTGTAAAATTATTTTGGCGGATTTACCCCGCCAAGGCGGGATCAGCTCGGAGTCCGCCATAGCTTATCCACCTAAAATATTCTCCCCGGCGTCGGCGGAAAACAAAGTAATTTTCAGCGCCTGTTAACAAAGTTTATTTCGTGCATTTAATCATTATCTTTTTCTATCTGCACAATAAATTTTACCTTATATTTCAGTTTTACGGCTAATATTCAAGCTATTACTTAAAAGAACCTTCGGACATTAGTACTTAATTTTAAGTTCAATAGAGCTTCTCTATCGTTATGTCTGTATAATAGAATTCCAGGATCTCCCGGAAATCAAATCCTCTTTGGGCCATTGTCGCTGCTCCCACCTGGCACATACCCACACCGTGCCCCCAGCCGCCCCCATAGAACAAAAAGGACTCTGCTGCCCCATTTTTATCGAGTTTAACATCTATGTTAAACATAGCGCTGCGAAGATCACCCAGAAGTTCGCGGATATTAAGTTCTTTTTCAATAATATATTCTCCCTTACTGCCTTTTATCTTAATGCTGTGCACATGCGAGGAAGGATGTCTCTCTTTTATATTAATTGAGATCAGTCTGCCGATATCCTTTTTTTTATTTATTAATTCTTCCAACTGACCCCTTGTGTATAATCTTTGCCAGCGGAAATTACTTTTGCGCGAAAATGCCTTGTTATTGCAAAATACGCTGACCCGATCTGATCCAAGCCAGTCTTCAAGCTCCAGAGCAGACAAAGGGAAAAAGAATCCTGTCGGCAGCAATGAATCCTGTTTGTGCATTAAATATGGCACCGCAATACGTTCACCGAAAATATTGCCCTGCGTATGCCCTCCGCAGCTGTTGCTGTATACGGCATCGATAGGCTTTCCATTATAAACAGCAACCAGACCGGTTGTGGAATCTACAGCCGCATTAGTTACTTCTGTTTCTACTTTAGCCCCGTTATAAGCCTGGCAATGAACTCCTGAGCAGAAATCATATCCCTGCTCCTTGTGCCGGTTTATTTTTCTATATGCTTCACTGCGCGCAGCAATCGCCTGGGCTCTCAGGGCTTCCTGAGGCCAGGAACTCGGCATTTCACTCGGCAGAACTCCGCAAAGATATTCCTCCATGTTAAGTGAATTAACTATATTAAGATAACCCTCTGGCGAGGGATTAATCTCAAGTTTTCCCCTGTATACTCTGTCACTTTTACTGGCCCAGTACTGCCCTTTACCCGCCTCTACGTCAAAAATCAGTATCGTTGACCGGGGATCATCATGCGCTATGGAAATACCTTTCTTGAAATCAAGGATATTTTTGTCTTCTTCTAAAAAAGCAATGCCCTCTTTTTGCTGCTCAAGAGCGTAAAGTTTATCCTTTTGTCCCCGGAAAAGAACTTGTTTGGAATCAATATCTTCAATGAAAAAATCCGCGCCGGTTTTCAAACGCAGCCGCTTAACATCACCTATATGCACTCTTACAACCGGAGCATCGGGTGCTTTTTTCAAAGCTACTTTTTGAGCAAAAGAACCTATTATCCTGCTGAGTTCTTTTTGCTGTAATTTTTCTCCCAATTCTTTGCCTGATATCCTATGAATTTCACTGATATATTGCTTTGCCTGTACATTGTCCGGGTCCACGGCCTGAACCTTTCTGGAAGCACTCAGGGCCTGCTCATAGCGTCTTTGATTAAAATATACAGACATCAAAGCCGGATATACATCTTTAATGCTTGGATCCAGCTTTTCTGTTTTTTCTAATTCCTCCTGTGCTTCATTCCACATCTTGTTTTTTATATATATATTCGCCAAACACAAATGAGCAATAGCAAATTCTTTGTCAAGTACAACTGCCTGCCGGTAAGCATCTACCGCTTTTTGCATTTCTTTTTTAACTTCAAAACATTGTCCCAGCCAAAAATGAACACCCGCGTCCTTTGTTCCCATTTTCAGGGCTTTATTAAAACAGCTTATCGCTTCATCCGGCATTGAATCAAGAAAGTAAACCTCACCCAGATTCTTAAACAAAATCACGCTTTCACCATTCTTAAGCAATTGCATGTATAATTCTGCTGCTTTTTTATAAAAACGCATATTCTTGTAGATGAGCGCTATATTCAAAACCGTCATCTTATCCCCGGGCTTTATCTTTTGTGCCTGTGTATACTCTTTGATAGCCTGCTCATATTCACCGAGGTTAAAAAAAACTCTCGCACGGTACAAATGCGTGAGGTAAACTTCCGAATCCTGAGCCCAGGTTTTGTCAAACTGTAAAAAAAATAGGCACAGAAATATAAGCATCATAACTATTTGTTTTTTGATTGTTTTTTTCATTTTATTGATATCGCAATGGAATGAGTATCCTTAAAAAAAAGTTTTCATTCCATTTTTAGAAAAGCATTTTTTAATTAAAACATTAAGTGCTTCGAAAAATACAGAGAATTGAATTCAACTTTTCATCTTTGTCTTTTATGGAAAACATTTTCAGGCTTACAACCGCTTTTGCCTTTAATATAGGCAGAAACAGCTCCAAATCAGCAGAAATAGTGTTCACACGTCTTTCAAGAATATCATGATACATCTTTCTAAATTCGGCATTCGCCTCTAGCTTTATCACTGAATCAACACTTAGTTCATCTTGCGATATGCCGAATATTTCCTGAGCGGCCTTGTTTATCTTAATCCGGCTGGAGTTAATATCCAAAAGCATAATACCGTTTTGGATATTGCGGTTTAATGTTAAAAGCAGTCTGTTTATCGTATCTACCCTATGTTCCCTCAGAACATCGAATTCGTTAATCCGGTCTATAGCCTTATTGAATTTTTCCGCCAGAGCCGAAAACTCATCTTTACCTTGCATAGAGATGCCGGTGTGAAAATTATTTTCCAAGATATGTCTTAAAGCAAGCTCAAGTTTTTTCTTGAAAATTATAAAACGGTCCAGGATAACAAGCGCTACAACTATGCCGATACCGACTAAAAGCACAAAACTATCCTTATAGAAAGACGGCATATGCTCACTTCCCACAAACCATATCGTCAAAAATATCGCAACCAGAATGCCGAATAATATATTTATCTCTCTTTTCATGCTTATATCCTTAATTATGCTTGGTTAGCAAAGTTATGCTTTCCTGTTTACCGACTACGATCAGGCAATCGCCTTCTTCAAGTATGTCCTCAGCTTGCGGCAGGTCATTTATTTCTTCGTTTAATATGCGCTGTCCCCGTTCATCAATAGCGGCAGTTTGCTTCTTTATCGCCACAACGTTAACATCATAGCGCTTTCTAAGGTTAAGATCCTTAAGAGAGCGCCCCAAAAAATCCTTAGGAATTCTTATCTCAGCCATGGTATGCCCGGAAGACAGATTCATACATGCCTGTATATTGGGACTGGTAAGGCTTTTCCCCACAGCTTCTCCCATCTCCTTTTCCAGGTTTATGATCTTGGTAATATCAAGGGCTTTAAGTATCTCTTCCTGCAGCGGGTTAACCGAACGCCCGTAAATATTTTTTATCCCCATTTTTTTAAGCAAAGTAATTGTCAGTAGGTTAGCCTCAACATTTTCACCGATACAGACTATCGCCGCATCAACCTGTTCAAGCCCTATAGACCGCAGCGCCTTTTCATCTGTAGCATCTAAAGCAACCGCTACGGCCACATAATCCTTGATATTCTCAACTTTTTCTTTATCAGAATCAATAGCAAGAACCTCTACGCCCTGATCAGTTAAAGTCTTAGCTACTGTTGATCCAAAACTGCCCAATCCAAAAACAGCAATTTGACGCATATCATTCCTCCTTAATGATCCCGCCTTGGCGGGAGAATTAAACTCCGCTCTCTATGCCTCCCTTTTTGAATTTCCCTGTTTAGAGGGCGGGGTTAAGTTCAGATCAATGGCTTAGCTCAGATAATATTCGCTAAACCATGTTTTCATTTGATCTCGTTTTCCGTTAAATAACAGCAGGGGTCTTCCTGCCACAAGTCATTATAGACAACAAGCGCCCTGATCCTGCATCCGCCGCAATATGACTTATAACGGCAGCGCCCGCATTTTCCCAAAAGATTACTTGCTTTAGAACGCAGCCGGCAAAGAGATTTATCTTCTTTGTTAAGCCATAGATTACTAAAATCTGTATTCCTTATATTGCCGGTCGCCTCCTGCTGCCAGAATTGGCAGGCAAACACATCACCTGTTGGAGAGATATCTGCAATTTTACTTCCGGCAGAACACCCCCCATGGAACTTTAGTAATTTTAAAACTTCCGCGGCAACCTGAGGTTTTCTCTTCTTCAGGTAATTATATATATAAATACCATCTGCATGGTTATCCACAGTAAGTATCTCAAAGTCATACTTCTTCTTGTTATATTCTAAAGCACGTTTGACCAAAAAAGCAACAACTTTACGCCGGGTCTTATTATCGATATCAATATCGGCAATGCCCTTGCCGCGTCCTGAGTATACCAGATGATACATGCAAAAACGCGGGATTTTCTCTCTTATGCATAGATCCAGTACAGACGCCAGATCAGGTGCATTAACCCTGGTTATGGTAAAACGTACCCCAGTCTTAAGACCGGCTTCCTGAGCATTAATAATACCCTTTATCGCCATATCATATGCGCCTTTTATTTTACGAAATCTATCATGCAGGCTCTTCCCGCCGTCGATGCTCACACCCACATAGTCTATCTCTGCTCTCGCCAGCTTTTTGGCAAGTACCTTTGATATAAGCGTACCGTTTGTAGATATTCCCACTCTGATTTTTCTAGCCTTGGCATATTCGATCAACGGCAAAATATCTTTATGTACCAGCGGTTCACCTCCTGAGAAAAGCAAAACAGGAATATCTATTTTTGCTAAAGAATCGATCACTTTTTTGATCTGCGGGGTGCTAAGTTCATTTTTATAATTAATATTCTGCGATTCCAGATAACAATGCCGGCACTCCAGGTTACAACGCCGCGTTAAGTTAAAAACAACCAGAGGGCTTGAAGCGTTGCAGCTTATAAATAATGGATTTTTTCTCTTTTTGCTTACTGCTTTTAAAGCCGCCGACACTGTCGGCTTACTCCCCAGGAGTTTTGTAAAATTAATCATTGCCTGTTTTTTTTCCTTTCAAGGCTAGTTAACATCGCTTTTATAAGGCCTTCTATCGTATATATATTTGCCGCAGTTTCTGCCTTAAAACCGTAGCTTTTCAGCGTTTGCTCAGTAATGGGGCCCAGGCAGGCAAATTTTTGTTTATTTAACAAGATCTTTTCTTTTTTTAAAAATTTCATGAACTGATGGACGCAGCTTGAACTGGTAAAAGTAATAAAATCAAACTGTTCATCCTTGATCAGCTTTCTCAAAGTTCGTGCATTTGCCTCATTAGGCCTGCGTACGCTGTAAATAAACATTTCATCGATAATCGCGCCTTGTGCACATAATTCTTTCACCAGCAGTTTTCTACCCTGTCTTGAGTGAGGAATAAATATCCGCTTTCCCCGTATATCGATTTTTTTAAATTCATCAGCAAGGCTTTCCATAAAAAATTTCTTAGGGATAATATCCGCTATTATACCTCTGCGCCTCAGTTCTGCCTGGGTTTCTCTGCCGAGTACGGCAACCTTTGCATTGGCAAAAACCCTTGCATCAAGATTTTTATTTTCCATAATGCTAAAGCAGATCTCCACAGCGCTCCTGCTTGTAAATATCACCCAGTCACTTTGCTTTATACCGTTTATCAGGCCCCTGTCTTTTATCTTGACTTCCTTTACCACTTCAATCATGGGATAAACATATGTTTGTGCACCTAAGAGCTTGAGTTTCGAGATGAAAAGTCCTGCCATAATTTTAGGCCGGGTTATGAGTATTTTTTTTCCAAACAGCGGTTTTGATTCATACCAGTTAAGTTTTTTCCTTAAATTCACTACTTTGCCGATAACAACTATCGCCGGATTGGTTAAACCGCTTTTTTCAATTTTGCCGCCAATATTTTCAATCGTGCCTGTCACTGCTCTCTGTTGGGGAAGAGTACCCCATTGAATTATACAAACAGGTGTATCATTTTTCATGCCTCCCTTGATCAGCTCAGCGGCAATTTTCTTCCATCTGCTCATACCCATAAAGACCACCAGTGTCCCCTTGTTCCTGGCAAGCATTGACCAGTCTATATCTTTGTCCGGCTTCGACAGGTCCTCATGTCCGGTGACAAAGGTAACCTGTGAGGATAGCCCTCTTTTGGTTAAGGCAATACCCGCGTAAGAGGCCGCGGCCATGCCCGAACTGATACCAGGAACAATTTCAAAATCTATTTTTGCTTTTTTGAGTGCCAGTGCTTCTTCTGAACCGCGGCCGAATAGAAAAGGATCTCCTCCTTTAAGGCGCACCACGACACGGTGTTTACCGGCAAAACTAACAAGCATTCTATTAATTTGCTCTTGCTTTAAGCTATGTCTGCCGGGTGATTTTCCGGCATAAATTATTCTCGCACGGCTTGGGGCATTTTCTAATAGATCACCAGACATTAAATTATCATAAATAATCACATCTGCGGCTTTTATACATTCAAGCGCTGCCTGTGTGATCAAGGCCTCATTACCCGGTCCAACTCCGGCCAGAAACACTTTACCTTTAATTTTCTTTCTCATAAATCATTAATTAAATAATGTTTTTAGCGACAATATCAACAAACACATCCACGATATCCGGATCAAACTGGCTTCCGGAACATCTTTTCAATTCCTCAATTGCATCTTTCTGTTGTAAACTTTTGCGGTAAGGCCGAACCGATACCATGGCTTTATAGGCATCGCAAACCGTAAGTATCCGCGCCCCGATCGGTATAGCAAAAGCACGCAGTCCTTCAGGATAACCGGACCCATCATAACGCTCATGATGATAAAGCACCATGGGTAATATCTGTTGATGTAAGTCCATCTTGCGCAGTATGTTTGTTGACACAATACTATGCATTTTGAGTTTTACTAATTCGTCTACCGTCAAATCTTCCTTTTTTAAAAGTATCTGCTCGCTTACTGATATTTTTCCTATATCATGCAGCAGACCAGCGATATTGATCAGTTCTATCTGATCGCCGGGCAAATTCATTTTTTTTGCAACTAAAACTGCAAGCTCCGCAACTGCTTCTGAATGCCCCTTCTGATACTCATCCTTGCCTTCTATTGCCGTAACCAATGCTGTTATTGCTCCCAGATAATCGCGTTTAAGCTGTAAATATCGATTAGCATTTTCCATACAAACCGCCGTTTGATTGGTTATGGTCTTGACTGTTTCCAGAACATCTTCATTCAAAGACACCGCGCTTCTGCCGATAAACAGAGCTAAGCCCATAACATTATCTCTGGCAACCAGCGGAAAGATAAACAATGATTTCGGGTTTTGCATCGGAATATATTTTAGAATATCCGGTTTTGTCTTGAGTTCCGGTATCAGCAATGCGGTTTGCTCATCAATTAACTGCTGGTATATTGTTTTATCAAGCTTAAAACGTTTTTGAGCTATTTGTTCTAAATCATATTCAATCCCGCTCAAGGCACCGAAAAAAAATTCTTTTGTTTTTCTGTCAAAAAGCAGTAAAGCGCAGATATCTATTTTGGTTATTTCCAACAAATAACGCGCAGTTAGACTTGCAATACTCTTCAGTTCAACCAGACCCTCGATTTCTTTATTCACCTGATGCAGCAAAGAAAGATTATTCAAAAGCCTGTCCTTGCGCTCAGCCTCGGCCTTAGCCTTTAATCCGCGCTCTATTGTATCGCAAAGATCTTCAACCTCAAAAGGCTTACTCATATAAGAATATGCCCCTTCATTCATTATAGTTACAGCCGTTTCAACAGAGGAAAATGCGGTGATTATTATAACAACAATATTAGGATAGCTTCTTTTTATGCTTTTTAGAACCTGAATTCCGTCTATGTCAGGCAATTTTAGATCCAAAATGACCACGTCAAAACCAACCTCAAGCCATTCAATCCCCTGCTTACCAAAAGCAGTAGTTTTAACTTCATAACCTTCCCCTGCTAAGATTGCCGCAAGACTTTTTGTCACAATTTGCTCATCATCAATAATAAGAACCGATATTTTTTTATCCCGCATTATATTCTCCACTTTTTATTTAATATAGTCTTGATTTTTCCCGCCAGTCTTGCTCCTGTTTTTTTCGGAAATTTTTTACTGCCTGTAACGGCAGCTCTGCAAAAATTATTCTTATTCCTGATCACAATAGCTTCAAGATGCAAACGGCCATTCTTAATTCTGGCTAAAGCCCCGATAGGCACTCTGCACCCTCCACCCATAGCATGAAGGAATTCACGTTCAGCCGTAACCTCTATTTCAGTTTTAGCATGATTTAATTTTCTTATTATCGGCCATATTTTCTTATCATTCTTTCTTATCTGAATGCCCAATGCGCCCTGTGCCGGAGCTGGAAGCATTGTATTATTCCCCAGGTATTCGGTAATGCGATCCGACCAGCCCAGTCTCAAAACTCCTGCTGCGGCAACAACGATGGCATCATAATCCCCTTTCTCAAGCTTTTTAAGGCGCGTGTCCAGATTACCCCTTATATCCGCAACTTTTAAATCCGGGCGGATTAAAAGCAACTGCATTTTTCTTCTTGGGCTGGAAGTCCCTATACAGCTACCTTTTCCCAGCTGAGATAACTTTTTTGCTTTTCTTGAAATTAAAACATCGCAGTATTTGGCCCTTTTTGTAACCGCAGCTATCTCCAATTCATCAGGAATGTCAACCGGCATATCTTTCATGCTATGTACGGCAAAATCAATCTCTCCTTTTATGAGCGCCTCTTCTATTTCTTTTACGAACAATCCCTTTGACTGCTTTTTTGGCCATGCTTTAAGGCCATCACCGCTGGTCACAATTCCTCTGATTTCAAAATTATACCCAGGAAATATTTTATTCAGTTTTTCTACGACTATTTTTGACTGCCTTATAGCCAGAAGGCTTTTGCGGCTGCCGATAATGATCTTGTTTTTAGAGTTCATTATTGATCAATCCCTGAAGTTTAGACTCGATTTTTTTTAAATGGTCATTAATGATATCTTCTATCTTTTCTGCCTCCTTTAACCTGTCCTCCAGATTTGCATCCTTGACTCTTTTTAAATCATCAAGGTTGAAGACATAAACATTATCCAGTGTATTTACATCAGGGGCAATATTTCGCGGCAGACCTAAATCAATGATAAACACAGGCCTGCCCTTACGGCTTGAGATGATCTTACTCATCATGTCTTTTTTTAATAAAACATGCGGCGCATTAACCGAACTGATAACAATATCTGCCTCAATGATTGCCTTTAGGAATCCATCAAAAGCGATTGCCTGGCCGTTAAATTTTTTTGCCAGCTGCTGTGCGCGGGAAAAAGTTCTGTTGGCGACCAATACCATCTTGGCTCCTCTTGAATAAAGATATTCCGCAGTTAATTCTCCTATCTTCCCGGCTCCGACAATCAAGATCATTTTTTTATCCAAGGCCCCGAATATCTTGCGGGCCATTTCCACAGCGGCCGTACTTATAGATACAGCGCCGTAGCCGATCTGAGTTTCGCTTCGCGCACGCTTTCCTATTTTTATAGCTTCTTCAAAAACAAAGGGGAATACCCTTGAAACCAAGCCGGTCTGTCTGGCTTTTAAATATGCGTCTTTAACCTGTCCCAGAATCTGAGTTTCTCCCAGTATTTGCGAATCAAGAGAGCTGCTCACCCGAAATAAATGTTTTATCGCCTCTATGCCGTTAAAAGTATATAGATATTTTTCATAACTGCTTTTTGATACTTTGTGAAAAGAATCCATAAAATCGATCAATGCGCCGTTTATTTTTTTATCCGCAAGCCCAAGGGCATAAATCTCCACCCTGTTGCAGGTAGACAGGATCACACCCTCTTGTATCTGCGTATCATTTTTTAACCGCGTCAAGGCCTCTTCCAATGAAGTTTTCGCAAATGCAAACTTCTCTCTTACCTCAATAGGCGCACTGCGGTGATTAAGTCCAACCATTGTAATATTCATAATTTTAATTTATAAATAAGAATGTAATCCCGGAAGCAGGTAACTAACTCCCCAATAAGTAAACAGAACGCAAACAAATCCGATTATTGATAGTATCGCCGTTCTTTTTCCGCTCCAGCCGGCATTCAACCGTGCATGCAGATAAGCTGCATATATTAGCCAGGTAATAAATGACCATGTTTCCTTAGGATCCCAGCTCCACCAATTTCCCCATGCCTGTTGAGCCCAGATCGAGCCGGTTATAATACCTATGCTTAACAAAATAAATCCGAAAAGGACCATATTGTGATTAATCGTATCCATAATCTCCAGTGAAGGCAGCCTATCCAATAATTTTCCTGTGTGTTTTAACTTTAGCTGTCTCTCCTGCAAAAGATACATAAACCCCAGACAGAAAGCACAGGCAAAACAGGCATAACTTAAAAAACAGCTCATAACATGAATACTCAGCCAATAGCTCTGCAAAGCAGGCATAAGCGGAACAACTGTATCATCAAGCAAAGCAGAATATCCTGTTATCAAAAAAACCAGCGGCATAATAAAAGCACCGATTATGTTTAACTTAAATCGATGCTCAATGATCAGAAAAACCATGACCATACACCAGGCAAAAAGGGTCATTGACTCATATAGATTGGACATCGGCGGAAATCCGGATATCAGCCAACGCATTATTAGTGTAAAACATTGCGTTATAAAACCGAAAATTGCCGCAAATAGAGCAATTTTAAAAAAAAGGTTTTTTTTACTGATAGCATATACGATAAAAACAACTGCGCTTATTAAATATGAGATAAGAACTCCTAAGAATAATAGTGTATACATGTATTTCTCCCTAAATTTTTACAGTGCTTCTAAATACGCCTTCAGGTCATTAATATTACAATTTTTTTTATTTTTAATCATCTCCAAAACATCCGGCCTGATCAAACTTTTTATAAATAATTTTTTCTTTTTGCACGTCTTATCTGAGGCATAGATATCTTTTCTTAATACCGCAAGACGCTTTAAAGACTTTGCATATTTTTTTAAAACAGGCCAATTTTCTTCTTTTATTTTTCGGGATATCCCGGGAAATGCCCCCTGTGTCGAAATTGCTATTGATATTCCGTTCTTATGAAGCACAGCCGGCACATAAAAGTTACACTCACTCGGGACATCGACAACATTGACAAGTATTTTCCTAGCCTTGGCATCAACAGCTGCTTTCTTATTGACCCGTGCATCATTTGTAGCGGCAATAACCAGAAACTTTCCTCTTATAAATTTTTTTTGGTATTTATGTTTTTCATGAATAAAGAGTTTCTTCTTTTTCAATGATTTCAACCCGGCGCATAGTTCGGGACTCACAACAGTTACCCTGGCCCTGCTTTCAAGCAGGGATTTTACTTTGCGCAAGGCCACTGCTCCTCCCCCTATCACACAGCAGGAGATATTTTCCAGTTTTAGAAATATCGGGTAAAGTTTTATGCTCATTTTTTTATTTTAATAAATTCCTCAACACCCCGGCGCACTAGTTCAACTACAGCCCGCGAAGAAACAGTAGCGCCTGTAATCGCCTGTATATTGTCTTGGGTTTCTCCTTTTACAAGCCTAATATCTTCCGCGATCTTACCTCTGAACTCACTCAAAAAAGCTGCTTCCGTCTGCCCATATTTAACCTCGCTTATTTGCGAACCAAGGCCGGGAGTTTCCATATGTTCAAGCACCTTTACCCCCGTGATTTTCTTATTGGTATCTAAGCCCACCAGAAGATTAATTTCACCTGCGTATCCTTTTCCGCTAAGAGATAAACACCAGCCGACTACTATCCCCTCTTTGTCATATGCCTCAAAATAGACCATGCCGTTTTCATACTTTTCGTAACTATGAGCACTTAAAACAGAATTAAGCGAGCGTTCAAGCAGCATCTTCTTTTGCTCTTCAATCCTCGGGGCGGTATTATAGTAAATAACCGCAAGCGTCAGTGCGCAGCAAAGAGCCACAGTTAATAAAGTTAAACTTAAACGCAGCATACGTATCTCCTTTTATTTTTATTGGTTCTTTCTCGTTTAAGTGGAATGAAAGAACCTGATTTCACCGATTAAAAACCCGATTACACCGGTATACTAATAGTAATAGCATTCCGCAGAATATCAAGGCGAACCCGCTCATGATAAAATCCAGTCCCGGATCTTTGATCACCTGAATTATTGTAGCATAAACAGGAATTATTCTTTTGACCTCAAACTCAAAAATTCCCTCTCCCCTGTTCAGGCCAGCCATATTCTCACCCGATGGGAAGACCCATTGATCATACACCGTTTCTTTCTCTCGATAAACACTTATAAGCATCGCCGCATTACCCAGGATATATGAACGCAATAATATCCTCCCCTGCTTATCTACGGAAACATCCGGAAGGAAATGCTTCATTTCAAACCTTAAGGTATTTTCTCCGGATAACTGCAGCGGTCTTCCATGCTCCCAGAAACCTTCCCATATAACCTTATTCCGGTGCTTAATTCTGATTTCAACATCCGCAAGGACTTCAAAACTGGATTGATAAAAACTAAACCCTTTATATCTTAAAGGGTGATTTACCCTTATAAGATATTCTTTTTTCAGGACTCCCTTTTCGACTAACTCAACCCGGCTCCTGTATTCTTTGGGCGTTTGACTGCCCGGATAATACTCCATGCTAAATTGCTTGAAGATAATTTCCGCGTTTTCATCATGTAAAACAACTTTTTCATCTGCAAATAAAGTATAGCGTTGTGATTGTTTTGTAAATTTACTTACCAGTGCTCCCAAAAAAACAACTAAAACACCGCAGTGCAGAAGAAAGATAGCCAGCTTTCGCCTATCTTTTAAAAGAACGAGCTTAAAACTATTAACTGTACAAAAAAGCAAATTGAGACCCAAACAAAAAAGCAGCATATTATAATAAATGCTGTTAAAAAAATCATCCGCTTGGAAAAATAATATTATACGCCCTGTTTCTAATCCGTATTTTTGTATATAGAATTGGTTGTTCTGCCCCTGAGGGATCAATGTCCCCAGAATTGAGCTGAAGGCAATCACAAGCAACATGAAAAAGGTTATTTTCAGTGACCCTATTTTTTTAAATATTCTCATCGCTGTTTTTTCTATCTGTCTTTTTTTGGAGAATCCTTTCACCTAAGTCAACTTTAGAAAAAAAATCCTCCTTAACATCCATCAAGCTTTCTGTTTTCCCGGCGACAAGAAATCCTAATGGAACAAGAGCACGATGAAAGTTAGCATAAACTTTATTCTGCAGTTCCTTGTTGAAATAAATAATAACATTTCGGCACAGGATTAAATCGATAGCCGAAGGCGGCTTATCGCTGATCATATTATGATTCATAAATTTAACCATCATCTTTATCTGGTCTTTAATGCAGTACTTATCATCATTTTTATCGAAATAAGCAGCTGTTTGACGGTCGGTAAGTTCTTTCAAGTCATTTGACCCGTAACAGCCTATTTTAGCTTTTTTCAAGGCCTCTTTATCGATATCGGTTGCAATAATATTAATTTTAATATCCTGTCCAAGCTCCTGAAGGGTCTCTTTAAACAAAATAGCCAGTGAATACGGCTCTTCCCCTGTTGCGCAGCCGGCGCTCCATATCCTGATGTTATAACTGGTAATCTTCTTTTTACGCTCAACTATCGCCGGTATGACTTTTTTGCGTATGGCTTGAAACGTTTCAGGATTGCGGAAAAATTCCGAAACATTAATGGTTATCCTATCAAGCAGTCTGTCGTACTGCTGCGGATTTTTGTTTAAAAAATCCAGATAAGCGCAGAAATCCTTTACATTGGCATCGTACATTCCGACAACAACCCGCCGGCGCAGACATTTAGGCCGATATTGACGAAAATCTATTCCTCTTTGGAGATAGATATTATTCAATATCATATTAAAAGCGCGCAGTTCTTCTGGGCTTAAATCTTTGAACTCTATAAAATTTTCAGAAGTATTATCTTTCATATTTCAACGGTTTTCCCGGCAGATCATCATTTTTTAGTATATGTCAGCGCGGATTACTATCCACAATTTTAATTGCCCTTACCATTTCCCTTAAAATATCGGCTTGGAACTGAGCCTCGGTTTCCTTGATCTTAGTCATGATCCAGCCTTTTCCGGTTACTACATAACGGGCAGGCAGACGGTTAAGTATAAGCGCCATGATATCGAGTTTGCGCCTTTTGTCTTTTGCCCCCTCCAGATTAATTTTTTTCAATTCCTGCTCTACAATCTCTTCAACTACAATTTCCATATAGTTTTTAATTTCCATGACTATCCCTCCTTTTTTATAAACCTTTTTCCCTCAATCTCTCGGATTAATCCTTTCAACTGAAGTTCCAGCAAATTTTTATATACAATTGCTGCGCTTAAAGTACTGGTTTTAACAAGTAAGTCAATATGCATCGGTTCACTGCTCAAAAACTGAAGCAGCTGCTTTGCCTGGCTGTTTAAATTCGCCTGGTTAACATCCGCCTCTTGATCTTTCAGGCTTCCTCTTTCTTTGATATAAGCGCTGACATTAAGCTCCTCTATAATGTCCTCCACTGTTTCCACAAGTTTTGCCCCTTCTTTGATCAGTTTATTTGTCCCTTTTGCATTAACTGAATTTGCTGCCCCCGGCATGGCAAAAACCTCTCTATTCTGTGATAATGCCAGATTTGCAGTGATCAATGAGCCGCTTCTTTGTGCCGCCTCAACAACTACCACTCCCAGGCTCAGCCCGCTTATAATTCGATTACGCCTTGGAAAATTCCCCCTGTTCACAGAAGTATTCAAAGGAAATTCAGACATCAGCATACCATGCCTGGCGATCTGATCAAATAGTACTTTATTTTCCGGCGGGTATATGCATTTTAATCCGCTGCCCAGCACTGCAATGGTGCTGCCCGGCCCCTTTAACGCGCCTTTATGTGCAGCGGTGTCTATTCCCCGGGCAAGACCGGAAACAACACAAATATCACGCATGGAAAGATCACATGCTATGCGTTCAGAGATCTGCAAGCCGTTAAAACTCGCCCTGCGGCATCCGACAACAGAAACAGTTATTTTTTCCAGCAAAGAAAGCTCTCCCTTTACATAAAGAACAGGCGGGGGATCATATATTTCTTTTAAAAGAGCAGGGTATAAAGCGTCCTCTGGGCACAAAACCTGGGCCCCTTCATGTTTAATATCTCTGATCTCTTTAATAAAAGCATCTGAGCCCAGTATGTTCTTTATATCCGCAGCGATCCGTCCGCTTACCCCAGGAACACGCATTAAGCTGGCCGCTGATGCCTCAAAAACTTCTTTAATACCGCTAAAGCACTCAAGCAGTCTTTTAACGAGAACCGGCCCCACTGTGCTGATCATATTAAGAGCAATATAATACCGCTTGTTCTCTGCTATCATTTCACGTTTTTCCTTCTAACCAGATCAATATCTGGGCAACAACCTCATGTGTGCTCAATCCAGATGTATCTAAAGTATAATCTGCTTTGGCATAATAAGGCTTACGCTTTTTTAAAAGCTCATCTATTTTTGATTTAGGATCGGCCACATTCAGCAGAGGCCGGTGCTTATAATTTTTTGTCCTCTTCAGAATTACTTCAGGCGTAGCTTCAAGGCAGATCATAAATCCGTTTTTTTTAATGGTTTCTACATTTTCCTCATCCAGGACAACCCCTCCGCCGCAAGCGATTATCTTATCCTCATCGCGGGAAATTTTCGCGACAATATCTTTTTCGACTTTGCGAAAATAAAGTTCTCCTTTTTGAGAAAAAATATCTACTATGTCCATGCCTTCTTTTTCTTCGATCTTACCATCAAGATCGATATATTCCGCTTGAAGCTCCTTAGCCAAAAGCGCCGCTATTGTTGATTTGCCTGTGCCCATGAACCCGACAAGCGCAATATTTTTCATCTCAATTTACCTTGTTATTTTCCGATGCAAAAGCGATTGAAAATATTATCGAGGATATCTTCATTTATGCTATCCCCCACCAATTCCCCGAGTGAATTCAATGCCTGCCTTATTTCAAAAACAAGACATTCCTCAAACCCCTTATCCGTGATCAACAAAATCGCTTTATTTATAAACCCATAACATTCTTCAAGAGATTTTTTCTGCCGCAAATTACTAACCATAAATTCATCCGTTTGGATATTTTCACCCTTAAAAAATTGTTCTGTTATTTTTTTTTCCAGAGACGACAGCCCTGTTTTCCGGAGCGCAGAGATCTTAACCCTGGGAGCGCGGGGAAACATTTTTGTAATGCGCAAGAGATTAATTCTGCTGTTTAGATCACTTTTATTTATCACGATAACAACCTTTTTGTTCTTTAATTTCTTCGCCACATCCATATCTGTTTTATTAATCTTTCGCGTTGCATCTAAAACAAAAAGAATCATATCCGCTTTCTCAAAAAAAGCCAGACTGCGCGTAACGCTCTCCTGCGTAATAACACATGAACTGTCCATTATCCCTGCAGTATCCGCGATCCTTACAGGGATTCCGTTAATATTGATGAGTTCCTGCACGACATCGCGTGTAGTTCCCGATATATTTGTAACAATCACCCTCTCATACTCAACTAATGCATTCATGATACTTGACTTGCCTACATTGGCAGCACCGGCCAGAACAATACTAATACCGTTCTGGAGCATTATCCCCTTGTCTGCGCTGTCAATAAACCTCTTGAGATCGCTGGCGATTCTTCGCAAATCAGCGCCCAGTTTTGCTCCGGGCACAGGGCTTATTGATTCATCCGGAAAATCAATAGCTGCCTCAAGCGGAGCAATAAATTCAATAAGCTTATTGCGCATTTCATTAATAATAAACGAGAGCCTGCCCTCCAGCTGATAGACAGCAGGATGAAGCGCGGCCTCTGTTTTTGCATTTATAATATTTAGCGCCGCCTCTGCCTGAAGCAGGTCAATACGTCCGTTCAAAAAAGCTCTCTGAGTAAATTCACCAGGTGAGGCAAGGCGTGCCCCTTTATCTATTACAAGTTCAAGAATTTTCTTAGAAGGCACAATCCCTCCGTGGCAATTTATCTCCAAGACATCTTCCTTAGTGTATGTACGAGGTGCTCGCATTACAGTAAGAAGTGCCTCATCAATTACCTTTGTCCTTGCGCCTTTTGATTTATTAGTATTATTTTCAACTATATGTCCGTAGTGGACAGTAAAGCTGGCAGCTTTTGAAATCTTACGGCCGTTTTTTGAACGAAAAATTTTATCGCCGATCTGTAAAGCTCTTTTCCCGCTAAGACGTATTATCCCTATCCCTCCTATTCCTGTAGGCGTAGAGATAGCCGCAATTGTATCATTTGAATTTATCTGCATTGTATAAGTTTGTTAGTATTCTGGAAATTTCAAATCCTTTAATGCCGTATAGGCCTCTCCAATAAGATACAAACTGCCCGCGACCAAAATAAGATCATTTTTACTGGAGGTATTTTCAATGGCCAGTTTCAATGCCTCGCTCACTGTTTTAGTTTTTTTGATTATTCTTTTAAACTGAAACATTTTTTTCTCGAGAGTATTAACATCCATTGCCCGCGGATTATTTGACTGGGTCAGGATAATAAGGTTTTGACTGCGGGCAAGATACGGTACCATTCCCTGAACATCCTTATCCTTAGAGACCCCGAAAATTAAAATAGATTTTTTAGGGATAAATAGCATATTAATTGCTGCTCTTAAGACATGGGCTGAAGCTGGATTCTGCGCACCGTCAAAAACAAGAAATGGATCCCGGTGCACAATATGCATTCTTCCCGGCCAGTGCGCATTTTCCATCCCCCTTTTAATAGCCAACGAGGAAATAACAATTTCATGCTGACTCAATAACTGTATTACACTCAGAGCTAATGCCGCATTAAGGGTCTGAAAGGGACCGACAAGACATATATGCAGGTTCTGATAGGAATCAGTGATCCCCTTAAAATCAAAAATACTTCCCTCAAGATTTTGACCGATAACATCATAAATGAACTCCTTGCCCACCTGATAATATCTAACATTCTTTTCTTTGCATACCCTCTCAATTTCACGCCAAGCCTGGGGAGGCTGTGCTACGCTCACAACTAAACTGTTTTCTTTTATAATCCCCGCTTTCTCGCATGCAATCTTTGCAACAGTATTGCCTAGTATTGCCATATGGTCCATACTAATACTGGAAAAAGCACATACAAGCGAATCAACTACATTAGTCGCATCCAGCCTACCGCCCAACCCTGTTTCAAGGACAGCAAATGCGATTCCTTTGCGTGCAAAAAAAAGAAAAGCTAATACTGTATAAACTTCAAAGAAGGTTAATCCCTTGATCTCATCAGCATGCGGTTTGATCTCCTCAAGCAGTTCACTTACCTCACTTTGATCAATAAGCCGTTCTCTGCTCTGGGCCATATCATCTTCGTAGCTTATTTTAATCCGTTCTTTAAAGTCAATCAGATGCGGAGAGGTATATAATCCTACTTTATACCCCGCTTCTTTGAGCACAGAAAAGATAAATGCACAGGTCGAGCCCTTGCCTTTAGTGCCGGCTATCTGCACAGATCTGAATTTTTTGTGCGGGTTATCCAACTTCTCCAGTAAGGATTTAACCCTTTCTAGTTTTATGTCATTATATATATACTCAGTGTTTTTTTCATAATCATTGAATGAGTTTAAGTAGTTTATTGCTTCCTGGTAATTCATATATATTCCTCTTTTCAATGCTTAAAATGTCTAACACCCGTCATAACCATTGCAATACCCGCTTCTTCTGCGGCTTTAATCACTTCTTCGTCTCTTATAGATCCTCCGGGCTGAATAATAGCACATACCCCGGCCTTTGTCGCGGCTTCTATTGAATCGGCTTGCGGGAAGAAAGCATCACTTGCCATTACGGCACCTACTGTCTTGTTCTGCGCCTTTTTTATAGCAATGATCACGCTGTCAACCCGGCTCATTTGCCCTGCGCCTATACCAACCGTCTTTGTGCCTTGAGCTAAAACAATCGCGTTCGACTTAACATGTTTTGCCACTGTCTGGGCAAATAAAAGAGAACGCAGCTGTTCTTCTGTCGGTTTTTTGCTGGTCACAACCCTCAATTTTTCATTGTATATACTCATGTTGTCTTTATTCTCGATGAGCAATCCGCCGGTTATTCGCTTATAATCCAGTTCGCATGTATCCGCAACGCCTGTTTTCATAGAATCATTAATTTCCATAATGCGCAGGTTTTTTTTCTTTTTAAGTATATCAAGCGCTTGAGGAGAAAACCCCGGAGCGATAATACATTCAACAAAATCAGCAGAAAATATTGCCTCTGCCGCAGCTTGATCAACCAACCTGTTTACCCCTACAATACTGCCGAAGGCAGAAAGAGGATCACAGTCTAAAGCATCCTTATACGCTATAGATATATTTTCTGCTAAAGAGACCCCGCAAGGATTATTGTGTTTGATTATGCTTACAGCAGGCATATTAAAATCATTTACAATACTTAAGGCAGCGTCAAGATCCAGAATATTATTGAATGACAACTCCTTTCCATGAAGCTGGCGTGCTTGGGCAACTGGACAGAATCCGGATTTTTTCTCTTTATAAAAAGCAGCTTGCTGATGCGGATTTTCTCCGTAACGCAATTCCTGCACTTTTTCAAATTCAAGCGTCAATTTTTGCGGCAGAGTTTTCTTAATCTGCCCCTTGGGCTTCTTTTTCTGAAAATAATCTGCAATACTTCTATCATAAGCACTGGTAAGGTCGAATACCTGTACAGCAAGATCAAGGCATGTTGATTTACGCACCGCACCGTTATTTTTCTTCATTTCATTCATTACCTGTTCATAAAGCTCTGGATCACAGATCACGGCAACGCTTCTGGCATTTTTTGCCGCAGAGCGCAGCATTGCAGGCCCCCCGATATCAATATTTTCAATCGCCTCCTCCATTGAAGCTTCCGGAGCAGCAATCGTTTTTTGAAAAGGATAAAGATTTACTATGACCATATCGATAAGTTCAATACCGAATTTTTTAACCTCATCACAATGTTTTTTGTTATCACGCAAAGCAAGCAGCGCGCCGTGAATTTTTGGATGCAGTGTTTTAACGCGCCCATTAAGCATCTCCTCACTTTCCGTCATCTCGCTTACCAGTCTTACCGGCACCCCGAGGTCACGGATAAATTTTGCTGTGCCTCCCGTAGAAACAATCTCAACCCTGTACTCATGTAAAAATTTTACAAATTTATCCAAACCGCTCTTATCCCAGACACTGATTAAAGCCCTCTTAATTTTAATCACTTTTTTCTCCTTAACATTACTCTATATTAAAAACTTTTGATGCTTCAAAATCAGGGGAATAGATATCGCTGCTTTTGAGTTCCTGTACCCAGCATTGTTCAAAACCCAATAACTCTACCCGCTCAACTACCGCATCGTATAATGTGCTCTCCACCTTGGTGTTTAATTCATCGATGCCCTGCGCCTGATAACACGGAGAATACTGGCTCATAATGCTCAGACCTATATTAATTCCGGTTTCCTGCTTTAAAAAATCAAGTACTTCAAAACTGCCGGCCAGTTTTCCCGGCAATACCAAATGCCGCAGGAGAAGCCCCCGGCAAGCACACCCGTCACGATCTACGATAAAGTCGCCCACCTGATCATACATGATTTTAATTGCCTGCTTAGCTGTACTAACGTAATTTTTAATACCTGAATATCGATAAGCAAAAGAATCATTAAAATATTTAAAATCAGGCATATAAATATCCACGATCCCTGCCAGAAGGTCTAGCGTTATTTTGCTCTCATAAGCATTTGTATTATATACGATCGGCAAATAAAGCCCCTGCTTCTTTGCCAGATAAATCGCCTCTATGATCTGCGGCAAAAAATGTGTCGGCGATACCAGGTCGATATTCTGGGCACCCTGCGCCTGCAGTTTAAGCATGATCGCGCCTAACTGTTTTGGACTCAGAACATCCTTAATCTGCTGTTGCTGTGAGATCTGGTAATTCTGGCAATAAACGCACTTCAAGTTACAATGCGTAAAAAAAATCGCACCTGCTCCGCCTTTTTCGGCAAGAGGAGGTTCTTCCCCCCGGTGTATCTGCCAGCATGCCACTTGGGCATCTTTTCCCGCCCCGCAAAAACCCAGCTCTTGAACACTTCTATTCACTGAGCAGCAATGTGCACACAAAGAACAGTTTTCTCTTGTTTTATACGCCTTTTCTATCTTTTTCAAAAAAACATCATTATTAAGACTGAGGATTTTAGCCTGAATGTTCATTTGCATTTCTTTTTTGAGTGCAATACAGATCCTGCACCAGCCGCATTGCCTCTTTTTTATTTTTTACAATATCCAGCGCTTGAGCTTCTTCTACTTCTTTTAACAGCATGCCTATTTCAGGCGATGGCTTTATGTTTAACAAACTTATTATCTCATTTCCATTAAGCAAGCGCAGTTTTCTCTTATCCGCATCTTTATTTTTAAATGTCTCAACAATCATATTAAATATTTCATCTTCAAAAAAAACAAAACTCTTTTTCCGGCTCAAAACTCCCTGCATTGCTTTGCGGTCAGCAATTGTCAAAAGCAGGATCAACACCGCATTTTCTCCAGCATCGCGGAAAAATCTAAATTTAGCTCTTTTGCTCGGCACGGTGTTGACGATTTGTCCTGCACGCATATGATAACGCACCAGAGATTTAAGCACGCCGATCTCCCTAACAGATAACTTCACCCTGTACCCGATATTTTTAATAATATTCGCACCCTCTTTTTCATGCGTATAAAAATGCATTTTTCCGTCCGGCTCCTTAAACCTTGTTGCCGGTTTGCCGATATCATGAAAAATACATGCTAATTTCAATAACCACAAACGAGATCGGGTTGCAGATATTTTTTCATTCAGGTATTTATGCACACATCGTGCATATTTTTTAAAGATCCTTTTCTCCAGTACCGCCAAAAGTTTTTCTAATTCTGCCAATGTTTGAAGCGAATGCCCCCAAGCATCTAAATGGTGAAATTCTCCCTGGTCCAGCCCCAATAACTGCGATATTTCCGGGAAAATTACCTGCAAAATTCCCAGCTTATCCATATCAAAAACATATTTATAGGAGTTATTACAGGTAAAAATTTTTGCCAGTTCTTCACAGATCCGCTCCGGCGAGGTTTGTTTCAACCTGTAGACACTCTTTTTAGCCAGCTCTAAAGACTTATGATCAAATTTAAAACCAAGAGTAGCACAAAAAACAAACCCTCTCAATATGCGCAAAGGATCACTGATAAAGTTACGCTCATATGTTAAGCGAACACATTTATTCTTAATATCTTCCATTGCCGAAAAATGATCAACAAAAGCCTTTTTCTTTGCATCTGTCATTAAAGCATGCAGATCAAGACAAAGCGTATTTATCGTAAAATCGCGGCTGCGAAGATCTTCTTTTATATTTCTACCCTTAAAATCGCTGAAGTCAAGCTTACACAAAAGGCCTGTTTTATTGCAAATAATCCTTGCGGTACTGCCTGAGCGGTCAAACACAAAGAAAGATGCTCCCAGCTTTTTTGCGACCTGTTTAGCCAGTAAAACTGCATTATGACTGACGGCAAAATCCCAGTCAATTTTCCGCTGCAGCTTTTCGCTCACAAACAGGCTGCGCAAAGCACCTCCGACAAGGTAAACATTCTTGCCTTGTTCTTGCGCAATAGACTCAACAATCTTCAGTATCCTGTTTTTTTTGAGTGCTTTTAATCTAAGTGCTGTGGTCCGCGTCGTATTAGCCATTTAAGAACTGCAGTTTTTTAAAAACCTCTTCTTCAACAAAAATCGGAGTTTCCGTGCGCAAGGCAAGCGCTATACTGTCGCTTGGACGCGCATCAATATTTATAATCTTATCTTGGGCAGTTTTTATAAGCAGCTGTGCATAAAAAGTATTGCCTTCTATTTTATTGATAATAACACTTTTAAGACTCGCTCCCAGCTGGTCAATAATATTTTTCAGCAGATCATGCGTTAAAGGACGCGGAGGCCTGATATTGCTTACTTTCATTTTTATTGCTGCAGCCTCAGCAACTCCTATAATAATCGGCATCTGTCTTTGGCCTTCTTTTTCTTTAAGGATAATTATTTGATCGTTCTTATTCTCATGCATAATAATTTTATATAGTGTAACGCTTACCATTTAGGCTCCTTCCCGTTCTTAAAACAAAAATAATCCTCAAGTATTTTTCTATGATCAAAAGCTATTGCTTCCGGCAGGTTTTCCCGAAAAAATACCGCCGCATTTTTGGCATCACTGGCAGCGGAAAGCTCGCCTCTGCCTTGCCCTGTAAAAACATTTGCTATTGTATGTCCTCTCGGGTCACGTGCGGCATCAGAATACGCGTGAAATTGCTTGAGATTAAAAACAGTTAAATTTGTTTCTTCCTTTGCCTCACGCAAGGCTGCCGCTTCCAGGCTTTCGTTATACTCGACAAAACCCCCGGGAATCGCCCATCCATACGGATAATTCTTTCTTTCGATTAGAACAACGCCTCCATTGTATTCAATAATAATATCTACAGTTGGCAGTGGATTTTTATTGTTCGACATGAGATGTTTCAACCTTTAAAACGTCAGGCAACCAGACCAATCGCCTGAAAAAACACATCAATACTCTTCGGATCAGGCATAAGCATAAAACTTCCGCCAAGCTGTTTATTTTCGCTTAAAAAAGAAGTATTAATACTTATGCCCTCACTCAGCTTCAGCGTGTTATTAATAAAATCAGAAAACTTTTCATCGCCAAAACTTATTAGCGGAATTCCGCAGTGAGTTTTCAGATTAAACATAGAATCAACAGCGGAAAAATAGGTAAAGGCAATAACGCTTGCGATCTCACAAAAAATACTTTTTTGATCCGCAAGTGACAGACTGCTCACTTCAGTTTTGTCTATTCCTTCACAATTAACAAAATTATTCATGAGCTCCATAGCATCATTCTTAGTTAACATTATCAATATCTCCGTGTGATCGGAAATTCCCTCTACCGTCAGATAAGCTGCTACCAATCCGTTAGCACTGTTTGAAACCAACTGCGCTTTATAAAAATCAATCATATCCGGCAAAGAAATATCAATTTTTTCTCCGCATATTTCTCCGATAGCTGTTGCTACATGACTAATACCGATATTAACAAGCTCTTTCAGTGCAGAGCTTTTAAGTTCATCAAACTGGCTAACCCACTCCATTTCTTCTAACCCCTTTTCTCTCTTGTCCATCCGTTGAATATCTCCTTATATCTATTATTATTCCTTACATTCAAAAGATCCTGATCGATATTCATATAATCGAAATCATCATACCCTAAATTGACCGCTTTTTTCAGTGCTTCGATTGCTTCGTTTATCTTTCCCGTCAAAGAAAAACTGCACGCAAGATTATAGTGCACAATGGAATCATCCGGCCTTAGTTCACTAAGACGCTTATCAACAGCCAGGCCCTTGCCGTAATCTCCTGCTTTAGTATAAGCTTCAGCAAGAGGGATGAGCACATCTACAAAATCCGGTTTTTCTTCAATGAGCTTTTCGAAAAATTCTATTTCAAAACATATTTTACTTTTGCTGCTTTCACTGTTCTTTTTCACTATTTTTAGTCCTTTTTTAATCCTTCAGAAATCCTGTTTTGTCCTGCAACAGTTAAGATTTTTCCGGTTACCAGCGGTTACAAATAGTTACTTATTAAAAAATCAATATCACTATTTTCTCGGTTTTTCTTTTCGTTAACACGCAAACTCGTTAACGCGTAAACTCAATTCACTGTAATCAGCTACTAGTTATCGGCTGTTGGCCATAAACTTTTTACTTTTTTTCTTTAAGCTGTTTACTAAGTTCTATAATCAGTTTTTCCAGCTGACTGCTTATAATTACCGGGTACGATTTCTCTGTCTTTAGTTTTTTATAAGCTGACGGCAGCTCGCTGAGCTGCCTTTTTACAAAATTCCTGGTCTGTATCAGCTGCGGCTGCCTCCGCAAAATTCTTCCCTTGGACAGCATCTTCACCAACAGGGGTTCCCCTTTTTGCCGTTCATGTTCCAGGGCCAAAATATCTTTTATAAAATTACCTTTTCTGTTCTTTAAGCGATACACCTGCTTTCTTCCCGGGTAAGTGGACTTATTCCGGCTTAATTTCATAGTCGGAGTAAAACTTATTTTTTCGTTATTAACCTCGCTTATTTTATAAACCACTTCACAATAAGGAGCATCCGCAGAAACTCCCATATTTGTACCGACACCGAAACTGTCAATCGGCGCTTCAGCCTTTACTAATTTCTCAATTTTATATTCGTCTAAATTTCCGCTTGCCATTATCTTTACATATGAAAAACCATGCTTATCCAGCAATGCTCGGATCTTTTTGCTTTCCTTGAGCAGGTTTCCGCTGTCTAAACGCACTCCCTGCAGCCGAAATCCTTTTTCCTGAAGTTCTCCGGCAACAGTTAATGCGTTTTTTATCCCTTGGCGGTAACTGTAAGTATCCAGCAACAGCACTGTTTGGTTCGGAAAAATTTTTGCATATGCGCGAAAACTTTCCAGTTCGCTGCCAAAGGCCATTACAAAAGAATGTGCCATTGTCCCCTTAACCTTTATGCCGAGCAGTTTACCGGCCAAAACATTTGATGTTCCGCTGCAACCGGCAATATAACTGGCCCTAGCAACCTGCAGATTTGCTTCAGCCCCCTGCGTTCTGCGCAGAGAAAAATCAAAAACTGGACGCATTCCGGAGACAATAGCCACTCTTGCCGCCTTAGAAGCAATTGCGCTCTGAACATTAATTGTATTTAGAAGATATGCTTCCACCAGCTGCCCTTGAGCCAAAGGAGCGGTTATTCTAAGTATAGGCTCTTGGGGAAAAATTAAGGTTCCCTCACGGACTGCCCAGACATCTCCGCTGAATTTAATGCGGCTCAAAAATATCAGGAAATCATTTTCAAAGTTAAATCGCTTTAAGTAGGCAATATCATCCCTGGTAAAAGCAAAAGTTTTCAGATATGAAAGAGCGTCGTTAATCCCGCAAGCAACTAAAAAAGACCTATTTTTCGGAAGATTACGAACAAACAAATCAAAAGTTGCCTCTGCCTGCGGTAAAAATCGCTGATACGCATTAGCCATCGTCAAGGCGTAAAAATCCAAGATTAACGCAGATTTTCTCATATCACCTCAAGCCGAGCAGGAAATATTCTCCTGCGCCGATCAACAAAAGGCCAAATATTTTTTTTATGCGAAGCATCCATATGCCTGATTTGGGCATTTTTTTCAGCAAGCCGACAAATGCACCCAATATTAATAACGGCAGGCCCATACCCAAAGCATATGTGAAAAGCAGTGTTATCCCAAAAAACAAGTTCTGTTTTGCAGCAACATACGTAAGTATTACCCCTAAAACAGGCGTCGTACATGGCCCCATCACTAAACCGGAAACAGCGCCTATAAAGAATGCATTTCCGATACCAATAGTATTTTTTATCCTGCACACCTTATGCATACTTATATTCGGGAATTGAAAGACATCAAGCATAAACAATCCCATAATAATAAACACATTCCCCACAAATATACTCAGCCAGAAACTATTCTGAAAAGTCCCGAATAAAGAACCGCTGAGCGCGGCCGCTGCTCCCAGAGCAGAGTATACAAGAGCAAGACCAAAAACATAGCTTAAAGAGCGTATGACCCCCTCTCTTTTTGTTGTTAATTCAGAGCCCCCCATATAACCGACAATTACCGGCAGTATCGGATATATGCAGGGTGTAAAACAAATTATAAAGCCTGATGCAAACACAATAAAATATGTAAGTAACGAAATGTTCTCCAGTGCAATCTGAGTCATCGGCACGCCTTTCTTAAGCTTTAAACTACTTCTTCCTGATGCGAAACAAAGAAGCAAATAATAATCCACCCGCAAAACCACCGATATGCGCCCACCAGGCCATACTACCGGTGCTCTCTTTTGAACCCGGCAGGGTAAAAAATCCATTTAAAAACTGTATCAAGAACCAAATACCTAAAAAGAAAAATGCCGGTACCTCTGCCACCGTCCAAAATATAAACACCGGAAGCAAGGTTAATATTTTTGCCCCTGGAAAAAGTAAAAAATACGCTCCCAGAACTCCGGCGATACATCCGCTTGCTCCCAGCGCCGGCGCATTAGAATTAATATTGGTAACTATATGCGCCAGATTGCCGATTAACCCGCACAATATATAAAAAAAGTAAAAATCTAAAGTGGCCCAATTTATCTTCAACATTATCGCCGAAAATCCACAAGTACCACATATTGCCCAGTAAATGCAGCCATCCTGCATGCAGGAACAGAGCACTTACAAGCGAAGTGCCATTAGCAATAGTCTGCGATACTGTCCATTCTCCCGGATGTAGATAAACCGCAGGAATTACCGCGTATTTATGAATTAGACCCTTAAGTTCAGATCCAAGAAAAATTTCTTTCAAAAATATATATATATTTGCGATTATCAGCAAAACCGTTACCAGCGGTAACCGCCTTGCCCTAGCCTTATCTCGCAGAGGTATCAATGTGAAACTCCTTACTAATATTTAGCTTAGAATAATATTCTATCAAATTGATCAGGGTTCTGCAACATAATTAACTTTTTTAAAAACCCGCCCTTTTACAAACCGGCAAGGGAAAACCCCTAGTATATAACCTCTTAAAAATAAAGGCATTTAGTTGATTGCAAAGCATTTTATTGTGAAACCGAGGTTTTGTTGATATAATAAAATCCTATTTTTAATTATAGGAGAATTTGATGCTTGCTCACAAAGAATGCCTGAAGTGCCTGAAAAACCTATCCATACTGGCTCTTGAACTATCAATTTCAGAAAACCCGGGTTTAAAAACGCAAAGAAGCAGTCTGCAAAAAAGCATTATAAAGCTATTGGATCAAAAATTCAGCACAAAAAAAGTTCCGGCAGAGATCTTTTCACATATAAACCGCAGAATAAAGCTGCTCACAGGAGTCCCTGATGCATTCAGCAACCGCAAAAAAGTAGAAATGGATATCTCACATAAAGTTGCGCTTAAAATAAGGAAAATTTACAAAAACAGTCTTACAGATCTGCTTCTTTATTCAGCAGCCGGCAATTCTCTTGATTTTTTTAAAGAAATCAACCACACTGCCCGCCAAATGCAGCAAAACATCTTTTTCAGCAAAGACAGCACTGCTCAATTTAGAAAAATGCTCCAGAGAGCCAAAACTATGCTTTTTTTTGCTGATAACGCAGGAGAGATGTATTTTGATCTGCCATTAATAAGATACCTGTCCAAAAGAGTAAAGATCTACTATGTGGTAAAATCAATCCCCATTCAAAACGATCTGACAATTAAAGAAGTTAAAAAAAGCCTCTTGGGGGAAAAATTCCCCTGCCTGATCTCTTCCGGTAATGATGCTGTGGGGATAGAGCTAAAAAGTATTACAAAAAATTTAAAAAAGAAGCTTAGTACATGCGACCTGGTCATTGCCAAAGGAATGGGTTATTATGAAACGTTTACCGAATTACCCCAATATAAAAACAAGGTCTTCCATCTTTTAATGGCCAAATGTATTCCTGTAGCAAAAAG
>JAZDHG010000007.1:0-16851 GCA_043806135.1 Candidatus Omnitrophota bacterium
AATTTCGCAGAAATTTCGAGGACTTAGTCCCGGGAATGCTTTACATTCCACGGGGAAAGCCCGGGGTTTCTGAGCGGAATCCCGCAGAGTTGCTTTCATCCCCAGCTTAAAAGCTGGGGTTTTCAAAGCATGCGGGATAAAGAAAAAATAATTGAAGAAAATATTTTTTTGGTACGATAGTAACAAGATGGATTTTGTGAGATTATCAACCCAAGAAAAAAAAGGAGGGGGATGTATGAAGCAATTAAGGGTATTGGTTTTTGCAGTAGTGCTTGTAGTTGCTAGTTGTTCATTGTCGTTAGCTGATATACTCAAGGCTGATGACATCATTGGAGATGCGGATTTGAGTGTAGGAGCAGCCGTACGTATCCGGCATGAAGACTCGGTAAATGCTTATGATTTAGATTCTTCCGTTACAACGAATGATCCAAGAACTTATTTCAGAACCAGAACAAATTTATGGGCATTATTGAAATTCAGCGAATTTGATTCCCTTAAATTAATGCTGACCAATGAGTTCAGAAACTATATTCTGCCGGATGACTCCTCGATTAGCACTAGAGGCGATTCGAACGAGGTTAATTTCGATAACTTTTATGTGCAAATGGACGAGGTTATGGAAAGCCCGGTCAGTTTAACCCTTGGAAGACAGAACCTGATTTATGGTGAAGGCTTCCTTTTATTTGAAGGTACTCCTGGCGATGGGTCCAGAACTATTTATTTTGACGCACTCAAAGCAAGTGTAGTGCTTACTGAAAGTGAAACACTTGATTTGATTTATATTTCTAATGATAAAAAAGACAAGAAGTTACCTCATGATGGCGCGTTTGCACAAAGTTTGAACACAACAGATGAAACAGGTATTGTTCTTTACTTAAAGAGCAAACTGAGTGATGAACTTAACGGCGAACTTTACTTTATGAATAAAGTAGAAGAAGCGCCGGTCGGCAGTAGCGATCTTAAGATCAATACATTAGGTGCTTTTGGTAAATATGCGGCTGAAATCGGAACCGTAAGAGGACAGTTTGCTCTCCAGGACGGTGATAAGGGTACAGTAGCCTGGGAAGGCTTCGGCGGATATCTGTTTTTTGATAAAAAGTTTGACGTAGCTAAAGCTCCCATGCTTTCAGTCGGCGGACTTTGGCTCTCTGGAGACGACCCAGCAACGGCCAATAAGTTTGAAGGCTTTAACCCGCTCTGGTCACGTTATCCGTATTTAAATGAACTTTACAGCTATGTAGTAATTGTTGAAGGAAACGGCTTGTGTTACTGGACAAACACAGCTCTGTATACAACAAGATTAACCTTGGAGCCTATAGAGAAGATGAGTATGACGCTGGCTATTGACTACATTATGGCTATGGAAAAGGGAACAGCAAACAGCGATGTAAAAGGGCTCTCCCCGCATCTTACAGTTGGATATGCAATGAGCCCTACCGTAAGCTGGAAATCACAGTTGTTTTTGTTTAAGCCGGGCAATTACTATTCAGGCGACAGTGAAGATACAGCAACTTTTATCAGACACGAATGGAACATTAAGTTCTAATGAACTGATTTAACCTGGGGGGGAGGGGAAGAAACTCTACCCCCTCCCCCAGGTTTTTTAACCACAAAAAGGAGGGGACAATGCGAAAAGTAAGGTTATTTTTGGGTGTTGTAATAGCCGCTGCCTTAGTGTTATCAGGCAGTAGTGCGTTTGCCGCGCAAAAGGTTCTTTCAGGCGTATTTTTTGACAATCCGGATTATGCTGCAACAAGAGAGGCGTTTCTGACTAACCTTAAAAAGGAAGCTATTAAGTCAGGGTTGGACATTGAAATCATCGAAATAGCCACCAATGGCGACAAAGGCGCGTTTATTGCTAAATTACAGGAAATGGAACCGCTGGTAGATCTCATCTATACTACCGGAACCCCGAATGCATTGGCAGTCAAAGAAGCAGGCGTTAAGAAGCCGGTTCTTTTTTCCGCTGTAGCTAATGCGGTGGGAGCAAAGCTGGTAGAGAGCAACGAAGTGCCGGGCACGAATTTCACAGGCGCTCATTGTGCGGTTCCTTTTGACAGTCAGCTTAGAGCTCTTTTACTTGTACTTCCTGATGTTACTAATATCGGTATCCTTTATAATAATAGTGATCCTTCCGCATCAGGGCAGGCAAAAGGATGGAACAAAGTGGTTGCGGATCAGGGATTGCAGTTAACGGAATTTTATATCGCTGCGGATGTTGATTCAGCTGAAAAGCTTGCTTTGGCAACAGAACCTATGATCGGCAAGGTTGATGTTATTGTTACAACACAAGATTCAAAAGTTTCCCCATACGGTAAGGGAATGATCGATACAGCTAATGCGTCAAGGGTTCCGACATTTGTTGGGTTGTCTCAGCTTGTTAATAAGGGCGCGCTTGTATCTTTAGGATTCAACTTTACAGAAACAGCGCGAATTGTAAATGTTCCTCAGGCAATCAGGATCCTCAAGGGTGAGAATCCGGCAGTTATTCCTGTAGGTACTTTTACGGAATACAAGCTGGTAATCAACCTGAACACAGCTAAACAGATCGGTGTATCCGTGCCGATGCACGCATTGAAAATTGCTTCTGAAATAGTGCAATAGGGTTATAAAGACGAGAGTTTGTCGACGTAGGATTGTTTTACCTTATTGTATTTCTGCTATGGAGGACTGATTGCGAATAAATAGGATATTTTTAAAAATACTTGCGCCGTTTTTCTGCAGCTTACTGATTACAATTGTGATACTTACAAGTTTTTCCGTAAGTCAGCAGAAAAAAGCTATTTCTATACAACAGGGGAAGAAGGTTAAGATTTTTTCTGAAAGTCTTGCGGAGTCTTTGATCGATCCTTTATTATTTTGTTTGGTTGATAAGCTGCGTCAAATGGTAAATAATACCAAGGGGATGAGCGAAGATGTTGTTTGGATCAGTATTGTGGACACCAGTGGTTTATGCCTTGTCTCAACTGACCCGGGAGACGAAGGGCAGACCCTTACAAAGACTAGCTTTGACCAGCAGATATTGAATCTGGATGCTGCGGTCATGCAGGATGTTCCTTCAAAGAAGGATGTTTTTGAAGCAACGCTTCCTCTTAAGACAGACAAGAAAAATCTGGGCTTTTTAAGGATGCAATTCACGCGCAGTATAATTATCAAAGACACAAATAAACTGGTGGTTCTGAACATAATCGTTGCATTAGTGTCCCTGATTATCGGGACACTAATGTATTTTTTGTTTACGCAGCGGTTGATAGTTAGGCCGGTTAATGCCGCGAAAGACATAGGTAACCTTATTGCTTCCGGAGATCTTTCTCACGAGGTGAGTGATATTTCTAACGATGAAGTCGGAGAGGTGTTACTTATTTTTAACAGTATAAGCAAAGGAATTACCTCGATAGTTTTAAAAATACGCAGTTCTTCAAACAATATCAATAGGCTCGCTCAGGGGCTTTCAACATTTGTCGAGGAGATGACCGCTTTGGCTCAGGAAATATCAACAAATATTGAAGCTATTGCCAAGGGCGTGGGCGTTCAGGCGGAAGACGCGGAAGAAACTTCTGCTATAATGAAGCACATGATTAAATCTGCAAAAGATGTTTCTGAAGAGGTGCGTAAAGGCGCGGTAACTTCAGAAGAAGCAAGGAAATTGGCACACAAAGGGATGGAAGCGTCTCATCAGGCGATTCAAAAGACAATACGGATTGCCAGCGTTGCCAACGAGGTTTCCGTTGTGGTAGGAAAGCTGGGAGAGCGATCTAAGGAAATTGGAAGGATTGTGGAGGTTATTACCAGTATAGCTAAACAGACAAACCTGTTGGCTTTGAACGCGGCTATTGAAGCTGCTAGAGCGGGGGATGCAGGACGTGGTTTTGCCGTCGTAGCGGAAGAGGTACGTAAGCTCGCGGAAAGCTCTTCTAAAGCAGCAGAACAGATCGCGCATCTTATCGGCTCCATCCAGAGAGAAACTTCCAGCGCGGTCGAATCAGTGGACATCGCTACTAAAGAAGTTGAAGAAGGAAAAGCTCTTATAGAAGAAGTGGGTATCGCTTTGGATAAAATTTTAAACGCAACTGATAATACAGCCAATGTGGTTAATAATATTGCTATCGCTTCTAAGGATCAGCTTATCAAAGCTGAAGCGGTGCATACCTCGGTAGAGGGAGTAACGGCGGTAGCCAAGGATTATGTTGCTTCTTCTAATGAATGCAGTAATTCTGTAAAACAAATGACTTCCGGCATGGAAAAGGTCGCTGAAAGCGCCCAGAAATTGACTCAGGTTGCTTCTATTCTTCATGATCTGGTCAAGCAATTTACTATAACAGAAGAGGAGACTACTAGTTAGGTAAAAGTAGTTATGTGATGGTTTTTTATAGGATTAAAGAAGCTGGGGAAAAAGTATCTTTTTACTTGACAAGGATTATTTATTAGGGTATACTCCTTCCTGTAGTAAGTAAGCGAGTAGGAATCTTCATAGCCGTGGGGTAGAAAGACTTGCCTGACGGTTTTTTTGTTTCTGCTATTGTTTACCCCGTTAGAGAAAATCACGATAAAAAATTGTGGTGACAACGGATAAATAATGTTGTGAATTCGCTGCCTGTTATAATAGATTATTTTCTAACGGGGTTTACTATAATATATCAAGAATGGAGGTGTAGTTAGTAATGGCAAAAGGAACAGTTAAATGGTTTAGCAACCACAAGGGTTTCGGATTTATCACTACTGAGTCCGGCTCTGATGTTTTTGTACATCACAGCGTGATTCAGGGAGATGGTTACAAGTCTTTAGAAGAAGGACAAGCAGTGGAATTTGAAATACAGCAGGGTCCCAAAGGGGAACAGGCAGCATCAGTAACAAAATTGTAATCTGCAAACTCAATAATGCCCGGGATGAATTCCGGGCATTATTTTAATGAAAAATCAAATAGTTTAATACAGCCCATTAAAAAGGAGCCCTGCACGGAATAACGCAGATTAAAAACACGAGATCATCACAGATTATCGACGAGTGCTCTGTTATCATTAGTGAAACATCTGTAATTATCTGCGCGGCTTGGTTGTTTTGTGCTGTAAAGACTGGTATTATAAAATTATATTTATGATCGCCAGCCACAGGAAGGATATACATAAAGACAGATGAAATCATTTCAGGATTTGGGTTTATCACAAAGAACATTAGATGTTTTAAAACTAAGGGGTTTTGAGCTTCCGACTCCTATTCAGGAAAAAACTATTCCGGTTATGCTGAACTCAGACAAGGATATCGTGGGCCAGGCGCAAACCGGCACAGGTAAAACCGCTGCCTTCGGACTGCCGATCATTGAAATGCTGCCTGAGAACAGCCAGTCTGTACAGGCTCTTGTGCTTACGCCTACAAGAGAATTAGCTATTCAGGTGGCAGAGGAAATTCACTCATTAAAGGGAGATAAAAAGCTAACTATTGTACCGATTTACGGCGGGCAATCAATCGGCCTGCAGCTTAGAAGTCTGCGCAAGGGAGTAGATATAGTAGTTGGAACGCCGGGAAGAATACTGGATCATATAAAAAGAAAAACCCTCCGCCTTGATAAAATTTCGTTTTTGGTACTTGACGAAGCAGATGAGATGCTTAATATGGGCTTTATCGAGGATGTAAAAACAATAATCGAAAAAACAGCATCAGATAAAAAAACCCTGTTGTTTTCAGCTACGATGCCGGGTGAAATACTGCGTATCGCCAAACAGTATATGGGGGAATATGAACTGCTGAAAGCGTCTCCCGGACAGCTGACAGTCAGTCAAACAGACCAGATTTATTTTGAAGTAGCTACTGCGGATAAGTTTGAAGCACTGTGCAGGATTATTGATGTAGAGGAGGAGTTTTTCGGACTTGTATTCTGCAGAACGAAAGTTGATGTCGACAATATTGCCAAACATCTTATTGACCGGGGATATGATGCGGATGCTTTGCATGGTGATATCTCACAGAACCTGCGTGAGCAAATATTAAACAAATTGAAAAAACGTGAGATTAATATTCTGGTTGCGACCGATGTGGCGGCAAGAGGAATTGATGTCCAGAACCTAACTCATGTTATAAATTATGCGCTGCCTCAGGACCCTGAAAGCTATGTGCATAGGATCGGGCGTACCGGCCGTGCCGGGAAAGATGGTATTGCGATAACCTTTATAACATCGTCTGAATACAGAAAACTGCAGTATATAAAGCAAAAGGCAAAAACAGATATAAGAAGGGCAAAACTTCCGAATATAAAAGATGTCATTAAAGCAAAAAAGCAAAGAATCAAATCCCAGCTTGAGGAAATAAGAAAGGCTCATCTTCAAAATGAGTATCTCGATATTTCTAAAGAGCTTTTGGAAAAGCAAGCACCGGAAGAAATCCTTGCCGCGCTCCTGCAGTATACCTTTGCCGGAGAGCTGAATGAAAAGAGCTATACGGAAATAGAAGAGGCTGTCGTCGATAAAAAAGGCAAAACCAGGCTTTTTGTGGCGCAGGGAACCCGCAACGGTTTATCAAGAAATAAGCTTATTAAATTGATAACGGACAAATGCCGGATTTCAGAGCGAAGCATCAGGGATGTTAAAATTCTTGATAATTTCTCTTTCATCAGCCTGCCCTTTAATGAAGCAGAGAAAGTGCTGTCTTTTTTTAATAGACATAGTAAAGGTTCCGGGCTTGTGATCACAAAGGCCAAGAAAGATGATTCTAAAAGATAGTTGATAAGGATCTTTGATCGCCTGCCCTAATGCTGCCCAAGTACTTTATTAATAGAAAAATCTTTAGTTATTGGTCCTGTCCTGTTGCACGTTGTCTCAACTGAAAGCACGTCACCTTTTTCATATGCTGGTTTAGGGAAGGAAAAACTAACAATATTTTTGTTGTTTTGAAACGCATAGGTTTTAGACTGTATTTCTTTGCCGTTTAGCATGACGGTGATCTGCTTGATAAAATGCCCTTTTTCGGAAACCCGGTGGTTAATGGTAAGCGTGAAAGCCTGGCTGCTTTTGTTATATGCAAGATTTATATTAGAAGGCGGGTGAGCATAAGCGTTCTGACTTAAGGCTAAAAAGCAGACTAATATTGCTAACATTTTATACATATCTTCCCCCTCTATTTGTATCGAGTATTGTCAAAAATATTTAGTTAATTCTTTCATATCCTTTCATGCTTTATCCCGCATGCTTTGAAAACCCCAGCTTTTAAGCTGGGGATGAAAGCAACTCTGCGGGATTCCGCTCAGAAATCCCGGGCTTTAGCCCGGGTGAGCTTCATTTGACACTATCTTGTATCGATATAATCGCAGATATTTCATCTCTGCTCTCAGAGAGCTCGCCGATAATCTGTGGTCATCTCATGTCTTCAATCTGTGCTATTCTGTGTAGAGCTGTGTTTCACAACAGCTATTTCATATATGATTATACTGCTTTTCCCGTTTTCAATAAAGAATTTAAATAAGAATATATTTGGATAAGTAATATAGTTTTATGCTTTTCTTGTCTCTCTACCCGCTGTTTTATCTAATGGTTACGGATTGTTACTACGAGTTACTATCGGTTGCAAATTACAGATGACAGAGAGCAAAAAACAGAAAATAGATTATAGATAAGAGAGGACAGATTTTATTTTCTCAGACTTTGTCTCTAACTTTCCCTCGGGCCTTAACCTTTTTATGGCAAGTATTGCAGGAAAGCACTGAGATCTTTATTTTACATTTTGTCCGGAAGGATGTATAATCTTAATAACGGACTAAATTTAAATAGGGGGAGGGAACCTTAGTGATTAAAAGTTTATCCTTGGGCAGGGAAATATCTGTTGTAGTTGTGAACGAAATAGGTGCATTATCAAAGATGACGTCCTTCCTGGTGAACCATGGTATTAATGTAGAAGCTATCGCCGGATATTCTAATAATATTGGAGACCAGGCTGGCCTTATGTTCGTAACCGACGATAATGTTTCTGCGGTTGAGATTTTAGCGAGCAGCGGTTATACAGACACGAAGGAAAACGATATAATAATAGTCGAACTTGAAAATACCCCGGGGGCGCTAAAAAATATTTCCGAAAGACTGGCGCAAAACGACATAAACATTACCTATATTTACTGCACTACATGTATGGGAGGATGCCCTGCCAAGATCATACTTTCTACTACGGATAATCTAAAAGCTATAAGCGTTCTAAGGTCGTAGAGAAAATAAAGCGGATAAATATATGCGGGAAAATCTAAAAAATTATAAAGAGAGCTGCTTAAGCTCTCTTTTTTCAGCTATGTAAATAGAATAATACTGTAGAATGAAGGCAACAAATGTAAAGCATGAAAATAGCGCTGGTTCATTCCCCATATAAACATAAGATTTTCTCAGAAAACTTAAGCACTGTTGATGATGAATTTTCTCTAGCGCCGCCGATAATACTAGCTTATGTGGCGGCAATTCTGGAAGCTCATGGTCATAAGGTGTTGTTGATCGATGCGCGTACACTCAA
Organism: Candidatus Omnitrophota bacterium; assembly: GCA_043806135.1. Lineage (GTDB taxonomy): Bacteria > Omnitrophota > Gorgyraeia > B26-G9 > B26-G9 > JAGLQQ01. The sequence goes on from JAZDHG010000007.1 coordinate 8,482, forward strand.
TCTGTCTAAAGAGGAGACTCTGGGGTGCATAAGAGATTTTAAAGCGGATATACTGGGTTTTAGAGCAGAAACGTATCATTTCCATGATGCCCTTGAATGGATGGGATATCTCAAGGAAAAGCTTAATATTCCTGTTATTGCGGGCGGTATTAACCTGTCTCTTTATCCCAGAGAAACACTTTCGCACAAGACAATAGATTATGGTATTATCGGCCAGGCAATTGTCACGCTGCCGGCTTTTCTCAAGGCATTTGCTGCCGGTTCGGCTTTTGAACATATACCCGGGCTGGGATATAAGAAACAAAACGGCAAAATAATCATTAATCCTGTTCAGGATATAGGAATTGATTTTGATTCCTATCCAATGCCTGCACGCCATCTCTTACCTAATGACCAATACTATTCTTTTATTTCACAAAGAAAGAACTTTACGATCATGCTTACCAGCGTGGGATGTCCTTTTGGATGTACTTTCTGTGCTATTCCTTCGGCTTATAATGCACGATCCGTGCAAAACGTTGTCAATGAGATCGAGGTTTGTTATAAGGAGTTTCATGTCCGGGAGATAGATTTTTTTGACGCGGTGCTTTTTAAGTCAAGAGAGAGGGATATTGAAATAATGCAGGAGCTGAAAAAACGCAAGTTTGATCTGGAGTGGTCATGCCGCAGCCGCGTTGACCTGGTGGATGAACAGATCCTTAGCCTGGCTGCAAATTCTGGCTGCAGGCAGATATACTTCGGGATTGAGTCAATAAATCCTCAAGTCTTAAGAAATATAAAAAAAAACATCAGCAAAGAGAAGGTCTCACGGGCCATTACTTTGAGTAAAAAATTCGGTATAAGGCCGATGGGTTTTTTTATGGTAGGTAACCCGGGGGATACCCTCAAGAGCATAAGGCAGTCTATTGATTTTGCCAGAGAACTGGATCTTGATTACATACAGGTTTGCCGCTCAATCGCAAAACCCGGTACGCAGCTTGATAAGGAAATGATTCAAAAGACAGGCCGAGACCTCTGGAGAGAACATGTTGCCGGAGCGCCCTTGAAAGAGCGCCTTCCTGCTCCATGGTCGTCATTGACAGAACTGGAAAAAGAATCCCTGACAAAGGAGTTTTATCTGCGGTTTTACTTAAGGCCCAGGCTTATAAGAGAAAGACTTTTTCAGCTGAAGTCCTTTACGGAACTTAAGAGATATATTAAAGTAGCCGGAAAAATGATCTGGCAAAGGTCAGAAGTCTGTCTGCACATACTTACTGATACCCAAATAGCAGAGAAACTACTTGTGCAAAGCAATGATTATCTGGATGAAGCAAGAAAGTGCAAGGCAGCTTTTGTTATCCCTACTCTTAATGAAAAAGATAATATTGAGAATATAATTCAAGAGATTTTAAAAATTTTGCCCCAGGCATATATTATCATCATGGATGATGACTCTATTGACGGCACAGGTCTTATCGCAAAGCGCATGTCAAAAGAAAACATCAGGATCCGATTTATCTTAAGAAAGGCAAATCCCGGGCTGGGACGTTCATATATACAAGGGTTTAACTATGTATTGGATAATCTTGATGTGGATTATGTTTTCCAAATGGATGCGGATTTCTCGCATAATCCGCAGTATATACCTTTATTTTTGCATTTTGCCAAGGCTCATGACATGGTTGCCGGTTCCAGATTTTTAAAAAGGGTAAGCATCAAAAACAGGACATTATGGCGTAATATTATTTCTAAAACAACAAAGTGGTTCGTGAATATTCTGCTGGGGCTTAAGGTCAGTGATGTAACTACTGGTTTTAAATGCTTTAAAAGATCCGCGCTTGCTGCGGTTGATTTTAATAAAATCCGTTCTAAAGGGTATGCTTTTCAGATAGAAATGTCGCACATCTTGAGTAAAAAAGGTGCGGCGATAAAGGAAATACCAATTTTATTTATTGAGCGCACGGCCGGAAAGTCGAAAATGTCAGCAGGTATAATGTGTGAAGGGATTTTGCTTATTGCAAGATTGTCCTGGCAAAGGCTCAGGAATTTATTGTTTTGAACCGGCGGTTATTTGTTTATACTTTGCTGATTTTTAAATATTTGAACAGCCTTATTTTTGATGTATAATAAAAATATACCGCAGATTTAAACGCATAAAGGCGTATCCCGAACATTTTAAATTAAGAGGCACATAGTGGATGATTTGACGAATGATATGCAGCAGAATGAAGAGATTGCCATGCTTTCGGGCCAAAGCAGCCTTCCGGAAAATTTTATAGGTAAAACAGGGCAAGGCCAATGCAGGGTGCAGGCGCCCGAGAGAATAAGCAAGGACAACTCTTTAGAAGAGATTCTATCACTAGCGCGCAAACTTAAAGCTTCAGATGTGCATTTTTCCGTCGGGAAAGAAATATTTTTTAAAATAAACGGCATATTAAAAATGCAGACGGAAGATAAACTGAGCCAGGAAGCAGTATGGTGTCTGGTGGACTTATTATTGAGCTTGGAACAGAAAAAGACCTTTGAATCAAGGCGTGATATCGAGCTTGTGCATGTGATCGAAGGATTGGGTAGATTTAGAGTTTCCATAATGCATAAGACGCCCGGGATTGACTTGACCATAAGACTTATCCCTGATAAACTTTACACTTTTGAAGAAACCGGGATGCCTGAGACATGCCGTGAATTATTAAAATGGTCTCAGGGATTGGTTTTGATCACAGGTCCAATCGGATGCGGCAAGAGTACAACCCTTGCTGTTTTATGCGAGCTTATTAATCAAACCCGCAAGGAGCATATTATAACTATAGAAAGCCCTATCGAAATAGTATATACTCCAAAATTATCTCAGATAACACAAAGAGAAATAGGTCTGCACACTATGTCTCAGAATAATGCATTGCGCTCTGCATTACGCCAGGACCCGGACATACTGCTCATCAGTGATTTAAGAGACTTGTCAACTATTCAGCTTGCTGCTACGGCTGCTGAGACAGGGCATTTAGTGCTGGGGACAATGAATACTAATGATGCCGCGCAGACATTGCTGCGCCTGATCAATTCTTTTCCGCCTCAAGATAAAGAGCTTGTGCAAAACATGATCTCAGAATCATTAAGGGGTATTATTTGTCAGCAGCTTATTCCGACAAAAAGAAGGGATAAACTTGTAGCCGCGTATGAAGTTTTAGTTGTTAATGCGGCTATTTCAAACTTAATACATAAAGGTAATTTAGACCAGGTTTTTCAAGTGATTGAAACCGGCAAGGCCGAAGGCATGACCTCATTTGACGCATCTTTAATTGAACTTGTTAAAAACGATGTGATCAGCTGGGAAGAAGGAGCGGCCCGTTCAGTTAATAAACGTGAATTTGAGAAGATCGGATATAAGAGATATTCCGGCTAGATGGTTAATATAAGGGATAATCATGGCACAGATAGATGTTTTGTTTAACAGCTTGATTGAAAATCAGGGGTCGGATCTTCACCTTGAACAGGGGCAGAGGCCCAAGATGCGTATTCACGGAAGACTTACAGAATTTAAGGATATGCCGGAGTTAACCCAGGAATATCTATGCAAAATCCTCAAAGAAATAGCGGGTGAAAGTAACTGGCAGAAATTGGAACAAACCGGAGATCTTGATTTTGCCTATGCTATCGATAGCGGAGTGCGTTTCCGTTCTAATTATTTTAAATTTTTTTATGGATACGGGGCTGTTTTTCGTCTTATTCCTTCTAGAATATGCAGTTTTGAAGAATTAGGTGTGCCTGAAGTGATGAAACAGGTTGCTGATCTTAAATCAGGGCTTGTTTTGGTAACAGGCCCTACGGGAAGCGGAAAATCATCAACTTTGGCCGCGATTATTGACGTTATCAATTCACGTTATGTAAAGAAAATCGTAACACTTGAAGAACCTATTGAATTTTTACATCAGAATAAACAAGGTATTATTGTACACAGAGAGATAGGCTCAGACGCCGTCAGTTTTGCGCAAGGACTAAGAAGTGCTTTAAAAACTGATGTTAATATAATCCTGGTAGGAGAAATGCGCGACAGGGAAACTATTGAGCTGGCGCTTACAGCCGCAGAGATGGGTATTCTTGTCTTAGGTACTCTGCATACAAATTCTGCCGCTAAAACAGTAGACAGGATCATCGATTCTTTTCCTAGTAAGAAAAAAAACCAGATCAGGGAAATATTGGCTAATACCCTGCAGATCGTTTGCGCTCAGCAGCTGCTGCCGAGTATAGACGGTACAAGACGCTGGGCAGCCTTCGAAATATTATTGCGCTCAACCGCTTTGCCGGCAATAGTCCGTGGAGGAGACACTAAACTTTTAAAAGCGGAAATAAATACACATGCGAAAATAGGCATGGTTTCCATGGATAATTATCTTTTGAGCTTGATTAAGGAAGGTAAAGTGTCAAAAGAAGAAGCATATGTTAAGGCTATGGATAAGACACTCTTCCAAACAACGTAGTTCCTTTGGCTATAGCATTGATCCGGCTGTTCCCTCTTTAAAAACCCTAAGTTTACCGGTATTTAAGGATACATCCTAAAGGGTGAAAATAATTGACAAAAGCAAATCGAGTGTGTTAACATAATAATCTCACAAAAATACTTTTAGCTTCTTGGGGAAGAGCCCTTAGGACCAGAGGTTTTCACTGCTCGTTTTAATGATTAACCCTTTTGTTTTATGCAGGTTGCGGTGAATGGTATAGTTTAATTTCTAGTAACAATAAAGGAATCCAGAGTGAATGGATTCCTTTAAAGCCTTTTAAGGCATAAAAAAGATAAATGGAGGCAATAATGGCGAGAAAAAAATATGCTATGGATGGAAATACAGCAGCGGCTTATGTCGGGCATGCGATGAACGAGGTCTGCGCAATTTACCCGATTACCCCCTCATCCGGTATTGGAGAGATGGCAGATGAAAAGTCAGCGAAGGGGCAAAAGAATATATGGGGACAGGTTCCGGTTGTTTCCGAGCTGCAGTCCGAAGGAGGCGCATCAGGTGCGGTGCATGGTGCTCTAACTGCGGGAGCGCTTACAACCACTTTTACAGCTTCTCAGGGGCTGCTGCTCATGCTTCCGAATATGTTTAAAATCGCTGGTGAACTTACTCCTACTGTTTTTTATGTAACGGCAAGGACGCTAGCAACGCATGCATTATCAATCTTCTGCGATCATTCGGATATTATGGCAGCACGGACAACCGGGTTTGGAATAATCTTTGCATCAAGCGTACAGGAAGTTATGGATCTTAGTGTTGTTGCGCAAGCGGCTACTTTAGAATCCAGAATTCCTTTTATTATTTCTTTGGATGGATTCAGGACTTCTCATGAAATTCAAAAGATAGAAGAGGTAAGTTTTGATGATATGCGCGCGATGGTAAAAGATGAGTTTATTGCGGCACACAGAACTCGTGCGCTTAGTCCTGATAAGCCGACGATCAAAGGAACTTCTCAAAACCCGGACGTATTCTTCCAGGAAAGAGAAACGGTCAATGCTTTTTATCAGAAAACCCCTGCTATTGTCCAGGATGTCATGGATAGATTTGCTAAATTAGCCGGCCGTAAATACAAGGCGTTTGATTATATAGGGGCAAAAGACGCCCAGAAGATAATTATTATTATGGGGTCCGGCGCAGGGGCAGCCCAGGAAGCTGTAGATAAAATGAATGTAAACGGGGAAAAAGTCGGGATGATCATTGTAAGGCTTTACCGTCCTTTTGATGTGGATGCATTTATCAGAGCAATTCCTGCAACAACCAAATCTATTGCTGTTTTTGACAGGACAAAAGAACCGGGCGCGATCGGTGAACCTTTATATTTAGAAGTTCGTTCTGCCATCGGTGAGGCAATGGAAAAAGGCACAGCTCCTTTCAAAACATGGCCAAAGATCATAGGTGGCCGTTATGGGCTTGGGTCCAAGGAGTTTACACCCTGCATGGTTAAAGCCGTGTTTGATAATTTATCCGCTGCCAAACCTAAGAATGGTTTTAGCGTGGGCATAGTCGATGATGTGACTAATCTCAGTATTGAAGCAGATGCTTGTTTCGAAGCTGAGAATCTGCAAAACTTCCGCGGTATGTTCTGGGGGCTGGGATCTGACGGTACGGTCGGCGCCAATAAGAACTCAATAAAGATAATCGGTGAGTTGACCGATTATAATGTGCAGGGTTTCTTTGTTTATGATTCTAAAAAAGCAGGATCCAGAACAATATCGCATTTGCGTTTCGGCAAAGGTGTTATTAACAGTACATATCTTATTCAAAAAGCAAATTTTGTGGCTTGTCATAATTTCAGCTTTCTGGAAAAATACGATATGCTCTCTGCAGCTGAATCAGGCGCAACATTTCTGCTGGCAAGTCCGTTTAGCAAGGAAGAAGTGTGGGATAAAATGCCAAAGGAAGTGCAGCAGACGATCATTGATAAAAAGCTTAAGTTTTATGTAATTAAGGCTTTTGATTTAGCGGATGAGATCGGCTTGGGTGCGAGAATCAACGTGATAATGCAGACTGCTTTCTTTAAGATCAGCAATATCATCCCGGTTGTTAAAGCAGTAGAAGCGATTAAAGCAGCTATACAAAAGACATACGGGGCAAAGGGCGACAAAATAGTGGCTATGAACAATAAAGCAGTGGATGCGGCTCTTGAGTCTATTGAGGAAGTAAAGGTTCCGTCCAAGGCTACCAGCAAGATATCCATCCCTGATGTAGTTCCTGCTGATGTGCCGGACTTTGTAAGGAATGTAACTGCTCCCATAGTAGCCGGACGCGGTGACGATCTTCCTGTATCTGCTTTTCCTGTGGATGGTACCTGGCCTACGGCCACTTCACAGTATGAGAAGAGAAATATTGCGCTGCATATACCCGAATGGACACCTGATCTTTGTATCCAGTGTGCTCAGTGCAGTATGGTATGTCCGCATGCTGTTATTAGAATGAAGATATATGACGAGGCACTTGCCAAAGGAGCACCGGCTGGGTTTAAATCCTCTGCGGCAAAAGGAAAAGGTCTTGAGGCTAAGGCGTTTACTTTGCAGATCGCACCTGAAGATTGCACCGGCTGCGGAGCATGCGTAAATAAGTGCCCGGCTCTTGAAAAAGGTGCAGACAAGCAGTCTACAGGTAAGAAGGCAATAAATATGGTTTCGCAGATTGCTGTGCGCGAAAGAGAAAAGAAAAACTTTGAGTTTTTCTTATCATTGCCGGACGTAACCGTTAAGAATAACCCGTTTGGAGTTGAGACCTTACGCGGTGCACAGCTTATGCGTCCTCTGTTCGAGTTTTCAGGTGCTTGTGCCGGCTGCGGAGAGACGCCTTATGTAAAGCTGCTTACACAATTATACGGTGACCGGGCGATCATTGCCAATGCTACAGGGTGTTCATCTATCTACGGCGGTAATTTGCCGACAACTCCTTATTGCGTAAGATCTGACGGCAAAGGCCCTTCCTGGTCAAATTCATTATTTGAAGATAATGCTGAATTCGGATTTGGCATGCGTTTGGGAGTTAACCAGCTTGTAGAACAGGCAAAGCTGCTGTTAAAGGAAATAGCCTCCGGTGACATAAGTGCGCTGGCGGACCAAATAATGAATGCTGAGCAGACAACGCATCTTCAGATAGAAGAGCAGAGGGAAAGAGTAGAAGCGCTTAAAGCGAAATTAAAAGGAAAAGCAGAAGCAAGAAAGCTGCTTTTAGTTGCAGATTATCTTGTAGCTAAAAGCGTCTGGATACTCGGCGGAGACGGATGGGCATATGATATCGGTTACGGCGGATTAGATCACGTCCTCGCACAGGACAAGAACATCAATGTACTTGTTTTAGATACAGAGGTTTATTCAAATACAGGCGGACAGATGTCTAAGGCAACTCCCATGGGAGCCATCGCTCAATTCGCTGCTGCGGGAAAACCCTTATTTAAAAAGGACCTGGGCCTGCTGGCTGTGACATACGGGAGTATTTATGTTGCTCGTGTGGCTATGGGTGCTAATCCTGCGCAAACACAAAAGGCATTTATTGAAGCCGAGCAATTTAAAGGGCCTTCAATAATCATTGCCTATACGCATTGTATTGCCCATGGAATTAATATGACCAAGGGAATGGATCAGCAGAAGAAGGCAGTGGACTCAGGATACTGGACCTTGTTCAGATACAATCCTGATCTGATCAAGCAGGGCAAGAATCCGATGCAGCTTGACAGTAAAGCGCCGAGCATTCCACTTGAAGACTATATCTATAATGAGACCAGGTTTAAGGCGTTAAAGACCGTGGCTCCGGAAAGGGCAGAAAAATTCCTGAAGCTTTCCCAAGCGGAACTTAAACGCAGATACAAGATGTATGAACATCTAACTAAATTGGATTACAGTAAAGAATAAGATAGTACGAA
>JAZDHG010000008.1:0-10811 GCA_043806135.1 Candidatus Omnitrophota bacterium
ACATTTACGGCGTTTTTTACGGCACTTTTTTTTACCTATATCAGTGCGTTTTTGTTCAAAAAAATGGCGCTGCTTCTAAAAATTGTAGATGTGCCTAACCGAAAGAAGATCCACAAAAACCCTGTGCCTCTTCTTGGCGGACTGAGCATTTATGTGGGGGCAATCACTGCTTTTTATTTCTTTCCTTATGGATTTCTGTCTGTAATGCCTGTTTTTGCCAGCGCAACGATCATTCTTTATATGGGGGTTTATGATGATATTAAAGGGCTTTCCGCGAAATTAAGGCTTGTGATACAGATACTCCTGGCTGTTTTTGTTATTTATTCAGGAATAAGAGTGAGCTTTCTTCCTAATAATATTTGGGGAGACATCGGTGAGTACTTAGTGACAATTATCTGGATTGTCGGAATTACTAATGCTTTTAACTATCTGGACGGCCTTGATGGCCTGGCAACAGGATCTGCGGCTTTGAATTTTTTCTGCTTTTTTGTGGTTCTGTATAATATGGGACAATTTCCGCTGGGGCTTGCGATCGCGATCCTGGCAGGAGCCTGTCTTGGTTTTCTGCCGCATAATTTTATAAACCAGAAAAGGATGTTCCTGGGAGATGCGGGAAGTACTTTTCTGGGATTTATGCTGGCTTGTATTGCGATTCAGGGAGACTGGGCCAGTGACGGTATTGTGAAATTGGCTATCCCTGTATTAATCTTAGGGGTGCCGATTTTTGACATGATTTTTACGACGATTATGAGAATAAAAGAGGGAAAGGTAAGGAATATTTTCGAATGGCTTAAATATGGGGGTAAGGATCATTTTCATCATTACCTGGTTGATCTTGGCTTAAAACAGCAAGGTGCGGTTTTGTTTATTTATTATATAACCTTTTCTCTTGGGCTAAGTGCTTATATAGTCAGTAATGATACAGCGGTTGAAGGGGTTTTAACGGTTGTTCACTCATCAATGATATTCGGGGTAATCGGGGTTTTAATAGTTCTAGGTAAAAAATACCATAAAAGGCATGAGTTGCACTTATCTGGAAAAGGAATAAAATAACCAAGCTACAAGAAACAATTACCAAACAATGACCAAATTCAAATGACCAAGCAATAAACTAGAGATCAAGCTTGAATTGGCTTTGATCGTGAAGTGAGAGAAATAATTAATTGAGGAGTAAAGTGCAAAGAAAATTTGATTTAGAAGAAAGAACTACAAAATTTGCAAAAGCTGTAATTAGACTTTGCAAAAAACTATCTCGTTGTCCTATTAATGATAGATTGGTAGGGCAGGTTGTTGGCGCTTCTGGTTCAGTTGGAGCAAATTATAGGGAGGCTAACGATGCGCTAGGAAAGAAGGATTTTCTGCAACGCATGAGGATATCAAGAAGGGAAGCGAAAGAAAGCCTTCATTGGCTAGAATTAATTTTAGAAGCAAATCCAAATACGGAAGTTGAAATCAAGCCATTATTAAAAGAAGTAGATGAATTAAAGCGCATTCTTTCTTCAATTATTGATAAGTCTCAATAAATTGTTGTTTGATTATTGTATTTTGAATATTATTTGTATCTTGTCAGTATAACTTGGTTATTGGTAATTTAATAAGAATACGTTAAAAAATAGGGGGGGAAAATGGCAAAAGCAGTAAAAATAGCTTTAATTTTGGCAGGTGTAAGTCTTGTTATTGGAATAGTTTCCCGGATTACAATGACTCCGATTCCTGCGGCAAGAAGCGGATTAGAAGCAGAGGCTTTTTTGGAATTTACAAATACCTGTCTTTTAGCAGGGATCCTGTTTTCTTTGCTTGATAAAAAGTCTTAATTTAGAGACATTGTTGCAAAACGCATATTTGCGTCGTTATTCGCTTGTTCACTTGTGAGGTGTACTGCGAGTGCGCCTGGGAGAACGTTTACGAATGCCTTGCCTATGCCCAGAGGGTGTATTTCTGCATATTTTGCAACAGCGCTATGGAGTTAAGTTTTAGTGCTTTTTATTCATTAAAAACTTTTATAAAGTATTGACACTTGTGAGTAAATGAGGTATACTTGTATTAGCAGGAAAAGGCAAACTCGTGGTAACACGAGGGCGTCCTGTAGTGTCTTTATCCCGCATGCTTTGAAAACCCCAGCTTTAAAGATGGGGATGAAAGCAACTCTGCGGGATTCCGCTCAGAAACCCCGGGCTTTAGACCGGGGGAGCTTCATTTGACATTACAGGACTATGTGTGTTTTATCATTGTTGATACACATAGCAAAGCCGTTGCGCCCTTGACATTTTAATGTCAAGGAATGGCAGGCTGCCCACAAGAACAAGTTACCTCAGGTTGATTCCTGAGGTTTTTTTTTGAAAATATGCAAAAGTGCCAGGCACAACGGGAAAAGTGCCAGGCATTAGCAAGGATGAGACCAAAAAATGGGGATGAGGTTGTAGAAGATGCCAAGGATGCCGAGAGTATTTGTTGAAAACGCTTTATATTACGTGACTTGCAAAAGTCTACCGAATCAGAGTATTTTTAGGGAAAAGGGAGATTATAATATGTATTTCGAGCTGATGAAGAGATATAAAGAACAATACGGAGTTAATATCTATGCTTATAATCTCATGCCCAGCCATTTGCATCTGCTTATGGAAGTTGATGAAAAAACTACGATATCAACCATTATGCATAATATAAATTCAACCTACACAAAATATTATAACAGCCGCTATGAGCGCAAAGGCCATCTTTTCCGGGAGCGGTTTAAAGCGGCTTTAATTGAAAAAGAGCCGAAAGTATTGTTAAATCTTACGGCATATATGCACTTGAGCGTAAAAAAAATGGAAGTGGCAATTCAGGGGCAAACACATCCTTACAGCAGTTATTCTTTATATCTTGATTATAACCAGCAAAGTGATCATGGCCTGAATATAAAAAACGAAATTGCCGCTGTTTTATCCGGACTTATTGATGAAAATTACAGCCAGTATCTGCAAAAGGCTGAGCAAAGCATGGATTTTAAAAAAATGCATAAGCAGCTGCAGCGCAAAGGCATGCTCGGCTCATCCGCATTTCTGGAAAGTGTTAAAAATAAAATTGAGCAATTCCGGGAAGCTGAGGCAGGAGAAAAAGAAACAGCACAACTAAAACCGGATTTAGAAACTGCGGAAAATAATGTGCAGAATGCTAAGGGTTTTAATCCCATGGGCCTGGCGATACTGATATTGGTTTTGACCTCTGCCGGTATGTATCTTTATTTTGATTATACAAGAAATTCCGCAAAGCCGCAGATTGAGGAAAAAGCTGACAAAATACAGGAAGTCATTAAGCAAGAGCCTATAAGTAATCTGGAAAGAACCGAATGGGAATTAAAATTATTCGCCGCAAACGGACAGGAAGTTAAAACAGATACGCTGTCATTCAATAACGGAAAGGTTGTTTCCGCATATCTTGCCGGGATAAATTATCCAAAATCAAATTATTCACTTGTTTTTGAAGGAGATAAGTTAATCTGGGAGACAATGCAGACTTCTCCAAGCGGTACGGCTTCATGGAGGGGAGAAGTAAAAAATGAAAAAATGAGCGGAATATTGAGCCTGCGCCAAAAAGGAAAACAGACGCAGGTTTTTTCTTTTGAGAATACCAAATACAGGAGAAAGTGATGATAACACGAATTGGCACGAATTTATCACACGAATTAACACGAATAATGCAAATTAAACAAAAGGGTTATCACAATAATTGTCTCATGGTCTCAGAAGTTTTAAATATAGGAGAAAATAAAATGAATAAGAAACTATTTTTGGCCGCAGGGTTAATAGTAATCTACGTATTTTGCTCGTTTGTATGCACCTTAACTGTTTATGCGCAGGAGAAATTTACCGGGGAAATAATTATTCAGGTAAATGAAAATATTATCTCTTTGCCGGAAGGAGAAGCGGCGGTAGTGCCGATAGAGGCGGCGCGCGTGCGCTCAAGTGAATTAAGGGATATTAATCAGGAATATAATGCCCGGAGCATTGAAAAGGTGTATATGCTTGAGGAGACGGTTAATAATGATAAAGGACTTAAGATGAAAAAATTTAAAAATAAAGAATCAGGGGAAGATAAAGTGGCGCTTAGCGAGGGAACGCTAAAATTAGAAAATGTTTTCACTAAGAAAATAAAGCAGGAAAAAATCAAAGAAGGCAAAAAGGTCATTCAAGTGGATAACGTGTATATTATTGGTTTTGAATTTGATAAAGAAACAAATATGCCGGCAGTGGCCAGCGCATACGAGAGACTGCCTGTGGTCATTAGCGCGCAACACATAATAAGGAGTGAATAAAATGAAGATACCTAAACCGTCAATAGCCCAAAGCAGGATGCGGCGCTGGCAGGGAAGCAGAATTTTAGGATGTATTAAATTTGCATCTTTGCTTGCTTTGATGGTTTTCATCGTGCTTGAATCTACGGGTGCGCCTATTGCCTATGCCAAAACGAGAGTATATTGGAATGAGATCAATACCTCGGGCCTTACCACGATAAATGATACGAATGATAATCCTAATGGCAGCTGTGATCTTCCTTTTAATGTGGATAAGAGTAAGGCGTTTATTTTAATGACTACCACGACTATAGATGTTATGCCAACCGAGATGACCTGGAGGGCGAAATTTAAAGACGGCGTCAATAATGTGGTCGAGTTTCAACGCGCCACTTCTACGACAACCCGCGACCAGATGATCCGGTATTTTGTCGTTGAATCCGACGCGTTTGAGGTGAAATATAACACCTATAGCGTTGGGCTGAATGTCGTAAACGTTACTATAGACCTGGAAAATGGGGATGGAACGCCGGAAGCGGGTGAAATAGATATTACACCCGGCAAGGCTTTTGTAGTATATCAAGCAGCTGAGACAACTTCCGGCCAGGACGATGAAATTATAGGTTCTTGTTTTACAGCAGAACTTAAGTACAAGGAAAGCGGCGGCGGCCAGACAAAAGACCAGCTGGTGTTTACCCGTCTAAATAGCGGTGAAGTCGAACAGCCAACGATAATAAGTTATTGGGTAGTAAAACTTAAAGATGATTCAACTGTTCAGTACGGTTCAGCTTCTGCAGGCGCTCTTGATTACGCGGTAGCCAGCACTTTTACTACTGCGGTTGACCGCGCAAAATCATTTCTAGTGTTTGGCTTTGGCAGGGATGATATCAGCATTGACCAATCATGGCGCGGCGCGATTACCTCTGACCTTCAGGTTACTTTTAACAAAAGAAATAAGGGCGGTAATTCGATTTTTTATTATTATGTGGTTGAACTGGGCACGCTCGGCCTTGCTGAAGGCGGTGAGGGTTTGATGCGTGACACATCGGATCAGGTGGAAAACTGGAATATGGCTCTAGCTAAAGATTTCGGCGACAGCAATTTTCGCTTTGCTATGTATTCCCAGGACTGCGTAGGTACCGGCCAAGCTAATGATAATCTTTTTGCCGCGCTGAAATTTTTGGATGATACACCGGCAGCTGGAAAAGAGACTTTACGCTTTACCCGTTCTGATAACTCTCAAGCCGCAGTTATTGATTACTTTGCTTGCAGACTTGAGCCGATGAGATTGTTTTCTCCTAATGGCGGCCCGTCACAAGTATTGAAATGCGGGGAGGCGCACGATATCAGCTGGTACGCGCCTTCGGGGATCGCGAATGTGAATATCTATCTGTCCAATAACGGAGGAACTACTTATCCGGTCACACTGGCCGCGAATGTGGCTAATAATCCTTCCGGTTCTACAGTATACAGCTGGACGCCGGCGGCTGCGGACGGGGCAGTTATCGGCAATCAGATACGGATTATGGTCGCGGACAAGGCGTATATTGACGGGGGAGGGACTCCGACCTCTGCGGATGTTAAATATTCATCAGACATTTCTGATGCTAATTTTGAAATAATCGGAAAGATTGTAGTTGTTTCTCCTAATGGCGGAACGACTATTGTTTATGGTGACGCGGTTAATATTGCCTGGACTTTTTACGGCCCGACCACCGGAAGAACCGCGGCGATAAAATATGACAATAACAGCGGTGACGGCGGTTATCTGGGGAATATTGTTACAGGAATTAATGTGGGCAGCAGTCCCTATGCTTTAAATTGGGGAACTACGCCTTTACCGCTTGGTAATACGATCCGCGTGAAAGTAGAACAGGTTGAAGATGCAGCCAGAGTCTTTGATACTTCGAACACAAACTTTACAGTATCCGGTGATATTATCTTAGCTGCACCTCTGGGAACAGAGACCTGGAAAATCGGCGAGACAAAGGATATTGTGTGGACGCCAAAAGGAGCGGCTTTTATGACCAATGGCGTGGATGTTAAAATATCCAGAAATGCCGGAGGCACATGGAACACAATTCAGAACGTACCGGCGGATAATAATTATAATACGACTTATCCGGGTAAATCGTTTATTAGCTGGTTAGTTCAAGCACCGGGATCAACTGAGGCGCGTATTAGAGTGGTTTCACTTGATTTTCCGTCTGCTTCGGATGATTCAGCTAATTTCACTATTCAGCAAACAGTGCATGTCAATGTGCCGGTTGTCTCAGGAGAGATCTGGCGGGTTGGAGAGGCAAAATCCATTACCTACACAATTCAGGGAACAGTAGCGAATATTGACCTGCATTATTCCATTTTAGCCAGCCCGGATCCGATGAATGACGCGGATTGGAATCCGATTGCAGCCACTATAAGCACGGTATCTTATCCTAACGCACATTCCTGGACCGGCGGTGTTGCCAATAACATTAGTAATACAGTCTGGCTTAGGATCCGTGACAGCGTGAATACAAATATTTATCATGTAAGCGATTATAATTTTAAGATAAAAGGCAATATAAATATAACCCAGCCGGTTTTAAATGAAGTACTGCATGTTGGGGTGGAAAAAAGCATAGCCTGGACCGTAACCGGCAATGTAAACGGTACTGCGGATGTGAAATTATCTACCACCGGTACCGGAGGGCCTTTTAATACGATCGGGACCAAGCCAATAACCGGAGCAGGCAATTATACATTCCCCTGGACAGCTTCTACGACTTCAGACATGGGTGCGGATTGTATTGTCAAGATAGAAATGCAGGGCGATCCGGATACTGTAGGCAATTCATTATCGTTTAAAGTAAAAGCCAATCTTACGTTAACCTATCCTAAAGCGCAGACTGGAGTGATTGTAAACATCGATGATCCTGCAGATAAACTTTATATAAAATGGATACCTCAACCGGTAGATTTAGGTGACGGCGCAGGCGCGGGAAAAGTGAATATCCGCTATGACCTTAACAGCGGTGCTGTTTATCCGGAAGGTAATGTTGTAGTTACTAACTGGCAATCTGATGCCAAGCCCAATGCTGTGGACATAGGGTATGAATGGCAGGTGCCGGATACAACAGGCATGGTTACGAACAAAATGAGGGTTAAGGTATATGATGCGACTGAACCGACAGATGTTTTGGATACCGGTGACATTGATTTTACGGTATTGGGCACATTAACGATTACCGGCCGGGCAAATAATGATGGAGGAACACCCTGGCAAATAGGCACCAATGAAAGTATAACCTGGACCGCTAAAGGGGATATAACACCGGTAAATATTTATTATTCCACTACCGGAGGCGAGCCTTATAATAATGATGTTGTAATTGGACATCCTGCCGGAGGGGGAGATCAATCATATAACGGCTGGTGGCCGATACCGAATAATGTATTAGGCTCAAGCTCGGCAAGAAATGCAAATATAAAATTTAAAGTTACATCCGCAGCTGGGACAATAAGTGATGTCTCGGACAATCCGATAACCATACAGGCAAAACTTACCTTAACAAAACCAACAGGCCAAAGCACCGTGCTTACTGTAGTTGATCCGGCAGACGATCCTTCTACTTATACAGAAAACCAGATCGCCTGGGATTTTTACGGAGATGGCTTGACACAGGTAGATATAAAATATGATACAAACGGCGGCACAGAATACCCGGGCACTATCAAAACAGGTGCAAGTGCTGTTGCTGTTGGCTGGAATATGTGGGTGGTTCCGGATATTATCGGAGATGATGTAAAAGTTAAAGTAATGGCATCCGGCGGAAACGGAGCATATATATACAGTGAATCAGCCGAGTCTTTTAAAGTTAAGGGGCAGATAAAAATCATTGCGCCTGACCCATTGGTTAATGGAGCTATAATATGGAAGGTTGATAATGCCGCGGCGGATGCGTCATTTGCGAGCATTAAGAATATACAGTGGAAATGCTTTGGTACCTTAGGCGGCGGGAACGGGCTGACCATAGAATATGCCTCAAACGGTACAGTTTATAATGTTGTTTTATCCAGCAATGCGGATGCCACGCATAATCTCCTGAATTCTCTGCCTTGGACAATTCCTAATAATATAGGAAGCGAAAACAGGATCAGGATCAGGGATAATGACCTGACCAATACTCCGGCAGCTACAGTGGAGTCAGCCAAGTTTACGATCAAAGGCCAATTAAAGATAATACATCCTGCCGGCGGCGAGCCGTATTTTGTAAGCACATCCAAAGACATTGAATGGAAATATGCCGGGTCTATTTCAAGCGGCCTGAATTTCTATCTGGATGATGACGGCGGTAATAACGGATACCTGACCCAAATCAACCAGGCAGGCCCGATCGCTTATAACCTGGCAGAGGATGCAGGCAAGATCTGTTATTACGGATGGACCACTCCGGCAACAGCGGGTTTAAAATACAGCATCAAGATCGAACCGAACGATCCTACGCAAGCGGATGCCGTAAAAACGGATAGCAGCAATTTTGCAGTTAGAGGTAATATAACTCTGAATTATCCGGGAAAAGGCGGCAATGAGGTCTGGTATGTTAATGATAATGTTAATAATAAAATCGACTGGACAGTAACAGGCGGAATCCCGACAGTTGATATTTATTTAGACACAAACGGCGCGCCTTATACAAACCAGTGGACAATCGTATTGGACCATAATGTAACTTTGCAGAAACCTTTTGTCTGGCAGATCCCTAATGACGGCACCAGAGAATCAGTAACATCTGATACGTGCAGAATTTTAATTTATAACGGAGATGACAATACAGTAGGGGACGAATCCACAGCTGATTTTAAAATAAAACCAAAAGTGTTTTTAACCGCACTTGCGGGTACGCCCTGGAAAATTAAAGAGACAAAAGAGATCGCCTGGACATCGACCGGAAATATCGGCAAGGTCAGAATTTATTACTCGAATAACAGCGGAAGTTCCTGGAATGGGGTAAAGAATGTGGTATTTTCCGGCGGCGCGGGAAATACGAACTGGTTTATTGATCCGGCTGCTGTTTTTGAAAACGTTACTGCACCCGGCGAAGGAAGCCTTATAAAACTGGTAAGGTATGACGGTGATGCGGATGATAACGCGGTTACGTCTACATCCGGAGTATTTACGATTTATGGAGATATTATATTCAGCGAGCCGGCAAATAAACCGACAACACCGCAGGAATACAATGTCTTAAGCACAGCGCCGATAAACTGGTCAGTTGATGGAGCAATCGGCAATGTGGAAATTAAATACTCTACGGATAGTGTTGGCGGATATCCTGATGCCAGTTTTACCGGTCATATTGCCGGGCCTATTGCGGCTAACTGGTGCGAGTTAAACGGCGATTATACCATGAATATTCCTAATGACCCGCGGCCGCAGTTGAAAATCAGGGTTAGAGAAATCACTAATCCGAATATTGTAAAAGCAGATACTCCGGTTTGTAAGTTTAAAGGAAATATCCTGTTTAATATGGGAACAACCGAAGGCAAAAGCCTTACTGTTGGCACACAGCATACAATTTCCTGGACAAATGTGGGTGATTTCAGCGCAACTTTCTTAAAAGTATCATATCGAAAAAACAACGGAGCATGGCTGGAAGTTAATTGGAACTTGTCCGGAAGTTTGTCAAGCTGTCAGTGGACCCCGGGAGATAATGATATCTCTAATGATATTGATTTTAAAGTTGAGGTAGGGAATGACTCTTCGGTTTATGCGGAAACTAATGCAGGAAATCCAAATACGGTTTCCGGAAGTTTAGATCTTACATCACCGACTCTGGGCACAGAAGAATATGTAGTCGGTACCAATGGTTCAATAAAATGGTTAAAGCAAGGAAATATCGGCGATCTGGAATTCCAGCTGCAGATACAAAGCGCCGGAGCCTGGCTTACTAACGCAGACGGAACAAATCTGCCCGCAAATCTTTCTTCAGGTGCATCAGGATCAGAACAAACATACTCTACCTGGGCAGTACCGGATATGATCACAAGCAAAGGCCGGATCAAGGTCATTGCTACGGGATTGACTGATGAAACTGAGGTTTTAAAAGAATTCAAAATAAAGGGCGCGTTTAATTCTATAAGTACGCCTAATGCCTCAACGGTTTGGAAAGTCGGCGAGAATCAGACTATAACCTGGGATGCTACAGGAACCATGTCAGGAGTAAAAATAGATATATTTACGCCGAGCGGCGGCTGGCAGACCATAGAAAATAACTACAGCAGCGGCCTTATATCCGGAACAAACAATTATACATTTGCCGCAGCCAATCCTTTACAGGATCAAATGACTAATAATTGCCAGATCAGAATAACCTCAGTACAGCATTCTGGTGTAAGTATTACGACTCCGGTAGGATTCAAATTCATCCCGAAGATAACCGTAGCGAACCAGCCGGCACAGGTGGTCGCGCAGACCCAGCCGACGATAAACTGGACATACACAGGCACGAAGTTATCGACGGTAGATATAATATTCGATCCGAACGGAGACGAG
>JAZDHG010000009.1:0-65219 GCA_043806135.1 Candidatus Omnitrophota bacterium
ATGCATTGCCTGCGCCCAGAGGGCTATATCGGCACATGCTGCAACAGCGCCTAGATAGATTTAGATTTATATTATTTTTGTTTTAATGTATAATAATATATTCATTTTAAAAGCCAATTTAAAAAATAAAAATTATTCGCAAGGAGGTAATAATGCCTATTTTTAAGTATGTGGCAAAAGACGATGAGGGCAATGCTGTAAATGATTTTATAGAAGCCAAGGATGAGATGGTTGCTCTTGATATGCTTCGGGTAAAAAACCTGATCATAATTTCAATCACACAGCAAAAGCAGGAAAAAGCTGCAGCTCGATATTCCGGAAAAAAAATAAAACCGGACGAACTTGTAATTTTTTCCCGCCAGCTGGCGACAATGGTAAATGCCGGTATTCCGCTTGTGCAGAGTCTAGATATTTTAAGCGAGCAGATGGAAAGTATTATCTTCCGTCAGGTCGTGACCACGGTTAGAAGCGATGTTGAATCCGGATCAAGTTTATCAGCTGCTTTAGAGAAGCATCCTAGAATATTTACGCTGCTGTATACAAATATGGTAAAAGCGGGTGAGACCAGCGGTATGCTGGATGAGATCCTGGACCGTCTTGCCGGTTATCTTGAAAAGAGCGGAAGTTTACAGCGTAAGGTTAAATCAGCTATGGTTTACCCTGCGGTTGTTTCTCTGATGGCATTAGGTATTACATTAGTTTTGCTCTTGAAAGTTATTCCCACATTCAAAGAAATTTTTTCTACCTTAGGCGGGACACTGCCTTTGCCTACACAAATACTCATAGGAATATCAGACACTTTAAGACAGTATTTTTTAATTGCAGTTATAATTCTGGGGTTGATCGCAATCGGTGTTAGAAAATTGGTACAGACGACTAAAGGCAGAGCGAAATTTGACCAGCTTAAACTTAATTTACCTGTTTTTGGTTCATTGCTGCGAAAGGTTGCAGTAGCGCGGTTTTCGCGTACATTATCCACATTGATCAGGAGCGGTGTGCCTATTTTAGGTGCTTTGGAGATCGTGGGCAAGACTGCAGGCAATGTTGTCATCGAAGATGCTGTTGAAAAGGCGCGTATCGGAATCCGTGAGGGAGAAAGTATTTCATCTCCTCTTGCCAAGAGTAAAGCTTTTCCGCCTATGGTCACACGAATGATTTCGGTGGGTGAGGAATCAGGTGAGCTGGAGAAGATGTTGACCAAGATAGCGGATTTTTATGAGGATCAGGTAGATGCTGCGGTAAGCGGTCTGACCAGTTTAATTGAGCCTTTGATCATTGCCTTTTTGGGTATTGTTGTTGGCTCAATTGTAGTGGCCATGTTCCTTCCAATATTCAAAATCACTGAGCTTATTGGATAGATATCTTAAGCTTTTGTTATTGCAATGATTAGAATAAAAATATACTTTTAAAAAGTATTGACAAATGTTCGGGAGCAAGGTATAATTGTAGTAGAGGCAATATATCTAAATAATTTAGATTGCGCCCTTTTATCGAGAAAGGCAAACCCGTTGAAAAACGGGGGCCCCGTCAACGCCTAAGAAGTTTATATTACACGATAGGCTGCCGGGCCCGGTGAAATAAAGAAGCATGAAGCCGGGGCAAAGCCACGGGTCTAAAGGTTTTCCTGAAAAGACGGCCGGGTTACCGAAATAAAGGGAGAAAACCGATGATAGCCGAGCTACCGAAATAAAAGGTAGGTCGGTTTTTTGTCTTTAGAAGCCATCCTATAACAGTGAAGTAGCGGATGTCTTGATTGCATAGATTAGAGAGGAGATTACAGTGATTATAGAGAAAGATTACTTAACTGAGAAAACAATCGCCTGCACTTATAATGTGCATAGTGAACTTGACCCAGGATTTATACTAGGAGTGTGGAAATGAAAGGGAAAAAGGGATTTACCCCGTTAGAGAAAACCATTCGGCTTCGTTTAGGACAGGCCACCGATGAAGGCGGTAGTAAACACCTTACAGAAATCGCCTATGGTTTATCTTGTAAGAGGCCAAGGAGCTTAGGGGGGGCAATGCTGCTGTTTGCGCATATCGGCCGCCGCGTGAGAGAAAATTTTTCTAACAGTATAAAAAAACATAGTTCTCTAACGGGGTTTACTCTGGTAGAAATTCTTATATCAACAGCTATAATGGCCATTGCGATCACTTCTACTTTGCAGATTTTGAACTATCTTCTGATGATGAATGAAACAAACGATGTTACTGTGCTATGTATGAATGAACTGCAGGGAAGGATAGATCAGGTTCGTAATACGCTTTATTCAGATGTAGTAGGTGTATATAACGGCAGGCAGTTTCAGATTGCTGAGTTGACTAATCGCGGTATACAGCATAGAGGGGTGTTTATTGCCAGTGAAATTGAGCCCTTATTTATAACTCGGGTAAAGGTAGTTGTTTGCTGGAGAAACAGAACAAGGATAATCGGTGAGGATGTTAATTTTAACGGGGTGCTTGATGCAGGGGAAGATACTAACGGAAACGGAGAACTGGACTCTCCGATCATGATGGACGCGGCGGTTATTGACAGATAAATTTTAAAGGAGAATTTTCAGATGTTCAAGAAGAAATGCGCATATACGCTGGTGGAGCTTTTAGTGTCGCTGGCTATATTTTCAATTGTGATCGGTTCGTTGTTAACCATACTTATTTCACAGAATAATTTTTTCAGCAGAGCTTCAGCAAGAATGGACGTGGGCGTAACGGCGCGGAAAGTAATGGATAATATGATCAAGGAACTAAGAAGTTCGAAGCTTGATGAAGTCATTATTTATAATATTCCTATGGATCAAGGAGGAGTTCTTGATTATACAGATGCTCTAAGCATTAACTTCCGGGTTCCGGTTGATTTCGATTCAGATGGCGATGTGTTTGATAATTTCGGCAGAATTGAATGGGGCACAGAGGAAGAACTTGACGGAAGCATAGAATACTTTTGGGACAGTGCTAATGACAGGGTAATTAGAAGATTGTGGGACTCGACAGGCGTTTCTAATTTCGAATCAGTGATTGCAGAAAATATTACTGATTTTAGAATTAATGCGTTTTCCTATGCCGGCGGCGGTAACTTAGTGCCGGCTACTGTGAATCCAAACGATGCATTTGCCCCTGAAATCGTTACGATCGCGGTTACGGCCCAAAGAGATACGGTTGGCGGAAGGGTATTAGCAGTGCCGCTGACTTATACATTGACTAATAGCGTTACATGGCGCAATTAAGAATTTGCAGATAAACTTCAAAGGAGGTGCACTGTGAAAGTGCTCAAAAATCAAAAGGGAACGATCCTGGTTGCTACCTATATTGTATTATCCGTTATTATTGTGGTTGCGAGTGCTTTTTTCACCTTGGTAGTAACCAATAACAAAGCTGTAGTTAAAGCAAATAACGGAGCAAGAGCGCTCAGCTATGCGGAAAAGGGAATTGCCTATGTTTATTTTGAATCCTATAATCTTGGCTGGGACTGGTATACGCATGAGTGGAATGGCGCGAAAAATAAGCTTATTAAAATCCCTGCAGCCGATAGATTAAAATCCCGCGATGACTGTGAGTTTGATGATAGTACGGGTTTTTATGTTCATAACAGCGGAGAGTTTATGGTTAAGGCTTATCCTGATCTGGTTAGAGAGGATGACACAATTGTGGTTTCCATGGGCATATGCGCAGGAGAACGGAGAGTAATCATGTACTATCTTACCCGGCGGGGTATTTATGACTTTTTTGTCTTCTCTCCTTATAATCTTGATCTGTATGGAGCTGTAGGCAGGGACCCGAAAATGAACGGGGGAGGGATTCATTCTAACGGAGACATATCTGTGAGCACGTATATGCGGCTTGAAGATGTATCTGAGCTGAGCGCAGGTGAAAACGGGAGCATCTATTATACCAGCAGCCAGTATGCAGCCCCATATTATGCGGATGTTCTGGACGGGGTTATGGACGGCAGGGCGCCGATAACAAGACTGGATAATCTTGCTAATCTCTTTCGTAATGACATTGTTGATCCGATGCAGTCAGGACCATTCGGTTATTATAATTCAGCTAAAGCATGGGGATGGAAATCATACGCTTATTATTTTGTGAGAGATAGTATGGGCTATTACCCGACTGACGCTTTCAGCAATACGGATGCACACTTTACCGGCAGTGATAATAGCAGATTCAATATTAATCCCGGAGCCTGGGATGGAACCAGCGGTACGGTTAATAACTCGTCAGAGCCTCTGAATGTATATAATCTTTGGATAAAGCCTTATGAGCTGGATGAAGATGGTAATAAGATTGCACATGTCTGGGCCCAGATGCCGGCAGAGCTGGACGAGGAATGGGCCTGGGATAAATATATCGGAAGTAGGAGTTCTTCTGAGCAGCCGACCAGTTTCTATACTTACAACAACAGCGGTACTGCGGTAGATGTGGCTAATACCTACTGGGAGATTCTTGGCCCAAATAATGTGGTAATGCTAGACCCGCCTATCGGCGGCACAGCAGAAGAATGGGCGGCTTTTAATCTGGCCCATCCTTCAGCCAAGCAGTACTGGGATATGTATAAAGCTCCGGATTATTGGCAGGCTGTACGCGGGAACAGTTATTACGGTACATATCTAAATGAAGAGGCTATGGACGGAACTTATGGTAACGACAGGGCGATCAGTGAATATATTGATGTCAAGCATACCAACTCTATGAAGCAGCCCAGCGCATGGGAAGATTTTTTAAAGGACTCAGGGCTTGATGGCTTTGTACGTGACGGCAATACCGGAGGGGAATATCTTACCCCGCCGGATTTTGAGGAAAGCTATTCCAGACTGGCTGAAAAAGACGGCGTGATCATCAATCTTGACGCAGAATATAGTGGTGGTTTTGCAAATTATGATGAATGGCAGGCGGCCATGGAAAGAAGTATTGATATTGCCGTAGATATGTTTAATGACGGGAATTCGGAAAAGGGAATTGCCAAAAAAGTGGAGTTTATTAATACCTTTACAGGAAAATGGAACGTGGTTCTCGAGTTAGATCTGGAAAAAATGCAGCAATGGAGCAAATACCCGCATAATGGGATATTGTACACTAAAGTTCCTATAAGAATAACCAATGCCTCAGAACTTGCCAGGGCAAGGGAAAAATACGGGTTTACAGTTTTGGGTGAGGAAAATATTTATTTGCAGGGTGATTATAATACGGTAGACTGGGTCACCAGCGCGATCATTTCCCAAAAACGTGTATTTACTCTATCTGATGATTTTAATGACCCGCAGGTTGCGCCGGCACCGCAGAATTATCCGGATTATCCCTATATTTATGTCAAGGACAATGGAACCGGAACTTTTGCGGAAGTTCCCTATGCCTCAGGCGGCGGAAGCTGGGTTTATTCAGGTTATCTTGATAACGATGGGGTTGTTGATATAATTGATTATTATCCGCAAATTAATGACGCAAATGAAAGAAGCCTGCTTACAATAATCGGGCAGAAGAATACTAACTACCGCGCTGTGTTTAATAAAGATGACCCTACAGGAGCAGCTACGGATACATGGACCTGGTCAGGAACAGGGGAGACGTATACATCAGGAATGATGGCCAATAAGGTAACTAAAAACCAAACCCTTAATTGTCTTATTGCCTCCAACCGCTGGCTGGGCAGCTATCAGAGCGATAAAGGCGATATCCTTGAGAGCTGGGGAGGATTCAACCGCATTTTTAACGGATCTTATTTTGTGCTTGAATATGAAGGGTTTACAGCGGCAAATAGTGAATTTGTTGATTATAGCACCAGTAGTTTAGGATACAATAACCGCGGCAGAAGAATTAACAGTGATTTCTTTTGGGGTGCATATTATCTGTCCTCATATTATGCTAATGAGTCCATAGAATATGACGAGAGATTTAAAACAGCGACAAGGGCTCCTTCAGATGTCTTCTTCGGCGGAGCAGAGTCTCTTTGGGCTGAGGCAACAGAAGTGTTTTTCTATAAGACTGACTTTTAATAAATCAGGGGGGATTGATACATGGACACAAAAGTAAAAATTACGATAATCACGGTTGCAGCCTTATTGCTTATTATAATCGGTACAAGCATCCATCAGACTTTAAGGCCCCAAAAAACCGGTGTTTTAGACAAGTTTGAATCTGACACCGTCAAAAGGCAATCTCAGAGTGAACACAAAGACGTCATAAGAGCAAATGTTCCCATAAGAAACAGCAGGTATTTTTTTCCTAACAGGGATAAGCCGAAAGTAAAGGTGGATCCAACTGCTATGGACGAAAAGGTTGAACTTGCCGGTGAACAGGATAGGGGTATGCCGGATGAATTTGCCCCTGATACAGGTCCTGAAATGAAGAACGTGGATGAATTAAAACTCTGGGACGAGCTTTCCGGTGAAAATAAGGCAAAGTAGCAATCGCCTGAAAAGGCGCATGATTAAAAGTTTGCTTGAACAGCGGTAAAAATAAAGACAACTCAGGGGAATGAGAAGGTTTGACTTTTTCCCGTTCCTCTTTTATAATAACTGTAATGCTCATAGGTAGAGATTTCTTATACTCAATAATTTTTTTACGTTTTGCTCTTGCGACGGTTATTCTGATAATCAATACTACTCTTTTTGGATTAGCCCATACGCAGGTTTATTTCCTGATATCTACTATTTATATTCTCACCATTTTATATTCATTGATGGCTTTAGTAAAGTTTTCCAACACGGCTTTTTTATACCTGCAGATCATCCTTGATCTGGTAATTGAGACACTGCTTATTCACTACACCGGCGGGGTAGATTCTGTGCTGGTTTTATTGCTGCCGCTTTCGACTATTGCTGCCGGTATCGTTATCTCCGGGCGGGCTGCGATAATGATCGCTCTCATGGGCAGCGCAATGTACGCAGGTATTGTGAGCCTTGAATTCTGGGGAATAATTCCTTTACCGGAGGGGTTTCTAAATGATCTTAATCATGAGGGGTCTTATGTCTTTGCACTGCTCTATTTCCGTGTTACCGTGTTCTGCATCATCGGTTTCTTAAGCGCTTATATTTCAGAACAGTTAAGCAGAAAAGACAAAGTGCTTATTTCTTTGCAGGAAAAACTTCGCCGAGAAGACAGACTTTATGCTATCGGAAAACTGGCGGCCAATACGGCGCATGAAATACGCAACCCGCTGGCCTCAATCTCCGGCTGTGTGGAAGCGTTAAACGAGAGCCTTGTTTTAGAAGGCAATAATGAAAAACTATTCAAGCTGATCATGAAAGAGACTACGCGCTTGAACGATATAATCAACGGGCTGCTTGAATATGTTAAACCGCGCAGGCTGCAGCTTGAAAGGGTAAACATCTCAAAGATTCTGGATGAGGTCATATTCCTGATTAAAAGCAGTAAGGATTTTAAAAAAGATATCTTAATAAAAAAAGAAGGGCAAGAAAATGGTTTGAGCGTGATCTGTGATCCCCAACAGATCAAACAGGTTTTTTTTAACCTGCTTATTAATGCGGTTGAGGCGGTAGATGAAAATGGACGTATAGTTATAACCCAGGAGGTCAATTCTGACAAGGGTCAAATTGTGATAAGTTTCAGTGATAACGGAGAGGGGATTTCCCCGGATCGCATGGAATCTCTTTTTGAGCCTTTTTCCAGCGGCAAAGATACAGGTGTGGGATTGGGGCTGGCCATAGTTCTTAGCATAATAGAGGAGCATAAAGGCAATATTAATGTCGAAACTAAAAAGGGTAAGGGGACGAAGTTTTCCGTTTGCTTACCTTTAAATGAAAAAAATACAGGTGAGAGTGATGCAGGGAAAGATACTTTTAGTTGATGATGAAAAAGACTTGTTGGAGTGGCTGAGCGTTGTATTAGAAAAGGAAGGTTATTCTGTGCGCAGTACTGTTTCCGCAGAGGAGGCGCTTAAAATCTTCCGCGCGGAACAATTTGATATGATTATTTCTGATATTAGAATGACACCTGTGAGCGGCATTGAACTTCTCAGACAGGTTAAAAACCATAATCCGGAAATCATTGTCTTGATGATAACCGCATATGCTTCTGTGGATACGGCGATTAAGGCGCTGCGGTACGGGGCATATGATTATCTGATCAAGCCTTTTAAACTTGATGACATCAAACTTGTGATCAAAAAAGCATTTTCCCAAAAGAGAATTTTTACGGAAGATATAAATGTACAAAAAAAGCTGAAAGAGCGGTACCGTTTTGCTAATATTATCGGTAAAAGCGCTACCATGCAGAAAATATTCGATCTGATCGATAAAGTGGCCAAGACAAATACAACTGTCCTCATAAACGGAGAAAGCGGGACTGGAAAAGAGCTGATCGCCAAGGCATTGCATTTTAACAGTTTAAAAGCCAATAAGCCGTTTGTCTCGATTGACTGCGGGGCCTTGCCTGAAGATCTGCTTGAGAGCGAGTTATTCGGGCATGTGAAGGGGTCTTTTACCGGAGCTATTGCCACTAAACAGGGGTTATTTGAAGTTGCCAGCGGCGGTACCTTGTTTTTAGATGAAATAGGTGAGACATCTCAGGCTATGCAGGCTAAGCTGTTGCGAGCTTTGCAGGAGCGGGAGATACGGCCGGTGGGGGCAACCAAAACAATTAAGATTGATGTCAGGATCATTGCCGCTACGAACAGTAATCTGGAAGAAGAGGTTAAACGGGAAAACTTCAGAAAGGACCTTTTTTATCGTATAAGCGTAATCAGCTTATTTTTGCCGCGTCTTTCGGCTCGAAAAGAAGATATTGAGCTTCTGGTAAGTCACTTTCTGAAAAAATACCAGATCCCGGGCAGGCCTATGAAAACAATTTCGAAGGAATGTATGGACTTGTTCCTGGAGTATAATTGGCCGGGTAATGTCCGTGAATTGGAAAATGCAATGGAGAGCGCAGTAACCTTATCAGAGAATGATAAGATTACTGAGGCTGACTTACCTGAAAGAATAAAGAAAATGGCGCAGTCAGGTGAGTCTGAGAGTGTTGATGAGGAGTCACTTAAGGGCAAGGTTGAGCAGTTTGAAAAAGAATTGATCGCAAAAACAATGAAAGAAGTGGGTGGTAATAAGAATCTTGTTGCTAAAATTCTGAAGATGACCCGGAGAAATCTTGATTATAAGATCAAAAGATATGGACTGTGAGGCAAGTTAAAAGTTAAAAGTAGATTAGCTGATGGCTCATAGCTCATGGGAAAAGCAAAAGAAACCGAAAGATGAAGGATGACCGCTGCGCTGGGAGGAAGGACGCAAAAGCAGTTATGAATGACTAATTATGAGTTACGAGTGAAAAAGGTGAGCGGTAGCGTTGCCCCCTCCACACGGCAAGGCGGGCAGGCGTTTCGTCTTACGGCAACGTGCATCGTTTTAAAAACAGACTAGTTTTAGCCGTAACCATTAAACGTAACCGATACGGGCTTCGCTACCGTTAGACGTTACCGAATGTAAATATATCTTCTTGATAGTACAGTAAATTTAAAAGTAACTGCAAAAGATGAGAAGGTATTAGGCCTGCCATTTAAATCGTTTTCTTTTATAAACTCTTTATAAGGAAATAATTTTCAGAGAATGAGAAAAAAATTTCCTGCATTTAAAAGGTCAAGGAATTTATCCACAATTAGTGCTTAATGTATTAAACATGTAACTTATTAGATCGCAGTAAATTGTGCGTATTTTTAGCTTGAATTTAATTTAAATAATATTTGGCACGCCTGTTGCTCTTTATAACATGGGCTTTAACTATTTGTTAACCGTTTTTGAAATTAGAAGGAGGTGTTATTATGAATCGTAAAGGTTTTACTCTTGTTGAAATCATGATTGTTGTAGCGATTAT
Organism: Candidatus Omnitrophota bacterium; assembly: GCA_043806135.1. Taxonomy (GTDB): domain Bacteria; phylum Omnitrophota; class Gorgyraeia; order B26-G9; family B26-G9; genus JAGLQQ01. Next base: position 9,820 of record JAZDHG010000009.1, read on the forward strand.
CGCATTACTCGCAGCTATTGCTATACCTAACCTTTTACGTGCCAGACTTAACGCAAATGAAGCAGCAGCTCAGTCAACATTAAAAACTGTTTCTACAGCTTGTGAAAGCTATAGAGCAGCGCAAACCCTGCCATCATATGATCCGTCGGCAACTGGAGCCAATATGACCGGCGCTACTCCGCCTTACCTGGATGTGGGGATTTTCGCGGCAGCTGGAAGACAAGGATATCTATTTGTATATTCACCACAGGCTGCTGTAGGAGGTATTATACAGCAATATGTTGCTTCTGCTGAACCGGTAACTGACAATGTTACTGGTGCCAGAGTATTTGCTATTAATGAAACAGGTGTTTTAAGAGCAGCGGTAGTAGGAACGGCGGCTCCAACGACAACAGCAGCTTATCAAGCGGCAGCTTTTGTTGTTGTTCAGTAATCTGACGCCTTGTCTTTTGAGAGAATTAAAAAAGGAAGCGGTAAAAAATCCCGCTTCCTTTTTTTATTGCTAAACTGAATTTTTTGATATATTATAACTATAGAAAATTTTAAGCTTTTAACCTGATCAGAAAATTGCCTGTTTGGATATGCGGAAATTTAAAAATAAGTTTGCTTATAAATTTATAAGGGCATTCACTTTGGTTGAAATACTGATCGTGGTTACGATCATTGCTATGCTTGCGGCATTAGCTATTCCTAATCTATTGTACAGCCGAATGCTTTCTAATGAGGCTATTGCCCAAGGGACTTTAAAAACAATTGCAAGCTCTTGTGAATCCTTTCGCACGACAGATATGACGCGTAGTTTTCCGGTAGCAATGTCTGACTTAACGACGGCTGTACCGCCTTATTTTGCCGATGCTGTTGATACCGCTACAACGGGTGCCCCTAAGAGCGGTTATTTTTTTGAATATATACTCATTGGTGCGCAGCAATTTGTCTGTTCGGCCAGGCCTGCTACATATCGCGCAACTGGTATCAGGACTTTTGCTGTAAACGAAACAGGGCTGCTCCGGGCAATTGATAATAACGGAGTACTCATAAATACAGAGGCATTGTATGAAGCAATGACTCCTGCTCAATAATTGATAATATGCTGCGAATGATGCTAAGAAATAAAAACGGCTGGACCATTATACAGACAATGATTTTGGCCGCAGTGATCGCCCTTTTTCTGGTATTTTCCTTTTCCGGAATTTTATCCTTGCGCAAATCGCTCAATGAATCCCGGGTGAAAAATATCTTAAAAAGTTTAGCCGCAAAGCTGCTGACGCACAAATTAGAGAGCAGCCGGGATTCTTACCCTGATGATCTGAGCTTTATAGAAAATAGTGTTTTTAAGAATGTTTTTAAAAAGCCGTTGATTTCCGGAGAGCTAAGCTTTGAATATTCAGGCTACTGGTTTATTTATGCCCCTGGAAGCAAGGATGCGCTGGGAAATATAAGCAGATATACTTTTTTCTCTAAGCCTGTTCAATATAATGTGTTTGGATTTAATTCTTTTGTGATGAATGAAGGAGCGACTGTATACATAGACAAGGGTAAGTATCCAGCAGTTGTTGATAAATTTGACTGCCCAGTTATGTGACTTTTGAATAATTTGATTTTTCTTTAATTTGGCGTGAAAATATCAGCAGGACATAAATTATATTAAAAAAAGTATAATTTTATTGACATGATAATGGGAAAAGTGTTAATATATTCACAAGGTTTAAAGTTGTAAATCTATTAGTTTTAAGGAAAAGGAGTTTAGAAAATGACATGGAAGTGCTTTTCTAACCAAACAGGCAAATATTTAAATTTGCTCTACACAGAAGAAACCGTTCAAAAATCAGCCCAGCAGCAATATTCTGAGAACTATTTAACTTCATTTAGAAATAAAATTCGTTATTCTATGCAAAAAAGTAAAAACTCTGATATTTTAGTTTTTTGGGGAGGAGGTAGCAGAGGTAAACGAGCATAAAATATGAATAAGCTGCTAATCTTACTGCCTTTGTTGGGAATTATTTTTTTAATTATTTTTTGGATTATAAATCCATTGATCGGGCCAAGTTTATCCGTGATTACGATTCCTTTTATGGCGCTTACCCTGGCTGCGATCAGGGAGAGAAAAAAGGGGGAAAAGGAGTTAGATGAGGCAGTAAAAATGTTTCAGGCAGAAAAAGAGGAAATTAAAAAGGAAATACAGAGAAAAGAAAAAAATCATGTAGAGCAGTACATGGCTTTGCAGACTTTTAGCCGGGATCTTTCTACGTCGCTGAACAAAGATCAGCTGTTGAGAGTTATCGTAAGTACTTTTTCTAAGCTGACTCGTTCGGCTTCGGGAGAAAGCCAGTGTTTTTTGTTAAGCCACGATGACATAACGCAGGAGTTCAAATACGAAGTCGGTGATAATTTTGATTCCAACACATTAAAAACAACTAGTTTCAACGCGGAAGATGATCTTATAAAGACAATAACGAAAACCAAGAAGATACAGACCTTTATAAGTGATATTTTCGGCGGCGATTCTAATATCAGGTATTTTTTAAAAGAAGAACGGATCACGTATCTTTCTCAACTGGGATCGCTTGCTTTAATCCCTTTGATTTTAGAAAATGAGGTATGGGGGATAATTGTTGTTTTCTGCCATGAAGGCGCAGCAGCCAGAATCAATAACGAGGAATTGTTTTATCTGCTGCTTGTTGCGCAGGCCTCAATCGCTCTGGGAAGCGCTATACACCGCGGACTGGCTTCGGTCGACAGGTTGACACAGCTATATAATAGAACCTTTCTGCATAAGCGTATGAACGAAGAAATTGAATTTTGCAACCGGCAGTTACTGCCCATGAGTATACTGATGATCGATATTGACCATTTTAAAGATATCAACGATACTTATGGTCACCAGGAAGGTGATATGGTTTTAAAAAAAATCGCTCAGATCGTCAGCAATTGCGTACGCTTGACCGACCTTTGCGCTAGATACGGCGGGGAAGAGTTTGTAGTTGTTTTACCAGGTATCGCGGAAAACGAGCAGGATGGGTTCTCTATAGCAGAACGGCTGAGAGCTTCTGTAGAAAAAGCGGATTTTGTCATCCTGGGTCAAAAACATCTGAAGATTACGATAAGTGTCGGTGTAACTGTACGCAAATACCCCGAAGATAAAGAAACCGATATGGAAAAACTTATAATCCGTGCGGACAGATTGCTGTATAAAGCTAAAAATGAGGGAAGAAATTGCGTGCGGTATGACGCACAATAAATAGGTGGAAAATGTTTCAAAAACAAAAAAACTCTATAGGGCTTGAAATTGGTGATGGATTGGTAAAAGCAATGCATATTGTTTCAACCCATAAAGAAAATAAGCTTATTGGTTTTGACATGGTGAGTGTGAACTTCCGCGAAGGCCGCCAGGGTATCGTCAATGCCATGAAAGATGTTCTCGGCAAATTGGGCTTAAATAAAAATGACAAAATTAATATCTCTGTATCCGGAGAATCTGTTATGGTGCGTGATATACACTGGCCGCAGATGACTGATGATGAGATCAGGAAGGCCTTGAAGTTTGAAGTTGAGCGCCAGGTTCATTATAAGACTGAGGAAATTGTTTTTGATTATTATTCTGTTTTGGATAAGTCTATAGCTGAGACAAAAACAAGGGTTATCCTTGTCGCGGCTAAAAAAGATCTTATTGAAAACTATTCCAGCCTGATAGAGTCTGCAGGTTATAAGTGCGGATTCGTGGAAGTGGATACCTTCAGCTTGCTGAACTGCTTCTATGTTAACGGTCCTGATGTTCCGCCTGAAAAAACAATAGCGATTATCAATATCGGGCTTGAAGTTACGAATATTGATATTATAAAAGGAAAGATCGTTGGACTTACTAAAGATGCTTTTGTGGCTTGGAGCAATCTTGTGGATGTTTTGCCGGAAGGCGTAGAGTTTGATTTTGATAATGTCACTGCGCTAAAAGGATTAATGGGCACGGACGATGTCTATGAGCTTAGTTTGTTTATTATGAATGCGCTTTCCAATCAGGTGCGCAGAACAATAGAGTTTTACGAAAGTCAGGGACGCGATACTGTAGAAGAAATATATTTAAGCGGAAAACTGGCGATGTATAAAAACCTGGATAAGTATCTGCAGAATATCTTGGGCTTAAAAGTAACTGTTTGGAATCCGCTAGCAAATGTGAGTTATAATGCAAAACTGTTTGAAGGAAAGCATCTAAAGGAAAAGGCCCCGATGCTTGCTTTGTGCAGCGGTTTGGCCTGCAGAAGGGCTTTTGATATTGATCTTACGACTTCCAGAAAAGCGGAGCAAAGGAACAAGTTTGTGAGTTTTCTTGGACAGCATAAGGCACTTGTATATACATTTGTAGTTGTAGCATGCTTTCTTGCCGGCTTATGGGTAATTCTTTTGAGCCAGATCAAGGTGAAGGAAAACCGCAAGCAGGCGTTACTGTTTGAGAATCAAAAATTAAACGAGGTCCTCAAAGATATAGAAAACCTGAAGCAGGGAAGATTGATTTTAGGCGAGCATGTGAATATTGCGAAGACTTTGCTTTCGCATAGATTGCTCTGGAGTAAAAAACTTTTTCAAATAAGTAAAAGTGTATCCAATGAGATGTGGCTTAAGGAAATATTAATTAAGGAATTAAGCCCATCAAGTGCACCTCGTGAAAGTACTGCTCAGATCGGTACGGCCGTGGAAACCTCCGGCGCGGCAGAAGCTGTGCCTGAAAGGCCTCAGCTGGTTTTGATTATAAATGGTGTTGTTTATTCAGAATCGAGCAAAAACCTGCTGGGTGAGGTTAATCAGTTTATCAGCAATTTGAACAATGACCAGGGATTTAAAGAGGATTTTATTAAGATAGAGCTAAAACGTTCTTTTCGTGATACAGTCGGCAGCACGCCGATAATGAATTTCAGGATTGAATGTACTTTAAATAGGTAATCTCATGAAGAAAAAACTAAGTCAAAAAGATCAAATATTTATTTCCGGAAGTATCATAATCGGGATAATAGTGTTGCTCTGTTTTATGTTCATTTTTCAGCCGATGCTGAAAAAGATCATGGATTACACTAAAGAGGAAGAAAACATAAAGGCGCAATTGAGAAAGGCAAGTAATTTAGCAGCGGATAAGGAAAAGTTAGCTGCTGAAGTTAAGAATATTTCAAAAATGATATTTTTTTATGAAGAAAGACTGCCGAAGAAGACAGATATTCCGCAAGTCCTGGATGAACTGGTAAAGATTGGAGAAAAATCTGAAGTAACATTTATTTCTATCGAACCGCAGGAGATTAAAAGAGTACATGTCGGACAGTCGGGTCAAAAAAACTATATAAAGATCCCGATAGAGCTAATATTAAAAGCAGGCTATCACGAGTTTGCCTTATTTGTCAACGGAGTGGAAAATTTCCCCCAGTTCATGCGGGTGGATAATGTAAAAATAAATGGTGATGTCAGCAATACTAGAAAGCATGATATCAGTCTTACGGTCACTGCTTTTGCTTTAGAGGACAATTAAAAATGCGACGATTTGCAGGAAGAATTACAATTAATGCAATACTGGTTTTAATAATCAGCGTGTTTTGCACTATGCTGCTGGTGTTTGATTCGCAGGCCGAAGAATTTATTGAGCATAAGGATAAATTCATTTACACGCGAGATGGCCGCAATGATCCTTTTCTGCCTTTGCTTAGCGCTAAAGGGCTGGTGCAGGAAACGGGTCCAAGCACAAAAGAAGATATGATGCAATATGTCAGTAAAATAAATGTAAGCGGGATCCTGTGGGATGAAACGATGCCTTTCGTAGTGATAAATAATAAAATGCGAAAAGAGGGCGACGTCGTAGAGAACCTGACAATCAAAAAAATAAACGTTAACGGTATAATTTTAGGATATCTTGACCTGACACATGAAATTATATTGATAAAAAAGAAGAAAATGAACGATCAAGGAGGGGTTCAATGAAAGCAATAAACGAGTTCTCAAGGAAGAGAATATTTCTGATGTTGTTTATCTATCCGAGTCTCTTTCTCAGCATCATAATGCCGGTTTCCCAGGTGAGTTTTGCGATTGAAAGCGAAATAGAAAATAGCTTGGATGAGGAAATTACCGAGGCTGTGGCCAAGAATAGTTACGGGCAAAAATTGCTTTCCATAACGCTTAAAGAAACTGACTTAAGAGAAGTACTGAATATACTTGCTTTTAAAGGCGGGGTGAATATTATCGCGGGTGATGATGTCGATTCCAAGGTTAATGTGCAGCTTAAAGATGTTCCCTGGGAACAGGCCCTTGACGTAATATTAAAAACCTATAATTATACTTATAAACGGGAAGATAATCTTATCCGGGTAATGAGTCTGGCCAGGGCATTGGATGAAGAGAGTAAACTGCCGCTTGAAACAAGGATTATACCGCTTAATTTTGCCAAGGTCATCGATCTTAAAGAATCCTTGGGTAAAATATTGAGTAAACGCGGAACTATTGAAGTTGACGCCCGCACAAATTCCCTGATCATTACGGATGTTCCTGAAACCGTGCAAAAAGTTGAGATCGCGGCGATGGAACTTGATACCCGAACGCCTCAGGTTTTGATAGAAGCCATGATGGTTGATGTTAAGATTACGGATAATGAAGAATGGGGAAGTATAATAAGCCAGCTTACAAATCTTAAATCCCGTAATAATTCAAATATTCTGACAACCAATATGCCTGCTTCACAGAAAAATAGCATTTCTTTCAATGCGGTCACTGACAATTTTGATATCAGCGGTTTTATTGATATTCTGATCACTCAAAATAAGGCGTCTATCCTGGCAAGCCCCAAAGTCTTAACGCTTGATAACCAGGAAGCAAAGATCGAAATAATTTCGAAGATCCCTTATTCAGAATCTGTTGATACAGGGGGAGGCACGACTGTTAATATAAAATTTGAAGAGGCGGGCGTAAAACTTTCTGTAACTCCGCATGTAACAAGCGGTAAATTTATTTCTATGAATGTAAAACCTGAGCAAAGTTTTAGTATCGGGGAGTTCGGCGGACGTCCGATCATAGATTCAAGAAAAGCGGAAACAAACCTGCTGGTTAGAGACGGACAGACTATTGTTATCGGCGGATTGCGCCAGTCCAATGACACCTATAGCTTTAACAAAATGCCGATTTTGGGAGATATTCCTTTCGTAGGAATGCTTTTTAAAAGTAAGGTTAAGAAAAAGGAAGAAACAGAACTTGTCCTATTTGTCACTCCGCATATAATTGTGCAGTCTATGCTCACAGACAGGGATTTGGAACTTTATGAAAAACTCGGCAATAGCGAAAAGATTGTTATTGACGAAAAAACTGAGATGCAAAAACTAAAGGACTTTATGGGAACGGCAAAGGATCGGTTAAAGGCTAAAGAGATTGCCGAGCAGGAAGTATCGATGCGTAAAATGGAATTAGAAAAAACTGGAATTAAGGAAGACCCCGGAGTGAACACTAAAAAAAGTTCTAAAACTCTGCTTGGACCAAAAGCCGAAGATGATCCTGAAAAACGGGATAATCTGGAAATTGAAGCAAAAAAATTCCGCGACTCCTTAAACATGATGCAGACCAATTAAAAGGCGTATTGGATATAGGCAAAATTAAATAATGGAAGGACTTGACAATATATGATTTAAGGGTATAATAAACACAACTGCTAGGGGAAACAAAAATGTAAAGTGGGAATTGCTTCCCGCTTTTTTTGTGGAGAAAACAGGTGGATGTTCAAGGAAAGCTTAAAGAAATTATTAAGCAAATTGCAAACAGACAGGGATTATTGGTTATTGACACGAATATATTTAAGCATGGCGGCACACTTCAGATAAGAATACTGGTGGATAAAAATGGCGGTGTTTTGCTCGGTGATTGCGCAAAAGTTAATAGATCACTCAGTGAATATATAGAGGCACAGCAGATATTGGACGATGATTTTACAATCGAGGTTTCTTCACCTGGGTTAGACAGAAAATTCGTTAAAATTGATGATTTTATAAGATGTGTAGGCAGAAGGATTAATGTTACTACGAGACAATCAATAGAAAATGGCAGTGAGTTTTGCGGTAAATTATGCTCTGCCGCAGATGAAGAGATAAAGATTTTATTAGACAGTAACCAGGAATTAACAATAAATTTAAATAATATTGAAAAAGCTAAATTGGAAATTGGGTGGAAAAGATGAGTAACGAGTTACTATTGGTATTAGATTATATTGAACGGGAGAAAGGTATTGATAAGTCCATTATTATTTCTGCGATTGAATTAGCTTTGCTTTCTGCTGCTCGCAAACGTTTTGGAGAAGATAAGGAGCTTAGTGTTAGTATCGACGAAAAAACCGGGAAAATTATTGTAATGCGAGATAATGCAAAGATCAATGAAGGTGATTTTGGACGAATTGCGGCTCAAACGGCCAGGCAGATCATTACCCAGAAGATCAGAGAGGCTGAAAGAGAAGTAGTTTATAATGATTTTCAGGCGAAAATAGGAGACATTACAAACGGTATTGTGCATCGCTTTGAAAGGGGTAATATTATTGTGGATCTTGGAAAAACGGAAGGGGTTTTGTCTTATAAGGAGATATTGCCTAATGAAGAGTTTAAACAGGGACAAAGGGTCCGGGCTTTGATCTTAGCTGTTAAAAAGACAAACAAAGGCCCTCAGATCATTCTTTCCAGGACCAATGCCGGATTTGTAAAGCGTTTGTTTGAACTTGAGGTGCCGGAAATTTATGAGGGCATTGTTGATATAAAATCGATTTCCCGTATGGCAGGAGAACGTACAAAGGTTGCGGTAAGTTCCAAGGATGAAAAAATTGACTGCGTAGGGGCTTGTGTCGGTGTGAGAGGTTCAAGAATTAAAAATATTGTAATGGAACTGCACGGTGAGAAAGTTGACATAGTCCGCTGGCATGAAGAAATAAAGGAATACGTGAAAGCGGCGATAAGCCCTGCCAAAGTAACGAAAATAGACTTGAAATTAGAAGAAAAAAAAATGAATGTTGAGGTCGATGATGATCAGCTTTCTCTGGCAATAGGTAAAAAGGGGCAAAATGTGCGGCTGGCTTCAAAGCTTATCGGATGGTCCATAAACATTATGAGTGCTTCACAGGTCAAAGAGGGAAATGAAAAGGAAAAAACTGCGGCAAAACAGTCAGTTCTTGGCAGTATCTCCGGCATAGGTAAAAAAACACTGGAGGCGCTTATTGATGCGGGGTTTGATGATATTGCGGTTCTGTCTAAAGCGCAGGTAAGTGATTTGACTGCTGTTAAGGGTGTTGGAAAAAAACGTGCTGCGCATATACTTGAAGAAATAAAAAATATTGAAAAATAGGGTTCTTTCTTGTTTAAATTGAACGAAACAACCTGATTATACCGATTAAAAGTCCGATTACAGGGGGCATTTTTAATTTGTTATAATAACTTGCAAATCATTAAGTTATATAAAACTATTCAACCTAATTAAGAATGACCCAAAAATAAGGGGTTATATGAGTAAAAGAGTTCATGAATTAGCAAAAGAACTGGGATACTCCAGTAAAGAGCTGGTCAAAAAGCTCAATGAAATGCATGTTGATGTCAAGGGGCATATGAGTGCTATTGACGATGAAACTGCAGAAATTGTGTGTCATGAACTCCTGGCTAAAAAAGAACCGGAAAAGAAAAAACAAAAAATAAAAAAGAAGGGGGAAGAAAAAGCAGCCCCGGAATTAAAACCATTACAGGTTAAAGTCCCCATAAGTGTGAAAGACTTTGCTTCTAAAATTAATAAGAGTTCTCCAGATGTGATTAAAAAATTAATGACAATGAAAATCATGGCCTCGGTTAATCAAAATCTTGATGAGGAAACTACCAGACAAATAGCTCGGGAATTCGGTTTTTCCCTGGAAAAAGCACTAACTGAAGAAGAGACCCTGCTGATCAAACACAAGCAATCCGATAACGGACAGGGGCTCAAGTTTAGATCTCCGGTAGTCACACTGATGGGACATGTTGATCATGGGAAAACATCATTACTCGATGTTTTGCGCAAATCAAATCTAACCTCTAAAGAAGCGGGCGGAATAACGCAGCATATAGGCGCCTATGAGGTGAACCTTCCTAAGGGTAAAATAACATTTTTGGATACTCCGGGGCACGAGGCTTTTACGGCTATGCGCTCAAGAGGAGCGACAATTACGGATATTGTTATTGTTGTTGTGGCTGCGGATGACGGGTTAATGCCCCAGACGTATGAGGCGATTAATCATGCCAAGGCAGCGGGTGTGCCTATGGTTGTTGCCATAAATAAAGTAGATTTGCCGGGAGCTGATGTTGATAAAGTAAAAAGACAGCTTGCTGATATCGGCCTGACCAGTGAAGACTGGGGCGGCAGTACTATTACAGTTGAAGTTTCGGCAAAAAAAGAAACAGGGATTAAAAAACTGCTTGAGATGATATTGCTTGAAGCAGAAATGCTTGAACTCAAAGCGAACCCGGACCGGGTAGCAAAAGGTGTTATTATTGAAAGCAAACTTTCAAGAGGCAGTGGTCCCACGGCAACAATGCTTGTGCAGAGCGGAACATTGCATCCGGGAGATGTTTTTGTCTGCGGCTTGACTCACGGCAAGATAAAATCAATGACCAATGATCTGGGCGAAAGGATGGAAAGTGCCGGACCTTCTGTTCCTGTTGAAATATCTGGGATATCTCATGTGCCTATGGCTGGTGATAAATTCTATGTTGTTGAGGATGAAAAAAAAGCCAGGGAACTTTCCGTTGCTAAGAATGAAAACCTGCGTCAGGAAAAGCTTATGCCTGCGCAGCGGGTCAGTTTGGAGGATCTTTTTAACCGGGCACAAGAGGGAAAGATCAAGGAGCTTAAGATTATCATTAAATCCGATGTACAGGGATCGCTTGAGGCCTTAGGCAGTTCTTTGCAGCAATTAGGGACAAAGGATATCGGTGTTGCCATTATCCATTCTCAGGTAGGAACGATCAGCGAGTCGGATGTAATGCTGGCTATCGCAAGTGAGGCTGTAATTATAGGTTTTCATGTGGGAATCGATGCTAAAGCCAAGGAAGTCGCGGGAAAAAAGGCTGTTGATATCAGGCTTTACCGTATTATTTATGAGGCGATAAACGACGTGCGTTTAAGCATGGAAGGACTGCTTGAGCCTACGATCAAAGAAACGTTTCTCGGAAGGGCTAAAATTCTGCAGGTTTTCAAGATCTCAAAGCTGGGTAAAATATGCGGCTGTATGGTTGTAAAGGGAAAATTTGTGCGTAATGCGGAAATTGCCCGCCTTTTTCGTAATGAGGAATGCCTATACGAGGGCAAACTGGAATCATTGAAGAGATACAAGGATGATGTGAAAGAAGTGGGCGAAGGGCTTGAATGTGGTATCGGGCTTGATAAGTTTGATTCCATGCAAAGCGATGATATTATTGAGTGTTATCGACTCGAAAAAATTGCACGAAAATTATAAAAAATGAAAAAGAAAATTTTAAGCGGCATGCGCCCTACAGGCAAACTTCATCTGGGCCATTTAGTCGGTGCCTTAAAAAACTGGAGTTTGCTGCAGAGTGATTACGAATGTTTCTTCATGGTGGCTGACTGGCATGCCTTGATGAGTGAGTACAAAGATCCGTCCAGATTAAAAGAATTTTCATTGGATAATGTAATAGATTGGATCAGCTGCGGTATCGATCCTGATAAAGCAACCATATTTATTCAATCTCAAATACCCGAACATCTTGAGCTTTATATGGTTCTGTCATGCGTAACCCCTCTTGGCTGGCTGGAACGCTGTCCAACCTACAAGGAGCAGCTTAGGGAGCTGAAGACAAGACAGCTGAACAACTATGCTTTTCTGGGATATCCGGTATTGCAGGCAGCGGATATACTGCTTTATAAGTCAGAGGTGGTCCCTGTGGGAGAAGACCAGCTTCCGCATCTTGAACTTACCCGGGAAATAGCCCAAAAATTTAATCATCTGTACAAAAAAAATATATTTCCCCATCCACAGGCAAAGCTGACTAAAACATCCCGCTTAACGGGACTTGACGGAAGAAAGATGTCAAAAAGTTATGATAATTATATCGGCTTGAGTGATACGGCTGAGGAAATAAGTAAAAAAGTGATGAGTATGTTTACGGATCCAAAGCGGATTAAACTAACCGATCCGGGCAGACCCGAGGTATGTAATGTATACAGTTATTACAGGGTATTTGCGGATGAAAGCATATGCACGGTTGTTGAAAATGAATGCCAAAGGACAAAAAGGGGATGCACTGATTGTAAAAAACAATTTTCCTCTGTGCTTAATGAGTACCTTAAACCTATTCGGGAAAAAAGAAAAGAGCTGATGGGTGATAAAAATACTGTTATCAGAATCCTGGAAAAAGGCAGAGTGAAAGCGCATAGTGTTGCTAGGGCTACAATGGATGAAGTGCGACATACGATTGGGTTATGAAATATAAAGTTAATTTAGAAATTTTCGAAGGGCCGCTTGACTTATTGCTTTACCTTATAAGGAAAAGCCATCTTAATATCTATGATATTCCTATTGCTAAGATTACTGAGCAGTATTTGGAATACCTGGAATTTATGCGTTTGCTGGATCTTGGTATTGCCGGGGAATTTCTGGTTATGGCAGCGACCTTGATGCATATAAAATCAAAAATGCTGCTGCCTCCTGATGAAACCGAGCCTGAAGTTGAAGAAGAAGATCCTAGGGCGGAACTTGTAAAAAAACTTCTTGAGTATAAGAAATTCAAGGAGGCGGCAAGCTATTTAGAGGAATGTGAAACCGTACAGCGTAAAATATTCAAGCGCATTAATCCTGCAGCGGATGTTGAGCCGGAAGAGGAGATTTTCTTTGAAACAAGCCTTTTTGATCTGATCGGAGCTTTTTCTAAAGCCTTGAAAGATGTGCCCCGCGATATTTTCAAAGAGATCATTGAAGATGAGTTTACAGTTGATGGTAAGATACACGACCTGCTTCATGTTTTGGTCAAAAAGAGAAAACTCTCACTCAGCGAAATGTTTGAAAATGCAAAGAATAAGGTGGAGGTAGTGGTCACTTTTTTGGCTATTTTGGAGCTGATCAGACAGCAGGAAATCGTGGCGGCTCAAAAGGGACTGTTCGGAGAAATTTTTGTTTTTCTCAACGAAGAAAGAATTTTGCCTCCAATGCATGTTAGTACAATATAGACATCCTGTAACGAGTGAGCATAGGGATGTCTTGATCTCAGAGATTAAAAACTTGATCACAGCGATATACTAATATAAATTAATCTTTGCCCCGAGAAATCTGCACCCTGAAATTTTTTTGGAATTTCGGGTACTTAGTCCTGGGAATGCTGCGCATTCCACAGGGGAAGATTTCCGGAGTTGGGTGCCCCGCAAGGGTATAATCTATTAATAACCGTTGTAATCAGGTATAATCCAGATTATGTATGAGGATTATACCAGGAGTTAAGTATGGACGAATTCAATCTAAAGAAAATAATTGAGGCGTTGATGTTTGTCAGCGAGAAGCCGCTCAACTTTAAGCAAATTTTAGAAATATGTTCAGAGACTGAATTGTCCGAGGTGAAGGACGCGATGAACCAATTGCAGGAGCATTATAACCTTCATGAGCGGGGAATACATATCCGTGAAGTTGCCGGAGGCTATCAATTCTCCTCAAACCCTGATTGCGCCGATTATCTCAAAAAACTTTATAAGACACGCCGGGTTTTTAGACTTTCGGCACCGGCCTTGGAAACACTTGCGATAATCGCTTATAAACAGCCGATAACCCGCTCTGAGATCGAATTTATTCGCGGGGTCAATGTGGATGGAGTTGTAAAAAACCTAGAGGACCGAGATCTAGTAAAAATAAAAGGACGCAAAGAGGTCCCCGGCAAGCCGTTGCTTTATGGGACTACGGATACATTCCTGCACTATTTCGGCCTTAAATCATTGCAGGGTCTGCCGAGCTTGGAAGAATTTAAGGCTCAAAATATGGAATATGTGCAGGATGAGCAGCCATTGGTTCTGGAAGAAAGTACGGCCGGTATTGCTGTTGATCAAGATACGGAAAATTCCATTAATAATGAAAATGCTATCGCTCAGGACACCGGCGATGCTTTAGTATCTGATGAAAATGAAGAGGTATTTGAAAACGGAGAAGAAGACGATGGGAAAAGTGAACATAAAGAAGCTGCGAGAAGCAATTAATGCACTGGATGAAAAACTTGTCAGCACTTTAAATAAACGCACTGAACTGGCGATTAAGATCGGTAAGATAAAGGACAAGCTTAATAAAAGTGTTTATAGCCCTGAGCGTGAACAGGAAATATATAATAAATTAAAAAAAATAAACAAGGGCCCTCTGGACAATAAGGTTTTAACAGCAGTTTACCGTGAGATAATGTCCGGAACGATTATGCTGCAAAGGCCGATGAAAGTGGCATATCTGGGGCCTGAGGCTACGTTTACTCATCTTGCCAGCCGGAAGAAATTCGGGGCACAGGTTGAGTATATAAGCATGCAGACTATAACAGATGTTTTTACTGAGGTCGAGCGAGGCAACTGCGATTTTGGTGTTGTGCCTGTTGAAAACTCCATAGAAGGGGCTATAAGCCATACGCTTGATATGTTCGTTGATTCAGATCTTAAGATATGCTCTGAGATAAGCCTTGATGTTACGCATAATCTGCTGGCTAACTGCGATATCAAGGATATCAAAAAAGTTTACAGCAAATCACAGGTTTTCGGCCAGTGCCGTTTATGGCTGGAAAGTAATTTGCCGGGCCGGCACCTGATGGAGACTTCAAGTACTACCAAGGCTGCTGAAATCGCGGCTTGTGAAAAAAATTCAGCGGCTATTGCCAGCTCTTTGGCAGCGCAGATCTATAAAGTAAATATAAAGGCAAAATCTATTGAGGACAGTCCGCACAACGTAACGCGGTTTCTTGTGATTGGGGAGAAAGAGACAGGCTATACCGGCCGGGACAAAACATCAGTGCTTTTTTCCATCAAGGACCGGGTAGGTGCGTTGCATGATATGCTTCTAGCTTTTAAGAACGCAAAAATAAACCTGACAAAAATAGAATCCCGGCCGTCTAAGAAAAAAGCCTGGGACTATTATTTCTTCGTTGATATGCAGGGGCATATTAAAGAACCGCGATTGAAAAAGGCATTGACAAACCTGGAAAAGAAATGCCATTTTCTTAAAATCGTGGGTTCCTATCCGCAAAGCGTTTAAAATATCAAATAATCCCGGAGACTAAGCATGAGCATTAAAAAGTTAGTTAAAAAATCAATATTGACGGTTAAACCTTACAAGCCCGGCAAGCCTATTGAAGAGGTTAAACGCGAATTCGGCTTAACCCGTGTATATAAGATGGCTTCAAATGAAAACGCGTTAGGACCATCGCCTAGAGCGGTAGCGGCTATTAAAAAAGGTATTTTAAATATTCACCGCTATCCGGACGGCAATTGCTTTTATCTAAAAAAGGCATTGGCAAAAAAGTTTAAGCTGCCCCAGGAAAATTTGATAATCGGCAATGGTTCGGATGAAATCATAGTTCTTGCGCTGCGTACCTTTATCAATGAAGGAGATGAGGTAATAATCGCTGAGCCGACGTTCCTGGTCTATAAGATCGCCGCTGCAATTATCGGGGCAAAAATAGTCAGCGTGCCTTTAAAGGCGTATCATTATGACCTGGAGGCGATGAAGAAAAAAATAAACAAAAGAACAAAAATGATCTTCATTGCCAATCCGGATAACCCGACCGGAAGTTATGTTAATCGCAGGGAGGTAGAAAAATTTTTGAAGGGTCTGCCAAAAGATATGATCATATTTTTTGATGAGGCTTATTTTGAATATATGAATGCTCGAGATTATCCCAATTCCATGCGTTATCTGGGTGGAGGTAATGTGATTGTCAGCCGCAGTTTTTCCAAGGCATATGGACTTGGCGGATTGCGTATCGGCTGGGCCGCGGCAAGTAAAGAAATAATCGGATATCTAAATCAGGTACGTGAGCCGTTTAATGTGAATATGCTTGCCCAGATCGCGGCTACAGCCGCGCTCAATGATAGAAATCATGTGATGAGATCGCGAAGACTTATAAAAGAAGGTAAAAAGTTTATATGTGAAGAATTACAAAAGATAAAATTATTTTATGTTCCAAGTGTTACTAATTTTATTTTGTTCAATGCCGGGAAAAAGAGCCTTCAGGTATATGATAATTTGATGCGCAAGGGAATTATCGTCAGGGAAATGTCTGCGTGGGGTTTGAAAAATTTCATACGGGTAACCATCGGCACAAATAAAGAAAACAGATTATTTGTAAAATTTCTTAAAAAATTTATTTAAATCTAATCGGGGGATAAAATAGTGATAATTGTTCTTAAAGCAAATACCACAAAGGAAGAAAAGCAAAGGATTATTGATAAGGTTCATTCTCTTGGCCTTAAAACTATGGTCTCTGATGGGGTAGAACGTTCAATAATCGGGGTTATCGGAGAGGAAGATAAAATAAGACTGCAGCCGCTGGAGGCGTTTCCCGGTGTCGAACAGGTTATACCTGTGCTTTCTCCGTTTAAGCTTGTTTCCAGGGAATTCAAGCCTGAAAATAGTCGTATAAAGATTAAAGATGTTACTATCGGCGGGGAGACGATTGTGATAATGGGCGGGCCCTGTGCCATAGAGAACCTGGAGACTTTGCGGGAAATTGCCAAGAATGTTAAAAAGGCAGGTGCAACGGTTTTGCGGGGAGGCGCCTTTAAGCCAAGGACTTCACCCTATTCTTTCCAAGGACTTGGTGTCGAGGGACTTAAAATAATGAAGCAGGTCTGTGACGAGGTTGGACTCTTAAGCATTAGCGAGGTTATAGATCCCCGCGATGTGGAATTAATGGCTGATTATGTTGATATTATGCAGGTTGGAGCCAGAAATATGCAGAATTTTAACCTGCTTAAAGAGATCGGCAAGTGCAAAAGGCCGGTTGTGTTAAAAAGAGGCATGATGGCGACAATAATAGAATTTCTTATGAGTGCAGAATATATCTTGAGCGAGGGTAATTTTAATGTTATCTTATGCGAACGCGGAATACGCACATTTGAGACATATACACGCAATACCCTGGATATTAACGCTGTTCCGGCGGTCAAGATCCTTTCACACCTGCCGATTATTGTGGACCCTTCTCATGCTACCGGAAAATGGAGCCTGGTCACGCCGGTGAGCAAAGCGGCTATTGCCGCGGGCGCGGACGGTCTAATAGTAGAGGTGCATGTACACCCTGAGGAAGCGATGTCTGATGGTACTCAATCTTTGAATACGGAAAATTTTGCGACTTTGGTAAAAGAAGTCAGGGCTGTGGCTCATGCTGTGGGAAGAAAGAGCTGAGATATGAGACTTAAATTTAAAAAAACGGTTATTGTAGGTCCGGGGCTTATCGGAGGTTCTATCGGTATTTTTTTGCGTAAAAGCGGGATAGCCGCATCTGTGGTCGGGGTTGCCAGGCATAAAAGTACCTTGAGCAAAGCGTTAAAAAAAAGCGCCATTGACAAGGCCGAGACAGATCTGAAAAAAGCGGTTATTGATGCGGACCTTGTTCTGATTGCCACTCCGGTAGAAGCTTTAAAAAAAATAATGCGTGAAATAAAAGACAGCCTTAAACCAGGCTGTATTGTTTTTGATGTAGGAAGCACCAAAATGGAGATTGTTCTTCAGGCACAAAAGACGCTGCCGAGAAACGTGTATTTTATCGGCGCGCATCCTATGGCCGGATCTGAAAAGACAGGTGCAGAGTTTGCCAGGGGAGATCTTTTCAAAGGTTCGCTGTGTTTTATAACAAAGACTATAACTACGGAAAAAACAGCGTTGTTAAAAATTAAGGAACTCTGGAAAAGGCTTGGGGCAAAATGTGTTGAGATCGATCCCTATGTGCATGATAATATCGTTGCCTCTATCAGCCATCTACCGCATCTGATTAGTGCGGCGCTTGTAAATAGTGTTCCGGCTAATTACCTTAAGTTTGCAGCCACGGGATTTAAGGATACTACTAGGATCGCTGGCGGAAGCCCTGAGATCTGGCACGATATTATCCTGAGTAATCGAAAAGCAATACTGAAACAAATAGAAAAGTTTGAAGCTGTGTTAAAAAAACTGAAAAAATCTATAGTATTGAAGCAGGGGAAACAGCTTACCGGACAACTGCAGCAGGCGAGAGAAAAGAGGCAGGGGATAGAATAAGAATATCTGCCTGAATTTGTGGAAGCGCTTAAAAATTCACCATCATCTTTTATTAATTCGAGATTAAACACGAAAGAACCATTTTAAGTAAACCTCTTTAGAGAACTCTGTTCTCTGACGGTTTACGCGGACGGTGGCTTTAAACTATCGTCAATTTTAATAGGTAATAACTGCCGATTAAAATCAGTGGCTTCCTCTAACGGAGTAAACGGGATGAGCATGATTATTGCTATAGATGGGCCTGCGGGCGCGGGCAAAAGTACGATCGCAAAACTGCTGGCTGAAAAATTGGGCGTTCTTTATGTAGATACAGGTGCTATGTACAGGGCACTGACATTAAAAGTGCTTCGTCTTAATGCTGACTTTAAGGACACGGAAAAACTTATTAAGATCGCATTTGATACCGATATAAAACTAAAAAAAAGCAAAGATCACAATACCATTGTCCTGCTTGACGGTGAGGATGTGACCGCGCCTATCAGAAAGCCTGAAGTGACTAATTCTGTGTTTCATGTGGCGAGCATATCCCCCATACGTAACTTGATGGTGAAATTTCAAAGAGAGTATGCCCATATCGACAATATTGTGATGGAAGGCAGAGATATCGGAACGGTGGTTTTTCCCAAGGCGCAAAGAAAGTTTTATCTTGACGCCAAGGCAATAATTCGCGCACGCAGACGCAAGCTTGAACTTGAGCAAAAAGGCATTGAGATAGATATCGAAGATATAGTCAAACAGATTAAAGACAGAGACGCAAAAGATAAAGCGCGCAAATGCGGGCCGCTTAAAAAAGCGGAAGACGCGGTTTATATCGATACTTCAAACATGAACATTCCGGAGGTTGTAAATTGCCTGTTTACGTATATAAAAGATGAAAAAAAGAAATAATTTCTATATATTCTGCCGTTTTCTGCTTTTTGTAACATTTAAAATGCTGTTTTTCTTTAAATCCAGCGGTAAAGAATATCTTCCCAAAAACGGCGGCTGTATCATTGCTTCAAATCATTTGAGTTATCTTGACCCTATTGTGCTCAGCATTGCCAGTCCCCGAATCTTAAGCTTCATGGCCAAGCAGGAATTATTTAAAAACCCGATTTTTTCAAAGCTGATAACCGCATTGAATTCTTTTCCGCTTGAGCGCGGAAGCGCGGATCTCAAGTCAATACGTTTTGCCATAAATAAGCTAAAAGATGAAGGTACTTTGATAATTTTCCCTGAGGGAACGCGCAGTGTCAGCGGTCAGATCAATGAGGGACAGGCCGGAGTAAGTATGCTTGCGGCAAAGGCCAAAGTGCCGGTAATACCCACTTTGATTAAAGGCACGGATATAGCTCTGGCTGTTGGTTCTAAAAAGATCAGGTTGTTTGTGCCTTTAAGCGTTCATTTCGGTAAACCTCTATATTTTACTTCAGGATCAGACAAGGATAAGTTAAAAGAGGAATATTATCAATTTTCCCGGGATATTATTGCTGAAATCCAAAAGCTAAAAAGTGCTTGTAAAGCATAGAATAATTTGTTATACTTTAACAATCAATTTTGAACTCAAAATAGTCTGAAACAGTGTATACAGACGCTTGAGTTCCTAAAACCCAGACTCAAAGAACTTAAATTGAGTCTGGAAAAAAGGAGATCAAAAAAAGCAGTTATTGATTTCCTGCTATGGCTGTTATTCGTTGAAATATTGGCCATATGTATAATGAAAAGGAGGTAGTTAATGCGATGTCACGAAAAAAAAGAAAATTTTCCAACTTGGATGAGCTAGGGCAAAATAAGGATAGTGTTTTTGCAAAGGAACTTGAGGCGTTTTCTAATCAGGCTCCGATAATATTAAAGGAAGGTGAAATAATTAGCGGTAAAATAGTCGGTATTACAGGCAAAGAGGTGCTTGTTGATATTGGCTACAAGTCTGAAGGTATCCTCACCGTCGATGAATTTGATGATCCCTCCGAAATCAAGATCGATGCTCCAATTGATGTTTTGCTTGAGACCAAAGAAGATGAAAACGGTATGGTTATTGTCTCTAAACGAAAAGCTGACAGAACTCTGGGCTGGGAAAGAATAGTCAATAATTATAAAGAAGGTGATACTATCGAGGGTAAGGTCCACCGCAAAGTCAAAGGCGGGCTTATGGTCGACATAGGACTGGATGCTTTTTTACCTGCTTCTCAGCTGTCTCTGCGCGGCGTGCATAACATTGATCAGCATCTGGGCAAGACGTATGAATTCATGATCGTAAAGGTGAATAAGCCCAGAAAGAATATCGTATTATCCCGCAGAGAGCTTTTGATGAAAGAAAGAGAAGAAAGTAAAGAGCGTCTGCTTAAAGAGATCGCCAAGGGGCAGATCAGAAGCGGCCTGGTTAAGAACATCGCGGATTTTGGTGTTTTTATTGATTTGGGCGGAGTTGACGGACTTCTGCACATTACTGATATGAGTTGGGGACGTATTTCTCATCCATCTGAATTGGTCGCTATCGGGGATACAATTGAAGTGAAAATTCTTGATATTGATACAGAAAGTAATAAGATTTCGCTCGGGTTAAAACAGAAAAGCGCAAGTCCCTGGACCGGAATTGATGCAAAATATCCTGTAGGGGAAAAGATAAAAGGAAAGGTTGTTAATATCGTTCCTTACGGCGCGTTTATAGAGCTGGAAAAAGGTGTCGAGGGATTAATCCATATTTCTGAGTTCTCCTGGACAAGACGCATATCTCATCCATCGGAAATTCTGGCTATTGGTGATATTGTGGAAGCCGTAGTGCTCAACCTGGACATAGACAATCAGAAGATAGCTCTTGGCATTAAACAGACAGAAAACGATCCATGGCAGGGAATAAGCGGCAAGTATGCCTCAGGCTCAAAAGTCAAAGGACGGGTTAGAAACCTGACTGATTACGGCGCATTTGTTGAGCTGGAAGAGGGTATTGACGGATTGGTCCATATCTCTGATATGTCCTGGACAAAGAAGATCAATAATCCTTCTGATTTTCTTAAAAAAGGCCAGAAACTCGAGGTTGTGATTCTTATTGTTGATGAGGTAAACCATAAGATATCTCTTGGCTTAAAGCAGCTGAGCGAAGATCCATGGCCAAAGATCGCAGAACGTTATACTCTTGATATGCCGGTGGAAGGCCATATAACAAAAGTTACTACTTTCGGTATTTTTGTGGAAATTGATAATGAACTGGAAGGCCTTGTGCATGTGACTGAAATCAACGTGGAACCGACAATGAAACTCGAAGACAGCTTCAAGGTGGGAGACAAGGTCAGTGCTAAGGTTATCAAGGTTGATAACGAACAAAGAAAGATAGGCCTGAGCATGAAATAACGTTTACGAGCCATAGAGTAAATATAAAGCGGGTGGATAAAACCACCCGCTTTTTTTGTTATCAGTTAGTTTATTTAAAAAATTTCTGGCACATGTTTGAAACAGTGGCTGTGCTCCGCCGCAGCGGACAGGCTGCCCCTTAGCCCCCAGCCTTCCCCCGCACCAGAAAGACGGAGTCTTACGGTGCAGGGTAAAATTTCCTTTGTTAAATTAAGAAACCATGCCATGTATCGAGCTTTGCTCTGGTGCATGGGAATCAAAGCTCCCGATACAGAGCATACGGGATAAATTCGACCATGTAACTTACCTCAATAATTCTGTAAGTTACGGTCTCATTTTAAAACCGCCCCTGAGAAATGTACACTTATTTTCTAATGGTTTAGGCTCACTGACTCTCCGCCTTTGGCGGATCGCCTCCGAAAAAGCAGTCCTGCCTTACGGCGCTACAACATCGTGTTTGCGTCCAGCCACCTAAAACAAAGAAATATATGCTAAAAATTCCAAAAGGGGATAAGAAAAATATTACTGTTTTTTGACGCAATACGCAACTCACAATTCATAACTAATTTCGCGACTTTTTACTTTTACCTTTTTACTTTTTACTTAGAATTGCGTCCATCTTCCTTCGGGTTTTTACGCAATACACAATCCGCGATACGCAATTCTGCTTCCAATTATTTTCTATCGAAAAAGATATTCTTGCCAGTCGCTGATAGGGGAATTGCCAGGGCAGTCTTCACCCCTTTATCCTTAAAAAGATCGATGTTTAAAGCCGCTTTTCCAGCAGAATACATTATTCTATTATCTATTCTGAAATCACTGGCAATACTTACCGCTGAGCCCGTGGCAATGCCCAGATCAATGGAATTAAAAGCGCAGATGCCTTTGGCTTTTGTTAGAGCAGCGCAGTCTTTATAGCCGCAAAAACCGCAGTATGTCAGGCCTATAGCGCCTGTCTTTGTGCCGATGAGCAGAATCGCGCCTGCATGTCTTAAATTTTCCGCGTCTCTTTTAAATCCGGGCTTATTATGCTTTTTGGCCGCTTCATTCATGGCCTTGATAAGTTTTGATTTTTCCTTTTCCGTGCTGATTATCAGTGTTTTGATATTATCAACGCCTCTGACTTTTGGAGCCGTACGTGCTGCTGCGGCCATAAAACCGGCTATTTGCATAAGAGCGTTTTTTTCCGCTTGCGAGTTTTTCATTATATCTCCTCCTTTTCCAAAATTGTAACAGCCTCGTGTTAGGATGTCAAGGGTACCAAAAACCCCACCCCCGGTGTGGGGTTTTTGAGGTTAACCATCGACTATTAGCTATTAACCGTCGTCCATAGCCTACAAAGCTTGTTGACAGGTATGGTTTGAGGATGTACTATATTTTTTGGGTTAAATGTGGGCGAATGGGCTGTACCGATAAAACAGTGTTTAAAGGAAAGAAACAATGGTTAAAATTAAAGAATTAAGTGAAATTGCAATTGCTATAGATACTTGGAACGATATTTTTTCCGATTTTGATCCCAGGCCTTTGAGCGAACGGATTCTTTCTGAAGATTTTATTATTGAACTAAAACAGCGTTATCGGGAAGCAAATAAAGGGGATCTTATTGTGATAATTTGCGCTCCGCAATCTCTTGAGGACAAAAAGTCGGAACGCACAGTCTCTAAGAGATTAAAACGCCATTTCCTGCACAGAGCTTTAATGCGAAGAAAAGAAAATAATCGTATTCGCATCCGGGGCATTGTATTTGTGCTGTGCGGTATTTGTTTTCTTACCTTTTTAACCCTGGCTGCCTATTATAAGTGGTTTAATGATTTAGCGATAAATATTATGAGTATTATAGTGATGCCTTTAGGATGGTTTGGTATATGGGAAGGATTTTCTAAGATTGTAGATATTTCATCCTCATTTATCCAAGAAGAAAGGTTTTATAATAAACTTAGCAAAGCGCAGTATTGTTTTACATATATCGCTGCTAATGCTGAACCAAAGCAAAGCGAAAACAAAAAAGGATGAACTTCCAATCAGAAAAACCCCACCCCCGGGGTGGGGTTTTTGGTGATCCCTCTCAAACTGAGGACAGGTGAATGATTAAGCTGCAGCATGTTTAACATATTGATATATTGGGTGTATTTTGGGGTAAGTTCAAATTGTAACTTATGTTCCCGGTTTATTTTGTTAACTATGTTACCAGTTTTTACCCAAGATTGGATTGCATAGGTTCAATCTCTTTTTTATTCCCCTTTTTAGCTCGACAAATTGTTTAGAGAATATTATAATTAACACAGAGGCAAAAAGGGGAGAGACGTAGAAAAAACAACCAATGATTCATGATTCTTTAAAAAATTTTAATGATTACATAAATGTGCATCCGTGGTTTAAGCAGGTGTCCAGCTATCTGGAGGGCGGGATCGCGGATATTGCCGTGGGCAGGTATGCTGTCGGCGACGGGGTTATCGCTTTGGTGAGTGAGTATAACTCAAAAGATATAGGCGTTGGTTATATCGAGGGGCATCGTACGTATATTGATATCCAGATAATGTTAAACGGTACGGAAAAGATCGGAGTTTGTAATATCGATGACTGTAAAAAAGAACCTTATGATCTGGAAAAAGATTTACAGAAGATGACCGGAGCCGTGGATTTTTTTACCTTAAAACCCGGCTATTTTGCCGTGTTTTTCCCCCAGGACGGACACATGCCCCAGATCAAGGCCGGGCAAAAAAGCGAGCATGTGAAAAAGATGGTGATCAAAGTGGAAATTACCGGCAAGCAAGATCATTAGGCTTTATTGCTGCTCTTAAGGAAGGAAAATAGTCTTGCGAAATGAGAAAAAAATCGCTCTCCCTTTTCCCTCTGGGTATCTTATAGTATGTATCTTAACAAACCTTTTTTTTCTAAATGTCTGTTTTGCTCAGCAGTTTTGCCCTTCAGAACATCCGGCCCAAATAAGGATGGGAGTAAGGGGGGCAAACAGCCGGGATAATGTATGGGGATACACAGATATTTTCTTTCCAGTTTATAATAACAGAGACTCTATACTCTATGGAGCAAGTGATTTTCTGATCTTCCTTAATCCAAAGATCACTATGACTGATTTCTCCACCGATGAAGAAAATTTTGGTGCAGGCTTTCGATATCTGGCCTCAGATTTATTATTTGAACAAGGTATTATTTTTGGTTGTAATGTTTATTATGATACAGCTTACAGTGAAAACGGATGCCGCCATACCCAGATTGGTTTAGGAGTAGAATTTTTGTCACAAGTTCTGGATTTAAGGACTAATTATTATTTACCAGCCTCAGATAAGCAAATCGCAGATCATTATTATGACTTTGCCCAGAGAAGTCTCAGCCAATATTTTAAAGAAGAGGAGTCATTGCGGGGATATGATGCGGAAATAGGGATTCCCGTTCCAATACTAAGCAGTATTATCGAAACATGGGTTTATGGAGGCGGGTACTGGTATAATTCAACGATCAGCGAAAATATAGAAGGATTAAAAGCAAGGATACAAATAAACCCTGCGCCGCTGATAACATTCAGCGCTGAAGTTAAAGATGATAATGTGTTTGGAAGTGATACTTTTGTCGGCGGGTTTGTTAGTCTGCCATTTGACTTTGGTAATTTATTGCAACGCAAAAATCCGTTTGAAGGATGGCAGGAGGCAGCAAAATTTCAAAGAGGAAAAAGATCTTTAGCTCAACGTATGACAGAACCGGTAATAAGAGATATAAATATTATCACAACTGCTAAGACTCGTTCAGAAAAAGCACATGATATGATCTTTGTCGATAACTCTAACGTTGCGGACAGCCTTGAAGACGGCTCATTGGATCACCCGCATAATACATTATCTGAAGCTTTTTCAAATTCTATTTATGAAGAAGGGGTTTGGATATATGTAAATAGTGGTGATGGCAGCAGCACTGGCTATACGGGGAATTTTACGCTTGTAAATAGAGTTGTTGTTTGGGGACAGGGGTATCAATATCTTAATTTAGGCGGAGGGGATTATCCGAAAATAGATGGCGGCGGAGCAGGTAATGTTTTCACTTTGGGAAATGACAATACTATAATGGGCTTACAAATACAGAATGGAGACGAAGGGATTTACGGGAAAAATATAACCAGCACTGAAATAAGGAATAATGTTATTACCAATAATATCGGAGATGGAATTCATCTGGAAACAGATAGTACATATAATTTATCTGCTCAAATCTCAGGCAATACGATCGATAGTAATATTGCTAATGGGGTAGTTATATGGAGTGAGGATTCAAGTCTTATATCTGCTGCCTTCACTCAAAATACGATTGATGATAATGGTGGTACTGGAATTTACCATTGGAGTGGGGATTCAAGTACCATTAACACAACTTTTTCGGGAAATACAATTAGCAGTAACGGAGGCAGCGGAATTTATCTGCAAAGCAATACAAGTAGTGTGTTAACGAGTTCTCTTTCAAGAAATAAAATATACGCAAATGCCTTAGACGGAGTTTATTTGTCGGATTTAGGCAGCAGCATTCTGACTTTGGATATGGGAAACGGTGCCCGGGGTTGCGGAGGGTATAATTCGGTCTATAGTAATGGCGATAGAGACGTAGATAATGATACGGCACTTACGGTAAAAGCTGAAAATAACTGGTGGGGGCCAGCATTAAGTTCTACGCAATTTGGAGGTGATGTGGATTATAATCCTTATTTAAGTTCCGATCCTAATTAGTATACATAACAAAATCAAAAGATTGAACCGCGCAGGTTCAATCTTTTCCTCTGTCGACTATTGACCATCGACCATGAGCGATTGACTATCGACGGAAACCTGATTGACAACCTGAAGAGTCTATGTTATTATACGCAAAAAGGTAAGGTGAAATGAAGTTTAAGCCGGTTAATGAACAATTAGAGATAATTAAACGCGGGGCGGTTGAGCTTATATCAGAGCAGGAGCTCACAAAAAAACTGCAGAAATCTTTTGAGACAGGGAAGCCGCTTATTATAAAAGCAGGTTTTGATCCCAGTGCTCCGGATATTCATTTGGGCCATACTGTATTGCTTCGTAAGCTCAAACAGTTTCAGGACCTCGGCCATGAAATAAAATTCCTAATCGGTGATTTTACAGGCATGATCGGAGACCCTTCCGGGAAATCCGAGATCAGAAAACAGCTTACCCGAGAGGAAGTCAGCGTTAATAGCAAAACCTATCAGCTGCAGGTCAGCAAAGTCCTAAAAAAAGAGATCAATCCTGTGTTTAATAGCCACTGGTTCGAAAAATTCACGCCTTATGAATTTCTGCGCCTGAGCGCGCATCTAACGGTTGCCCAGATGCTGGCTAGAGATGATTTTAAACAGCGTTATGCCAAAGGTCAGGATATCAGTATTCTGGAATTCATGTATCCGCTGCTTCAGGGATATGATAGCGTGGAATTAAAGGCAGATGT
This sequence comes from Candidatus Omnitrophota bacterium, assembly GCA_043806135.1. GTDB lineage: Bacteria > Omnitrophota > Gorgyraeia > B26-G9 > B26-G9 > JAGLQQ01. Next base: position 36,830 of record JAZDHG010000009.1, read on the forward strand.
GGAGCTTGGCGGTACGGACCAGAAGTTCAATCTGCTGGTAGGCAGGCAGATGCAGAAAGACTGCAATGTGCCGCAGCAGTGCGTGCTCATGATGCCGCTGCTTGAAGGGCTGGACGGGGTGCAGAAAATGAGCAAAAGCCTTGATAATTATGTGGGAATTAATGAGCCGGCGGATGTGATGTATGGGAAAATAATGTCTATATCTGATGAGCTGATGTACCGCTATTATGAACTGCTTACTGATGTACCGCTTGCACAGATAAAAAAATATAAGAGCGATATCGCCTTAGGAAAACTGCATCCTAAAAAATGCAAAGAGGATCTCGCGCTTCTTATAACCAAATGTTATTATAGCGCGGATGAGGCACAAAAAGCAGGCCAGACCTTTAATAGCCGCTTCAGCGGCGGCACGAACTGGGACGATACGGATAACTTTGAGAGTGTTTTTATTAAGAGATCACAATGGCAAGACGGTAAACTTTGGGTATGCAAAATACTCACTTTGACCGGAGCGTGTAAAAGTAATTCTGATGCCAGGCGTCTTATTCAGCAAAAAGCAGTTGTTTTAAACGGCAAGACTTTAACCGATGCTAACCTTGAACTTCCCGTGCCGGAAAAAGAATATCTTCTTAAGGCCGGGAAAAAGAAATTTGTCCGAATATTAGTGGATGGATAAAAATAATCAAATCCTCAGTCAATCCGCACAATTTTTAAAAGGTGTTGGTCCTAAGAAAATAAAATCCCTGAACAATCTCAATATTTTTACTGTGCGCGATCTGCTTTTTTATTTCCCGCACAGATATGAAGACAGAAGCAATCTTAAAAAAATCAATAAGATCAGTGTCGGAAGTGTGGAAACTATACGCGGTCGCGTATTGACTATGGGGCTTAGGCGATTGCGGGGAAGAATAACTATTTTTCAGCTTGCCGTCGGCGATGAGAGCGGAGTGGTCTACGGGACATGGTTTAATCAGCCGTATATGAAAAATGTTTTTAAAATTGACGATGATGTGATCCTGCACGGTAAGGTTGACCGCTATTCAAAACTGCAGATAAACTCACCTGAATATGAAATACTAAAAAGCGATGATAAGGAGACTATTCATACAGGACGCATTGTACCGGTTTATCCGCTGGGAGCGGATGTCTATCAGCGCTATTTGCGTTCTTTGCTTAAACGCACTCTGGATAGTTATCTGGATGAGGTTATTGAATTTCTGCCGCAGCAAATGCTGAAGGAAAACGAACTTTGTCCTATTAAACAGGCACTGCAAAATGTGCATTTTCCGGATAATTTCGAGAAATTGGAAAATGCCCGCAAAAGATTGATCTTTAATGAATTTTTCCTGCTGCAGCTGGCTATTGCCATAAGAAAGTATGATATGAAGGAAAATGTTGCCGGGGTAGGATTTAAAATGCGCGGCAAACTTTTGGATCAATTCGCGAAGAAGCTGCCTTTTGAACTTACCTCAGATCAAAAGAACGTAATAAAAGATATTGAAGATGATATGCGCTGTGTAAAGCCGATGAACCGGCTTTTACAGGGGGATGTGGGCAGCGGAAAGACGATTGTCAGCATGTGGGCACTTGTCGGATGTGTGGCTGATAAATATCAGGCCGCGCTAATGGCGCCGACAGAAATTCTTGCCCGCCAGCATTATAATAATATAACGGAAATGCTTGAACCTCTGGGGATAAAAGTGGTGCTGCTTGTCAGCGGAATGAAGAAAAGAGAAAAAGAGGAAATAAACAGGCAGATCACGGAAAATAAGGTGAATATTGTAATCGGTACCCATTCTCTGATCCAAGAGACGGTTAAATGGAAAAAATTGGGCCTGATCATAGTTGATGAACAGCATAAATTCGGTGTAATGCAAAGGGTCAAGCTGCAGAAAAAAGGCAAAGCCCCGGATGTTCTGGTTATGAGCGCAACACCGATACCGCGGACATTGGCCATTACAGTTTATGGAGACCTTGATGTATCAACAATTCATGAATTGCCGCCGGGAAGAACGCCGGTGGAGACTTACTGGATCAGTGAGAAAAAAAGAAATGATTTCTATGTGTTCTTAAAGAAAAAGATAAAAGAGAAAAATCAGGTTTATGTTGTCTACCCTTTGGTGGAAAAATCCAAAGTTCTGGATCTTAAGGCTGCTACAAAGATGTACGAGCATTTTAAAAATGATATCTTCCCCGATGTTAATGTGGGATTGATACACGGCAGGATGAAGGACGAGGAAAAGAAAGGCGTAATGCGGCTGTTCAGGACAGGTGAGATAGATATACTAGTGGCTACAACCGTTATTGAAGTGGGTATTGATGTGCCGAACGCCTCGATCATTCTCGTCGAACATGCCGAACGCTTCGGCCTTAGCCAGCTGCACCAGCTCAGAGGACGCGTGGGACGGGGAAGAAAACAGGCTTACTGTGTGTTGCTTTCAGAAGCGAAAAGCGAGGATGCCGCTAAAAGGCTCTCGGCAATGATTAATACTAATGACGGGTTTAAAATAGCCGAGGTCGATCTGCTTATTCGCGGACCGGGTGAATTCTTTGGGACAAAACAGCACGGCATGCCTGAGCTTAAAATCGCCAATATCTTGACCGACAGGCAGATATTGCTTGCGGCCCGAAAAGAAGCATTTGCCCTGTTCAAGGGAAATCCGGATATAAAGAATGAAAAAAATAACCTGATGATCAGTGAAATGTTTGCTATATTCCCCCAGAATCAGGAACTTCTTTCTGCCCGATGATGTTTTCAAAGAGCGGGTGCATAATTACAAACCAGGCGATGAAAACTAGTTCACATACCCAGACACCAAAGGCCATGGGTTTGGAGCTCAGAGTTCCCGTTTTATATGCGGAGACCTCTGTATAGACAATAAATTTTGTTAGGCGAAAGTAAAAAAGATTTTTCTGAAAAATATTTTTACTCATTCTCGACTGACATCCTGTCATTCTCCGAGGTAAGTTATAGCTGCCAGACATCCTGTCGCATATATATCTTAAATCCGTAAAAACATTTCCCCGTAAAATCTAGGTTACTCATAAATCTTCTCCGTATAAAAATCCGGATTGTCGACATAAACTGCATTTGCAGTTTTTAAGACCTGGTTATGTATTTCAAGGTCCAAAATAGTTATTCACATTCTGAGACTGATTTTTTTTATTTTCTAGCTGATAAAAGTTTTCCCTGCGATATGAGCCATTAGCTATCCTGCAATTGCTTTTTTTATTGATTTAAAATCTTAAATTGACCTTTTTGTGTTTTTTTGCTATATTTAATTCTATATCCTTATGGTCAAAAATCTCTACAAATATAACCTTACGGAGATAAATTCACGTGAGTAAAGATGTTTTTACGCATCATCGGCTTCAGTTTAAATCCCATATCGGGTTTTTGCTGGCAGCCATCGGCTCTGCTGTGGGGATGGGAAATATATGGCGTTTTTCGTATCTTTGTTATAAAAACGACGGCGTGTTTCTGATGCCGTACTTTATAGCCTTGTTCGCAGGCGCTATCCCCTTGATGAGCCTGGAGATAGCTCTAGGACATAAAATGCGCGGTTCAGCACCGGCATCGGTTGTCAGTATTGATAAAAAATGGGAGCGGGATGTTTCTGTTAAATTCATTGCTGCGCTTATATTACTGGGATTACTGCTCACTACGATATTTGAGGAGATCGCTGCGCCCTACGGTAATTACTCACGCCTTGCGATTATCCTTATTGGCAGAGATGGGATCATCATGACTGTTTTTGTCGCGTTTTTTGCCGCCTTAAGCGCATGGAAAGTAGATCCGCAGCACATGATGATTGAACTGGGAAAAAATTAGATTGAGATTGTTTTGAACTAAGTTGCTTAATAAAGCACTATACTCAAAAGGAGGTTGCCAGGAATGGAAAATTATTCTGAAAGTACTGTTCGCAATGTTGCATTGGTCTCTCATTCTGGTGCAGGTAAAACATCTTTAGCTGATTCAATGCTTTTTAACTGCGGACAGGTAAACCGGCTTGGACGCGTTGATGATGGCAATTCTATCAGCGATTTCGATCCTATTGAAATAAATCACAAAATTTCGATTAATGCCTCTATCATGCATTGCATATCAGGCAATACGAAAATCAATATTATTGATACTCCCGGATATGCGGATTTTATCATGGAGCTGCGTAATTCCGTTCCGGCAGCAGATGTGGCCATAGTCGTGATTAGCGCTACGGACGGAATTGAAGTAGGCACACAGAGGGCCTGGGGAATACTCGATGAGATAAAACTGCCCAGGGCTATATTTATAAGCAAGATGGATAAAGAAAACGCTGATTTTTACGGCACAGTGTTTGACATTAAAAAAGAATTTGGAGATCAATGTACTCCGTTGTTTTTACCTATAGGAAAAGAATCGAATTTTAAAGGTGTGGCGAATCTTTTGAATAAAGCTGGATGGGAAGGTCTTAGTGAAGATGAAAAGAAGCAAGCGGAAAAATTCCGAGAGGCATTTATCGAGATCGTGGCTATGGCTGATGACTCGATAGTTGAAAAGTATCTTAACGGCGAAGAATTAACACAGGATGAAATATGCCGTGTTTTTAAGATCGCCTTTAAAGACAATACCGTGATCCCAATCTTTTGCGGTAATGCGATTGACGGCAAGGGTGTAAAGGAATTGATTGAGAAGATCGTCAATTTTTTTCCGGCACCGTCTGCTGCAGGAACGGTGGAAGGAGTTGATCCCCAAACCAAAGAGAAAAAGGAAGTGATAACTAAAACAGATCAGCCCTTCTCCGGATACGTGTTCAAAACTATATCTGATCCTTATGTTGGACAGCTGAGTGTGTTCAGGGTGGTTTCCGGAAGTCTTAGTTCTAATACAGAATTTTTAAATGTCACAACCGGCGCTTCTGAGCGTTTTGGACAACTTTATGTGCTGCAAGGTAAAGAGCAGCTTCCGGTTGTGGCTGTGGCTGCAGGAGATATAGGAGCTGTTGCCAAATTGAAGAATACGCATACAGGCGACTCGATGAATGGCGCCAAAAACAAAGTGTTGTTTAATGTAAGCCATAGCATGGAACCGTCAATTTCCTATTCGCTTAAACCAAAAACAAGGCAGGATGAGGAAAAGATCTCTCAGGCCCTGGCTAAGATGACTACAGAAGATCAGGGGATCAGGGTATCGCGCGATCCGCAAACAAAGGAATTAATCCTTTCCGGTATGGGTGATATGCATCTTGAGATCGCCATTGAGCGTCTGAAAAGCCGTTATCATGTTGATGTTGATGTGGGAACGCCTAAAGTTCCTTACAAGGAAACCATAAAAAAATCAGTTAAAGTGCACCATAAATATAAAAAGCAGTCAGGCGGACGAGGCCAGTATGGTGATGTCTGGCTGGAGATCTCTCCATTGCCCAGAGGCGGGGATTTTGAATTTGTGGATAATATTGTCGGAGGATCTGTGCCCAGGCAATATATACCTTCTGTTGAAAAAGGCGTACGCAAGAAAATGGTTGAAGGCATTATTGCCGGATACCCGCTTGTTGATATCCAGGTATCCCTTTATGACGGTTCTTATCATGAAGTCGATTCCTCGGACATGGCGTTTCAGATAGCCGCAGGCATGGCTTTAAAAGAAGGAATTCTTGATGCAAATCCCGTATTACTTGAGCCGGTTATGAACGTGGAAGTAGTAATAGGCCCGGAATATCTGGGCGCGATTAACGGAGATTTAAGTTCCCGCAGAGGACGTGTACAAGGTATGGAACAGGCTGGTAAATATGAAAAGATCAAAGCTCAGGTGCCTCTTTCTGAGATGCTCAGGTATGCAACCGATTTGCGTTCCATGACTCAGGGAAGGGGATCTTACTCGATGACTTTTTCTCATTATGAAGAAGTCCCGCATAAACAGGCTGAAAAGGTTATTAGCCAGTCAAAGGTTGAAGAAAAAGCAGAGGTGCATTAGAAATAATTTTAAACGGTTATGATAGAAAACGTGCAGAATAAGAAAAACGGTTTTACCCCGTTAGAGAAAGATAATAATTTTAATCGCGGGTTGAAAACTTATTTAGCCGATGCTAGCTTAAAGGTATCACCTGAGCATGCCGTTAGAGTTCGAAGAACTCTAACGGGGTTTACCCCGCTTAGAGATAATAAGAAGAAACATAATGTTCTCGGAGCATACTTTATAACAGGTGTTAATAATAATTTTTGTTCAAATAAAAAACATGGTTATAAATCTCTAACGGGGTTTACCTTAATTGAAATATTAATCGCCTTGACGATTTTGGGCATTGGATTGGTTTCGGTGTTGGCTTATTTGCCGATTGCTCTTGATGCTTCAAAAAAAGCAGCGGATTTAACAACAGCAGCTTTGATAGCTCAAAAATACATTGAGGGAATAAAATCAGCAAGCAGTAATGATATAACTTCTGCGGACGCATATGATACCTTGGGAGTATATGCGGCGGATAGTGATTTTGATGGTTTTTCTTATTTTATATCTATAAGCAATCCCGGCGCATCAGACACGAAAGAAGTTACTGTAAATGTACGGTGGAGCTTTAAGGGTAAAGATAGTGTTGAAACTTTCAGAACGATGATTGTAAAATACGATCCGAACTAACTAAAAAAAAGTAGCGAGTAGAAAGTAGAGAGTAATAGGCAGTGATAAAATATTACAAAAATCCTGCTACTCGCTTCTCGCTACTGGCTACTCTGACAAAATAGGAGTGATAATTTATGTCTGGACATTCAAAATGGGCGAGTATAAAACATAAGAAAGCAGCAACGGATTCAAAACGCGGTAAGGTGTTTACTAAACTTATAAGAGAGTTAACTGTTGCCGCGCGCGAAGGCGGCGGCGACCCGGACGCAAATCCGCGGCTCAGGCTTGCCATGCAAAAGGCTAAAGATTCTAATATGCCTAAAGACAACATTGAAAAAGCGATAAAAAAGGGCACAGGAGAGTTGCCTGGCGTAGTTTATGAATCGATGGTTTATGAAGGATACGGCCCTAGCGGGGTGGCAGTTCTTGTTGATGTTCTTACCGATAACAAGAACAGGGCTGCGGCGGAAGTACGCAGTATATTTACCAAGAAAAACGGGAATATGGCCGGAGCCGGCTCTGTTGCCTGGCAATTCAAGCAGAAAGGCCTGATAATAGTCGCCAAGGACAAAAGCGAAGAAGATAAACTGATGAATATCATTCTTGAAAACGGGGCTGAGGATATGCAGAGCGGAGAGGATACTTATGAGATCAGCACGCAGCCGAGAGAATTTGAAACGGTTAAAAAAGCTATAGAAAACTGCGGTATTGAGATCATTTCCTCTGAAATAACATTGGTGCCTGATTCTACGGTCAATATTTCCGATAAAGGAGCTGCCCAGCAGGTGCTTAATCTCATCAATGCTTTAGAAGATAATGATGATGTGCAGAATGTTTACGCTAATTTTGATATTCCGAATAATATATTATCTCAGATAGAATTATAAGGAAGATATGCGCGTCTTAGGAGTTGATCCCGGGCTGCAGTGTGTAGGATACGGTGTTATAGAATTTAATAAGCAGGAGGTTTGTACATCTGTGCGGGGACGCGATGGCAGACTTAAGCTTATTGAAGCTGGTATTATCAGAACATCATCAAAAGATAAACTTACGAACAGGCTCAATATTATATACAATGCCCTTAATCAGGTGCTTAGTGCTCACCGGCCTGATGTGGTTGCTTTAGAGGAGCTCTATTCTCATTATGAAAATCCTAAGACAGCAATAATGATGGCGCATGCGCGCGGGGTTATCTGCCTGGCGGCTGCGCAGCAGAAACTGAATGTTGCCGGCTATGCTCCGAGAAAGGTAAAAAAAGCAGTCACCGGAGCGGGAGCCGCGACAAAGTCGCAGATGCAGAGAGTTATTAAGGAAATCCTTGGACTGAAGTCTGTGCCTGAGCCGCATGATGTTGCCGATGCCTTGGCTCTGGCCATAACACATATTAATATCAGCAGCAGGAAAATATGATCAGCAGAATAACTGGAAAAATAATACAAAAAAAAGAAAATTCACTGTTGTTGGAAGTGAACGGGTTCGGGTATGAGGTTTTTATTCCGTACGGGATAATGAAGTGTCTTAACTCCGATAAAACCGAATGTGAATTTGTTACATTTCATTATCATCAGGTGGATCAAAATAAAAGTATACCGATCTTGATCGGGTTCATGAACGAGATCGAGAAGGAATTTTTTGAGAGATTTATTACTGTATCCGGTATCGGACCTAAGGCCGCGATCAAGGCAATAGCTGAGCCGATACAGGTTATAGCCAGGGCAATTGATTCCGGAGATATTGCTTTCCTGAAATCCTTGCCCGGCATCGGTACGCAAAGAGCAAGAGAAATAGTCGCTAAACTCCAGGGGAAAGTAGGAAAGTTCGGCCTTATCAGGGGAGTTGCCCCTGAAGAGAAGGCAACCGTTACCAATAGTGATATTGAACAGGAGGCATTAGCTGTTCTTTTGCAGCTGCAATATAAAAAACCGGAAGCAGAGAAAATGATCAAAAATGCCATGACCAGAAATCAAGATGTTAAAAATTCGGAAGAGCTGTTAAATGAAGTCTACAAACAAAGATCAAATCAATAATGATGACGGGATGTTAAGAGAGCCTGTGCTTATGCAGCAGGAGACAGAAGAGGATCTGGTCCTTAATCTGTCGCTTCGGCCGCTGCAATTTGGTGATTTTATCGGCCAGGAAAAACTTAAAGAGAATCTGCAGATCGGTATTCAGGCGGCAAAATCAAGAAACGAACCTCTGGAGCATTTAATGCTCTCAGGTCCTCCCGGCCTTGGTAAAACCACGCTGGCTCATATTATTGCCCATGAAATGGGAACAAAGATCACTACCACTTCAGGACCTGCTATAGGAAGAGCGGGTGATCTTATCGGTATACTTACCAATCTAGAGCACGGAGATATTCTTTTTATTGATGAGATACACCGCCTTTCAAAAATAGTTGAGGAATTTCTCTATCCGGCAATGGAAGACCATAAAATAGATTTTATTATTGATAAAGGTCCTTATGCCAAGACGATCCAGTTTAACCTTAAACCTTTTACGCTTATTGGGGCAACAACTCGCTCCGGACTGCTCAGTGCTCCTTTGCGCAGCCGCTTCGGGATGTATTACCATATTGATTTCTATCCCTGGGAGGATCTGGTAAGTGTTGTGAAAAAATCCGCGGAAAAACTGGGATTGAATCTTGATCAGGAAAGTGCAGAGATTATCGCTAAAAGATCACGCGGTACGCCGCGTGTGGCTAATCGGCTTTTACGCCGGGTCAGAGATTACAGCGAGGTCAAGGCAAACGGCAGGGTCGATGCACAGATAACAGATGTTGCTTTGAATCTGCAGGGGGTAGATGATCTCGGGCTTGATGAGATCGACCGCAGGGTTCTAGGGGTAATAATTGATGCTTATGAGGGGGGGCCTGTGGGTATAGAATCTCTGGCGGCCACACTCAATGAAGAAAGCGATACGATCGTGGATGTGGTAGAACCGTTTCTATTAAAGAGGGGACTGCTTAAACGCTCATCACGAGGACGCCAGGCAACAGAGCTTGCCTATAAGCACCTTGGCCGCAAAATAACAAAAGACAAGCAAAAGGAGATATTTGAATGATGGCAGGCAAAAGAATACTTTTGCATATGTGCTGCGCTCCTTGCGAGATATATCCGCTTAAAAAATTGAGGCAGATGAATTTTGAGGTGGGAGGTTTTTTTTATAATCCGAATATATATCCGCATTATGAGTATATCTTGCGTAAAAAATATGTAATGGAATATTCCAACCGGGTTAATTGTAATATATATTTCTGTGCAGGGTACCCTGACAATGAATTCAATGATGTTGTTAAAGATAATTGTGAGCGGCCCGAGCGCTGCATGAATTGCTGGTATCTGAGACTGAAAAAAACAGCTGAACACGCAAGAAAGATCAAGGTTGAGACATTTTCCACAACCTTGCTTGTCAGCCCGTACCAGGATAAACAGGCGATAAAACTTTTGGGAGAAGAGGCAGCAGCTGAAAATGGGGTCAGTTTTTTCTATTATGATTTCAGCGTTGGATACCAGGAAGCGGTAAGGATCTCCAAAATGGAGCAATTGTACCGCCAAAAATACTGCGGTTGTAAGTACAGTCTTACCGAGAGTTCAGCGGTTAAGGTGTAAAGTGTTTAAAATCAAAATGTGAATGACTGTAAGAGAGGATAGAGATTTTTAGAAGAAAGTGAAAATAACAGATTTTGATTATCGACTTCCGCAGGAATTGATCGCGCAGTTTCCTGCAAAACGCCGTGATGAATCACGGCTTTTAATTATCGAGCGAAAGACGGGACGGATTAAACATGGCTGGTTCAGGGATATTGCCGGGATGTTTACGAGCGCAGATGTGCTGGTTTTAAATGATACAAAGGTAAAACCGGTGCGCTTGATCGGGGATATCGAAGACAAGGTTATTGATATCCTTCTGGTTGAAAGGATAAAGAAGAATGTCTATTTTATAAAGGCTAAGCCGGGTAAGAAACTTAAGCCTAAAACAATTATCAGATTTGCTGAGAATAAGTATTCTGCTGTTGCGGTGGAATCGGATGATGCCAGAGGGCAGGGTATGAAATTAATTGAATTCAAGGGGGAATTGGATATTGAATCTGTCTTGGATGAAATCGGCGTGATGCCCTTGCCGCCTTACATCAAGAGAGAAATTGTTGCGGCAGATTGTGCAAGATATCAAACCGTATATGCAAAATCCCCTGGGGCGATTGCCGCACCCACGGCAGGACTGCATTTTACTGAACAGATATTAGATCAGATCAAAGAGAAGAATACCGGTATAGTTCAGCTTACTCTGCATGTGGGACTGGGGACATTTTTGCCTGTAAAAGTTGAAGATATAAGAGGGCATAAGATGCATAAGGAATCATTTGAGTTAAGCCCAAAGACAGCTGTGGAGATTGAAAGAGTAAAACACTCAGGGGGCAGGATCTGTGCTGTGGGAACGACAGCGGCCCGGGTTTTGGAAACTTGTGCCGGGGAAGAGGAGAGTTTTTCCCTTAAGCCGGGAAAAGGGCAGACAGACTTGTTTATTTATCCGCCCTATAAGTTCAAGGCTGTGAATATGCTGCTTACCAACTTTCATCTGCCGAAAACCACACTGCTTATGCTGGTATGTGCTTTTGCCTCAAGGGAGCTGGTGCTGGAGGCTTATAAAATGGCTGTTGATGAAAAATACAGGTTCTTCAGTTATGGGGATGCCATGCTTATTATATAGAGTAGCGAGTAGCAAGAAGCGAGTAGCAAGAAAAAAGAACGAAGTCCGAGCAATGATGGACGATCACTTCCTACATAATGCTTGGCGGGCAGGCGCTTTGCTCCTTGGGACGAAGGACGCAAAATAAATTATAAATTACTAGTTATGAGTGACGAGTTAAAAGACAAAGAAGTAAAAAGGTAAAAGTAAAAAGAACAGACTGTGTTATCCTGAAATAGGTTTACAGAAAAATAAATTAACCGCAGATGGACGCGGATGTTCGCGGATAAAGAAGTATACATTTAAGCCATTATAACAAGACAAAGTTTCTTGAAGTTACTTAAGGTTGCAGTATGGAGTTTGATGTCGGGAGGAAGGAAATAAAAATCATATATTAGTTTGCGGCGGGAAAAGCCACGACCTTCATAAACGCAACAATCAATAAGAAAAATGAATTTTTCTTTTAATGTTGATTTATGAAGGCCTAACTCGGCGATGCCGAGTTAAATATATGATTTTTACGGTACCAATCCGCGCTAATCAGCGTTTATCGAGTGAATGTATTTAATGAGCGGGCGGTTAATTAAATTATTTGTGTTTAAAAGTGTCAACTATTGCAGGACAAGACAACTATTGGCTATCGACTATTGACCATTGATCAGACTTGTATACTCCTAGACTAATATGTCCAATAAAAGGATAAGAAATACATGAGCTTCAAGGTAGTACATAACGATAAAAATTCAAAAGCCAGATCGGGATTATTGAATACAAATCGCGGCATTATTCAAACACCGGTTTTTATGCCTGTGGGGACTCAAGGTGCGGTTAAGGCGATATCTCCTGAAGCGCTTGAGAAAATGGGTGCTGAGATCATTCTCGCTAATGCCTATCATTTGTATTTAAGGCCCGGAACCGAGCTGATAAAAAAATCCGGAGGATTGCACAAGTTCATGAACTGGCACGGGCCGATACTTACTGATAGCGGAGGCTACCAGGTGTTCAGCCTTTCGATTTTAAGAAAGGTTACGGATAAGGGAGTGAAGTTCCAATCACATATCGATGGGTCAACGCATTTTATCGGACCCATGGAGTGCCTAGAAATACAGGATATCCTGGGAAGCGATATCTGTATGGTGCTTGATGAGTGTGCCCCGTACCCGTGCGATCATGAAAATGCGAAGATCGCGGTGAAACGCACCCTTGATTGGGCCAGGATAAGTTCCAAGGTAAAAGTAAACAGCGGTAATAAAGTCTTTGCGATAGTGCAGGGGAGTACATATGAGGATCTAAGGGCAGCATGCGCAAAAGAACTTGTAGATATGGATTTTGACGGCTATGCCATCGGAGGCGTTAGTGTGGGAGAGCCTGCGGAGCTTATTTATAAAATCGTCGATTATACCCTGCCTCTTTTGCCGGATAATAAGCCGAAATACATTATGGGCATGGGCACACCTGAGGATATACTTGAGAGTATCGGCCGCGGTGCTGATATGTTTGACTGTATAATCCCCACGCGCTATGGCCGTACAGCGAATGCTTTTACCAGCCGAGGAAAATTAAATCTGCGCAATGCCTGTTACACCCAGGACCTTGAGCCTGTTGACAGCGCATGTTCCTGCTACCTTTGCGGAAATTTCTCCCGGGCTTATGTAAGGCATCTATTTTACGCTAGCGAAATGCTGGGCCCACAGCTTTTATCTTTACATAATGTGCATTTTTATTTAAATCTTATTAAACAAGTTCGGGAGGCAATTGCTGCTGATAAATTTAATGAATTTAAAAGTGATTTTTTACAAATATACAAAAATAATCAAGAAGATAAATAGATATTTCTGGTTTTAAGAAATCTTTTCTTGAAATTAAAGAGGAGTGTCATAGAGTTCTTTTATTTGAAAAGGGGGAGGCATGCTGTGGGATATATTTTAGCCATAGATCAGGGGACAACCGGAAGCAGGGCGATATTGTATGATAAAAAGACAAAACAAAAGGCCAGTGCTTATGAAGAGTTTCCTCAGTATTTTCCGAAACCGGGCTGGGTTGAGCATGATCCGCAGGAGATATGGCAGAGCGTTATAAATTCTATCCAAAGAGTACTTAGGAAAGTCCCAAACGCAAAAATTGATGCCATCGGGATTACCAATCAACGAGAGACAACAGTGGTTTGGGATAAAACTACTTCAAAGCCGGTTTTTAATGCCATCGTCTGGCAATGCCGCAGGACCTCAGTTCGCTGCGATGAATTGAAGGATAAAAAAGGAGCTGTCGAATTTTTTAAGTCAAGAACAGGCCTGCCTATAGATGCTTATTTTTCCGCAACAAAGATTGAGTGGATATTAAAAAATATAAAAGGAGCATTAGCAAAAGCAAAACAGGGAAAACTGCTTTTCGGCACTACTGATGCCTGGATATTATGGAAGCTAACCGATGGGGCAGTGCACGCGACTGATTTTACCAATGCTTCAAGAACTATGCTTTTTAATATTAAAACACTTGATTGGGATGAAAAAATTCTCAAAATATTCAGCATCCCGAAAACAATGCTGCCCTGTGTTAAAAGTTCATCAGGGATTTTCGGTAAAACCGCAGCACATGGCAAACTGCCTGCAGGTATTCCTATTTCCGGTATAGCCGGAGACCAGCAGGCCGCTTTATTCGGCCAGACCTGTTTTGATCCGGGTACCATAAAAAACACCTATGGTACAGGATGTTTTATGCTGCTTAATACTGGGAAAAAATGTATTAAATCAAAGTACGGGCTTATTACCACTTTAGGCTGCAGTGATTCAGAAAAGCCTGTCTATGCACTGGAAGGTGCAATATTTATCGCCGGCGCGGCAATCCAATGGCTGCGGGATGGATTAGGTATACTGGATAAATCATCTTCATCGGAAAAGATGGCAAGCTCCGTAAAGGATAATGGCGGAGTTTATTTTGTACCTGCGCTTGTGGGTTTAGGTGCGCCGTATTGGGATCAGAATGCCCGAGGCAGTATCTTCGGTATTACACGCGGCACAAAAAAGAGCCATATTGTAAGAGCTGCTTTAGAAGCAATGTGCTATCAGACAAAAGATGTGGTAAATGCCTTAGAGAGAGACTCAGGACTTAGGATACGCGTTTTGCAAGTAGACGGAGGAGCAGCGGCTAATGATTTTCTTTGCCAGTTTCAGTCGGATATTCTGGGAGTAAAGATAATCAGGCCTAAAACCATTGAGATTACATCGTTAGGTGCTGCATATCTTGCGGGCCTTGCAGTTGGGTTTTGGAAAAACACAATACAAATAAAAAAGTGTTGGGCAAAAGATAAAGTTTTTAGGCCGAAGATTTCAAAAGCAAAATCAGAAGCACTTTATAAAAAATGGCAAGAGGCAGTAGTGAGGACTCTTTCAAAATAGAGATTGTTTAACTGAAAGTTGAGCATATGAAAACATACGATGTAATTATTATCGGAGCCGGGGTTGTAGGGACGGCTATCGCCCGAGAATTGTCCCGTTATAAATTAAATACAGCTGTGCTTGAAAAAGAGCAGGAGTTTGCTTTTGGAGTTTCAAAATCTAATAGCGGAATAATCCATCCCGGAACGCAGAATCCCTCTAATTCATTAAAAGGCAGGTTGTGCGTAGAAGGCAATAAACTCATCAGAAAAATTGCCGGGCAATTAGGGGTGGATTTTCAAGAAGTAGGTGCGTTGATCGTTGCGTTTAAAGAAGAAGATATTCAGCAGCTGCTTCAACTTAAAAAACAAGCCCAAAGGCTGGGCGTGCCGAAATTGAAAATAGTAAAACGCAGCTGGCTTAGAAAACACGAACCTAATCTAACTCAAGATGCGGTTGCCGCGTTATATGCGCCTACGGCAGGCATTATAAGCCCATACCGATTGACATATGATATGGCTGAAAATGCTCTTGCTAATGGAGTAGAGATCTTTACACAGCAAAAAGTTGCGGGAATTATTCCTAAAAAAAACGCAGATGCCCGGAAAACGTTTGAGGTTAAAACTTCATCCGACACATTCCAAACGCATTACATTATAAATGCCGCCGGTTTATATGCTGATGATGTATCTGCTATGGTCGGAGTTAATGATTTCAGCATAAAACCGCGCAAGGGTGAGGAGTTTATTCTTGATAAAAAGAAAGAAAATATGACCCGGCGCCTGCTTTTTCCTCTTCCTTCAAAAAACTCCAAAGGTATACTGGTAATAAAAACAGCGGACGGAAATCCGATGATCGGGCCGACAGCGGAAGATGGCGATGATAAGCAAGACTTCTCAACAACTGAGGCAGGTTTTCGAAAAGTGCTGAATAATGCACAGCGCATGGTCCCAGCAATAAAAGAGACCGATATCATTGCTTATTTTGCGGGCTTGAGGCCGGCAGCAGGGGATGATTTTATTATCCGGCATGAAGTGAGTATGCCGGGTTTTATCAATGTAGCCGGGATACAGTCGCCGGGACTTACTGCCGCGCCTGCGATCGCAAGAATGGTTTGCGGCATACTAAAAGATAATGGTTTGTCACTAGAAAAAAAATCGGCATTTCATGCGCGGCGGAAAAGAACGATCCACTTGTTTTTTCTTCCCTTTTCCCGTGCTGCAAAACTGATCAAAAAAGATCCGGCTTACGGGGATATTGTCTGCCGCTGTGAAATGGTCTCAGCCAAAGAGATCAGAGATGCTATAGAGCGCGGGGCAAAAACACTAGACGGTATAAAATTCAGAACTAGGGCGCAGGCAGGCAGATGCCATGGCGGTTTCTGTACAACTCGCATCATGAAGATATTATCTGATTCTATGAATACACCCCTTACTAAAATAACAAAAAAAGGGCCAGGATCTGAGGTGGTCAAGGAGGATAGGTCAGATGCTTAAAAGGGATCTGGTTATTGTCGGAGGCGGACCTGCCGGTATGGCCGCGGCAATTGCCGCCTGCGAACATGGAATTGAAGATATTTTGCTTATAGAACGGGATCAGTATCTTGGCGGTATATTAAATCAGTGTGTGCATACAGGATTCGGGCTTGATTATTTTAAAGAGGTTCTTACCGGGTGTGAATATGCGGCCCGGTTTATTAAAAAAATTAAAAGCATACGGCAAATAGAAATAAGCATGAGATCCTTTGTCGTGGATCTTTCGAAAGATAAGGTACTGACTTTTTTAAAACCGGGAAGCTTAAAACAAGTTCAGGCAAAAGCGCTGATCATGGCTACAGGCTGCCGAGAAAAAACGCGGGAGATGATACATATTCCGGGGGCAAGGCCGGCAGGTATATTTTCCGCAGGACTGGCGCAAAAACTTATAAATATTGAAGGCCTGCTGCCTGGCAGAAAGGTTATTATTGTCGGATCAGGAGATATCGGTCTGATTATGGCCCGGCGCTTTTTTCTGGAAGGAGCAGAGGTTAAGGCCGTTATTGAGATCCAGCCGAAAAGCCAGGGGCTTATACGCAATCAGGTGCAATGCATCGAGGATTTTGCCATACCGTTTTTTTGCTCGCATAAGATCGAAAAAATTTATGGTAATAATAGAGTGGAGAAGGTGAGAGTTGTCCGGGTAGATGAAAATCTTAACGCGATCACAGGGACGCATTTTGATATTGAATGCGATACTGTGCTTATATCAGTCGGACTGATACCGGAGAACGAACTTATAGAGATGGCCGGGGCGGCTATGGATGAAAAAACTAAAACCCCGGTATCTGAGGAATTAAACAAGACTTCAATAGCCGGATTGTTTGTCTGCGGCAATTCATTCAAGGTATATGATCTTGTTGATTCTGTTTCCCGGGACAGCGAGATAGCCGGCAGGCTTGCCGCGGAATATTTAAAAGGTTTAAAATGAAGAAAAAAATCATATGTATTGAATGTCCTAAAGGCTGTGTTTTATCGGTTGAGGTACAGAATGATGAAATAATCTCCATGTGCGGCAATGAATGCCCTAAGGGGCAGGAGTATGCATTGTCTGAGATAAAAAATCCTTTAAGAATATTTACTTCCTCAGTGTTGACTCAGGGCCTGTCGTTAAAAATGATCCCGGTGCGTACAGATAAACCTATTCCTAAAGATAGGCTTTTTGCGGCCATGAAAGAAGTGAAAAAGATAAGGCTTTCTAGGCCGGTTAATGCAGGAGATATTATCGGAGAAAACTTTTTAGGTTTAGATGTAAATTTGATAGCAACCAGAAATAGTACAGGTTAAGCAGGATCTTGTAATAAATCAGGCTCTTTCATTTCACTTAAACAGGAAAGAGCTTAAAATTTCTAAAAAGAGAGGGTGAAATGGTGTTAAAAATAGGTCATCGCGGTGCATCCGGATATGAGCCGGAAAATACCCTGCTTTCTTTTCAAAAAGCATTGGAGCTTAAGGTTGATATGATTGAGCTTGATGTCCAGGGGTGCAAAAGCGGGCAGTTGATGGTCATACATGATATCAAAGTAGACAGGACAACAAACGGTACCGGGTATGTTTGTCAAAAATCATTTGAAGAATTGAGGACTTTAGACGCAGGTAAAAAACAGAAAATCCCGACTTTGCAGGAAGTTCTCGACCTGGTTGATCGAAAGGTAAAAATTAACATTGAGATGAAAAGCGAAGGTACAGCCAGTCCTATTTTTAATGTTATTCAGAAATATGTTAAGCAAAAAGGCTGGGGCTGGGATGATTTTCTGGTCTCATCATTTAATCATTATGAGCTTCAGGAATTCAGCCGATTAACAGCTCAGGTTAAGACCGGAGCGATAATTGCAGGTATTCCGATCGGATATGCCCAGTGCGCAAGTGATCTAAATAGTTATTCTTTGCATCCGTCCAAAGAATTTATAAATCAGGCATTAGTTGATGATGCGCATAAAAGAGGATTAAAGGTGTTTGCCTATACGCTCAATGAGCCGGAAGATATCCAAAAAGTGAAGATATTGGGAGTGGACGGAATTTTTTCCAATTTTCCGGACAGGATCTAAGAAAAAAAAGATTGAACTGGAAACTAAGGGGTCAGCCTGTCAACTCGAAACTAATTGACATGGGAAACAATAGAAAGAGGGACGTTGTTTAAGGTTTTAAAGTGTAGTTATGGTCATCAAAAGCTAATTATTTAGTGCATTTTTGAGGTAGGGGCTGTGCTCCGCCACAGCGGACAGGCTGCCCCTTAAAGCACAGCCTTCCCCCGCACCAGAAAGACGGAGTCTTGCAGTGCAGGGTAAAATTTCATTTGTAAAATTAAGAAACCATGCCATGTATCGAGATTTGCTCTGGTACATGGGAAGCAAAGAAAATTAAACATAGATTTCAAATTGGGGAATATAAAACCCTAAGAACACCTCCTGGGTGTACTCTTTTGGTTGTTGCCTTGACGGATGCCTCGGGTGCGGTGGTGGAATCTTACGAGTATGATGTATACGGAAATACTAAAATTCTAGACGCTAATCACTTACCGCTAGCCGCTAGCCAAATCGGCAATCCTGCAGTTATTTCCTCTTGATCAAAACAAAATAGTGGAATATTGGTGTAAAATATTATATACTAATGACGTTTAAATATTAAATTTCAGGGGGTTGCATCAAAAATTAGGAGGAGAAATGAATTTTGAATCTTTAGCGTTCGCGCAAGGTGCTTCAGGCAGCGTGCCTCAGGGGCAGGGGAGTTTTATGATCTTGCTGCCGATGTATTTAATTATCTTTCTGGTATTTTATTTTTTCCTTATTAAGCCGCAGCAGAAGCAGCAGAAGGAAAAACAGGACATGGTGAATGCTATAAAGAAAAACGATGAGGTTGTCACCGTAGGCGGTATCCATGCCACAGTAGTGAATGTGAAGGATAAAAGCGTGATTTTAAAGGTTGATGACAATGTTAAGATAGAGTTCGATAAGAATTCTATTACTTTAATCAAAAAATCAAGGCAATCATAAAGAGTTATAGCCGTTGAACAGATCCCAGGAGGAAAAACATGCCGAAGAATTTGAAGGTCAAATTTTTATTAATAAGCGCATTAGTTGTTTTTTGTGTTTGGGTTATTTACCCGATTCAGGAAAAAATTAATCTCGGACTTGATCTGCAGGGCGGGATATTTTTGACCTTGCAAGTCGATATGAGCAAGCTGCCCAAAAATATTAAGGAAGATGTACGTTCGGATATTGTGGACAGGACGATTGAGATTATCCGCAAAAGAGTCGATCAATTCGGGGTAAAGGAACCCTCGATAACCCGCCAGGGAGAAAACAGGATCATTGTTCAGCTGCCCGGGGTTACGGACAGAAAGCGGGCCCGCGCACTTATCGGAAAAACAGCTCAGCTTGAGTTCAGGATCGTAAACGATGATGATGAGATGATGAGAGCGGCGATTGAAGGCGATGTTCCTGCCGGATATGTATTAACTAAAGACGAGGATGATAAAGAACTGCTTCTTGAAGAAACAGCAGTAATGACCGGAGACAGCCTGTCGGATGCTATTGTCAGCCGTGATCAATATGGTAGACCAAGTGTAAAACTGGAGTTTACCGGAACAGGGGCGACTAAATTTTCCAATATAACAGGTGCGAATGTAAACAGGAGACTGGCTATTGTGCTTGATAATGAGGTTTATTCGGCACCAATGATCAGAGAACGCATCTCAGGCGGAAACGCGGAAATTACAGGAAGCTTCAGCGCTAACGATGCTAAAGACCTTTCTACTGTATTACGCACCGGTGCATTGCCGGCTCCCATAACATTCGGGGAAGAGCGTACGGTCGGACCGCTGCTTGGGCAGGATTCCATAAATAGCGGGGTGAAAGCGACACTTTACGGAGGTCTTGCGGTGTTCTTATTTATGGCCTTTTATTACTTGGTAGGAGGTGTCCTGGCAAATATTGCCCTGCTTTTTAATATCCTACTGGTGTTTGCTGCTCTTGTGATCATGAAAGCTACGCTGACTTTGCCCGGTATTGCCGGTATTGGACTGACTATCGGTATGGCTGTGGATGCGAATGTGTTGATAAACGAGCGCATCAGAGAAGAATTAAAACTCGGGAAGTCAACACGTACGGCAATAAATAACGGTTACAGCCGCGCTTTCCCGGCGATTTTAGATTCAAATGTCACAACGATAATTGCGGCTATTCTGCTGGTTTGGCTGGGCTCAGGTCCTGTAAGGGGATTCGGCCTTACCCTGATTATCGGTTTAATAGCAAGTATGTTTACGGCGATTGTAGTGACCCGTATGCTTCTTGACATGCTTACTTTGAAATGGAAAGAACTGCCGCTTAAGATGATGCAGCTTATTTCTGAGACAAAAATTGATTTTATTAAAGCAAGATGGATTTTCTATACGATATCGATCGTTCTCATAGTCGCCGGAATGTTTTTATTCTCCCGCCGGGGTGATGATAACTATGGCATTGATTTTGCCGGCGGTTCCCTTCAGGAGTTTCAATTCGAAAAACCGGTGGAGATTGACAGTCTGCGTCTGGCGATGTCAAAAATCGGCCTGGCAGATGCTTTGATACAGCAGGATAAAAAGAAGCCGGAGATTGTTCTGATCAGAACTGAAGAAGATAAAGCAGACGCAATTATAGGTGAATTCGCAAACACATTTCCGGACAATAAGGCAGAGATATTGAGTGTTGAAAGCGTTGGTCCGGTCGTGGGAAGGCTTTTAAAGAAAAACGCGGCAATGGCGTTTATGCTTGCATTGCTGGCGATATGTATATATATCTGGATAAGGTTCAAAGACTTTGTCTACGGGATTGCCGGTGTTGTCTCTCTATTCCATGACGTTCTTGTTGCCATTGCTTTTTGCGCCCTGACAAACAGACCGATTGACCTGTTAATAGTTACTGCGTTAATGACAATAGCAGGGTATTCTATAAACGACACAATCGTTACCTATGACCGTATTCGGGAAAATCTACGCTTAATGCGCAAAACTTCTTTCAGAGATGTTATTAATATAAGTATCAACCAGACCCTGGCACGTACAATATGGACATCGGTAACCACCTTGTTTATTGTTTTTGCCATTTACCTGATGGGCGGCAGGGTGCTGCATAATTTTGCCTTTGTATTGATAATCGGCCTTTTCAGCGGAGTTTACTCAACTGTTTTTATTGCCAGTCCGCTGGTCTATGCTTGGGAGAAAAAGTAAAGACATCCTATAACGATAAAGTAGCAGGATGTTTTGATCACATAGATTAGATGGAGATTAATGGTTTAATCCTTGCCCCGAGAAATCTGCACCCTGAAATTTTTTTGGAATTTCGGGTACTTAGTCCTGGGAATGCTGCGCATTCCACAGGGGAAGATTTCCGGAGTTGGGTGCCCCGCAAGGGTATAATCTGTTATTAATCGTTGTAATCAGGTATAATCCAGCTTAAGCATGAGGATTATACCAAGGAGTTTTATGAACAAAAAGATTGTTTATCTTAAAAATTGTATAAAAAGCGGAGTTTGCCTTGAAAATCCGGTTTTCAGTTTAATGCTTGGATTGTGTCCGACGCTTGCGGTTACGGTTACTGCGGAAAACGGCATTGGGATAGGGCTTGCCGCAACATTTGTCCTGCTTGGCTCAAATGTAATTATTTCAATGATAAAGAATTTTGTGCCCCCTCAGGTACGTATTCCTTGTTATATCCTGGTAATTGCGACGTTTGTTACAATCGTTAAATTACTTTTACAAACTTATGTGCCCTTGATTTATGCTAAACTGGGGCTGTTTGTGGATATTATGGTTGTGAACTGTATAATCCTCGGCCGTGCCGAGGCATTTGCCAGTAAAAATACGGTGAGCATGTCTGCAGCTGACGCCCTGGGCATGGGTATAGGATTTACACTTGCGTCCGCAGGTATCGGGGCTATACGCGAAATCCTGGGTGCGGGAACATTGCTTGGCAGGCCTTTGTTCGGGCCGTTATTTAATCCAATGCTGGTAATGATTTTGCCGCCGGGAGCTTTTTTGACGATTGGTGTTATTATAGCGGTTTTAAATCGTCTTAACCCTGGCCGGGAAAAATCCCAGAGCGGATGTTGTAATTAAAAATAAACACTAAGAGGTCATAGCATGGAAATAAATTTTGTTAAAATATTCGGGATCATAATTTCAGCTGTTTTTGTGAATAATTTTGTGTTTTCTCGTTTTCTGGGGTTGTGCTCATTCGTTGGTATATCTAAAAAACTTGATGTAGCTCTGGGCATGGGTATTGCCATGACATTTGTGGTCACAATGTCATCAATAATAACATGGCCTGTGTATCATTTTATTCTAGTGCCTTTTCATCTTGAATATCTGAATATAATAACTTTTATTTTGATCATTGCCTGCTTTGTGCAGCTGGTTGAAATGTTTATGCATAAATTCAACCTAGCACTGTATAAAGCCCTGGGTATATACCTGCCGCTTATTACAGTTAATTGTGTTGTACTTTTTGTTACGCTTTTGAATGTTCAGGATAATTTAAATTTCGTGGAAAGCATTATCCAAGGATTCAGCGCAGGAGTTGGGTTTGCCATGGCGCTTGTTCTGATGACCAGCATCAGAGAAAAACTTGAAATGGCAAAAATTCCAGAGCTTTTAAAAGGAACTCCGATAGCTTTTATCATCGCCGGGTTAATGTCGCTTGCATTCCTGGGGTTCAGCGGTCTGACAATCGGATAAGCCTATGAATCTAAAAACAAAAATTCGCAGATACTTTATAGCGGGCATCGTTGTCCTGCTGCCTTTGTTCATCACAATCTATGCTCTTTCTATCAGCGTAAGATTTCTGGATAACCTGCTGGGACGCTTTATCAGGCCGTATATTGAAATCACTTACGGCAGATCATTTTTTGGTCTTGGTCTGCTGGCTATAATCGTGATTATTTTTCTTACGGGCATTCTGGCAACCAATGTTTTTATAAAAAGAGTGATGCCTTTTTTTGAACGAATATTTTTGCGTATTCCGTTTGTTTATCAAATCTACCCTTCAATAAAACAGCTTGTTAAATTTCTTTTTTCAGAAGACAAACTTCACTTTAAGAAAGTTGTATTGTTTGAATATCCGAGAAAAGATGCTTTTACATTAGGTTTTATTACTAATGAATTCAAGTCAGAAAGCATCGCCGGAGCAGACTTGGACTCGGTTTGTGTTTATATTTCTTCTGCCCCGAATCCCATAACCGGCTTTTTTGTGATCGTGCCGAAAAGAGATGTTACGGTATTGGACATAACCATTGAGGATGCTTTCAAGATAATTATTTCCGGCGGAGTGCTTATGCCCAAAGATCTTCTTGCCCAAAAACTCAATCTGAGAAGAATAGACGAACCCGGATAAGGGCGCATATAAATTCTAATAGATGATTTTAAAACAGAAAGTGTGATAAGGTGAAGATTTTAATTATCCACGCTACTGCCGGTGCCGGCCATCTTAAAGCCGCACAAGCCCTGCATCAGGCATTTTTTACTAATGCCCAAGAGAGTGATGAAATTAAGAAAATTGATGCGCTAGATTATACAAATGATTTTTTCAAAAAAGCGTATCCAGCTGTCTATATTTTTTTGGTAAAATATGTTCCGTTTTTATGGGGCTGGATATTTCATCTGCTTAACTGCGGCTCACTTAGACCGATCATAAGGCCTATGCGTCACTTTTTTAACTCTATACAGTGTAAAAAGCTGATCAGCTATGTTTTAAATGAAGCCCCGGATGCGGTGATTTGCGAGCATTTTCTTTCTGCGGAGTTGATGTCGCATTTAAAGCGTAAAGGGAAATTCAAAGGTTATGTGCTTTGCGGAGTGACAGATTTTGGTGTGCATCAGTTCTGGATCAATGAGGGAACTGATTTTTATTTTGTGGCAAGTGAGATGACCAAGGATGAACTTGTTTGTAAGAGAGTGCCTGAAGAGAAGGTAATAATCACGGGTATCCCTGTTGAGGAAAAATTTTCTAAGAAAATCTCCAAAACCCAGATGCGTTTAAAATTAGGGCTTGATGAAAGTAAATTTACGGTGCTGATCACCAGCGGAGGATTTGGAGTTGGTCCGATCAAAAAGATAGCCGGGCTTTTGGATGAAATCCAGGCGGATCTTCAAATGCTGGTGATCTGCGGCCAGAACCCTCAACTTCTGGATTTTTTTAAACATCAAACCTTTAAAAAGAAGATTAAGGTTTTCGGTTATGTTAATAATATGGAGGAGTGTATGGAGGCCTCTGATATTATAATCTCAAAGTCCGGAGGATTGACTGTGTCTGAGTCGCTGGTGAAAGGGCTTCCCATGCTCATTATCCGACCCATACCAGGACAGGAAATGAGGAACGCCCAGATAATCGAAGACTATAAAATAGGCATCAGGATAAATTGTATCAGCGAGTTAACTGAACAGGTAGAAAAAATGCTTGAGGGCGAGGGTAAAGTTTTAAAGGAAATGAAGGATAATGCCTTAAAACTGGCAAAACCGGACGCAGCGCAAAGGATATGTCAATGGGTGACGGAAAACTTATTACCGAGGAAATAAGACAAAATCTTGAGCAGATCAAACTGCGTCTTGAGTTTGAGGAGTATTTTTCTAAAGAGGGCATTCCTTTTGCTAATGTACTGACAGTTAATGCACCCACAGATAAAAAAGAAGCGTTTGAGGCGCTTCTGAGTCTTGCAGAAAAATGTCAGATGTGTTCGTTATATAAGACAAGGACAAATCTTGTTTTCGGAGACGGCAGCCTGAATGCCCAGATCATGTTCGTGGGAGAAGCTCCGGGACGGGAGGAGGACTTAGCCGGAATTCCTTTTGTCGGTGCTGCCGGTCAGCTGCTTACCAAGATCATAAAGGCCATGAAACTTGAGCGCAGTGATGTATTTATTACTAATGTATTGCGCTGCCGTCCACCGGAAAACCGTAATCCGCTGCCTGAAGAGGTGGTCTGCTGCAGGCCTTATCTGCTTGAACTGGTAAAAATAATTAAGCCTAAGATAATTTGCACTCTGGGGAAATTTGCCGCGCATGCAATGCTGAATGTTACAAGACCGATCTCAAGGCTCAGAGGAAATTTTTATGATTTTGAAGGGATTAAACTTATGCCTACCTACCATCCGGCATATCTTTTGCGCAACCCTCAAGATAAAAAACTTGTCTGGGATGACATGAAAAGAATAATGAAATACCTAAAAGAAGATGAAACTTGACCGCTACATTGATGAATTTATTGATTACTTATCTTTGGAAAGAGGGCTTTCGCAAAATACGATTTCCTCTTACCGTCGCGATTTAAATAAATTTTCGCAATATATAGAGGATAACCATATTACTGATCTGCTCAATCCGACCAGGGAGGATTTTGTCGGTTTTATTTATGATCTTAAAGAAAAGAATCTAAAATCAAGTTCAATTGCAAGAAATATAGTAGTTCTTAAGGTTTTTTATAGGTACCTGGTAAGCCAGAAATATACACTGAGGGACCCGGCTGAGCTTTTAGAGTCTCCTCGTTTATGGCGCTATCTGCCTGATGTGCTTTCTATACAGGAAGTGGAAAATTTTTTAAATGTGATAAGGGGGGATAAGATCAAGGAACTGCGCGATCGGGCCTGTTTTGAATTACTTTATGCCACAGGTATGCGGGTTTCAGAGCTTGTTGATCTGAAACTAAAAGATATAGATTTTAAGCTCGGGGTCATACGCTGTTTCGGTAAAGGACAAAAAGAAAGAATTATTCCTATGGGAGGGTATGCTCAGTCAGCCCTGGTTGAATATTTGGAGAAAAGCAGAGGAAAATTGTTAAAAAACAAAGAGTCGAAGCATCTCTTTGTTTCTAAATTCGGGATGAAACTCAATCGAAGAAGGATATGGAAGCTTATTAAGCAGTATGTTGTTTTGGCAAATATTTCCAAGCGGGTTTCACCGCATACATTGCGTCATTCGTTCGCGACTCATTTACTGGAAAGGGGTGCGGATCTGCGTATTGTACAGGAACTTCTTGGTCATAGCAATATTGCCACAACTCAGATATACACGCATGTAGATAAGAATAGGCTAAAATCAATTCATAGTAAATTCCATCCGCGGCCTTAATTAGGCGTTTTGGCTCAGAAAGAGGTGGCGGTTCTATTTGATTGATGAATGATATTAGTTTTAACAGAGAACGATTCTTGAAAATAAGAAATGTTTTTGTTTTATGTTGTTGGGGTGATGCACCCGCATGATTTTCACTGAAAATCAAAACGCAAGTACAGGCCTGCCCCAGACCCCAGCCTTCCCCCGCACCAGAAAGACGGAGTCTTACGGTGCAGGGTAAAATTTCATTTGTTAAATTATGAAGCCATGCCATGTATCGAGCTTTACCCTGGTACATGGGAAGCAAAACTTGTCCCTCTTATTGATGGCGGGATAATGCACTTGGTTTTGAATGGAGAAAATATGACATGTGATATATTCAGTAATGCAATTATATTGCAGGCTAAACGCTGCTCGCTGAAAGTTGGATATAATACAAAACTGATTGCAAAACTTATGTATCAAAGTAGGATATTAATTGTTTTCAGTTTTTGAAAGTTATGGTTTTTTTTGAATTTCTTGACAAAATTGAAGATCACAGGTAAACTTTATTCTAATAAGCAGAATGAGTTAGAATTCTGCGTATTAAATAAAATCATATAATTTTAATAGTCTAATATCGGAGAGAGATGTTGATTGTTTTTCTACGATTAATCTGCTTTAAAATATAATCTATTAGAAAAGATTTTCTAATAGATTTTTTTATTTTAAGGATAAACAAAAAATGGAAGTGAATTTATGAAGCTTTTAAAAAATCGTTGCCTTGAGAGCATAACTGTCTTAGTTGTATGTATTTTTATGGGTGAGGGGGCACTGCCTCTAATGTTTTCCGAAGCGAATGCTGCGCAATTTAAAGTTTTTGAGCATACATATATTCGCCAAGAAGGTACCCCGGCAATGGAAATTCTTGACTTTCCCGTGCTGAATCCTCAAATAGTATGGACTTTGCAGGCCTTTAACGGCGGCATGGAAGACGGCGAAACAGAGTACGAGAAAGTCTCAAGTGCTACGTTAAATGTAAACGGACTAGAAGTACTGCGTACAAACCAATTCAATCAAAATACCTCATATATAGAAGAAGTTGTAACCCTTTCTACAAATAATACTATATCTACTCAGCTGCGCAGTAAGCCCGGAGGCTGCTTAATGGTAGCTATTGTAGGGGAGGATGATCAGCCCCCAACAGCAGTATGGCAGAGCCCTGCTGATAATCAATTTTTCAAAACACAGCAGCTTACTGCAAGCCTAATTGTAGCTGATGATGTTTCCGGCTTAAACCCGCAAACTTTAAGCATTACAGACAATGCAAGTGATATTACCGACCAATTCAATCCATTTGCTGATCCTACACTAAGTTCTAATATGCAGGCAGAACTTGAACTAACTGAAGGAGAACATACTTTGCTTGCTCAGGTTGCAGATCTTTCAGGTCAGAGTGTTCAATCTGCTCTAAATATCACAGTAGATATTACCAGCCCAGTAATAAGTGGTTTTTTCCCGCAAGAGGGAGAAGTAATATCAAATGCTTTTCCGCTTATTACTGCTAGCTTAAGTGATGCAATCAGCGGGGTTGATCCTGATTCTATACAACTTCTACTTGATGGTCTAGATATTACTAGTCAGGCTAATGTGGCTCCTGGTTTTGTTGAATATGTTCCTTTAGATCCGCTTTCTGAAGGTGCTCATACAGTTAGTTTAAGCGTGTCAGATATTGCCGGTAATGCTGCTAACAAAAACGTCGGATTTAGTATCGATACTGTTCCTAGTGAGCCGCCGGTAATTAGTCCTAAATCCGGATTTGTGCATGGGAAAGTGTTAGATTCAGCAACAGATTCGCCGTTATCCAGAGTGATTGTTTCGATCTATGGGGTTAGCGGGGCATTATATACTGATAGTGATGGAAAATTTTCTTTTCCAACTCCAAACACTGGAGAATATATATTAAAATTTAAAAAAGATGGATATATTGTTTCTGAACGCAGGCTGAGAGTCATAAGTACGCGGGATGCATCAGTAGGTGATGTCTATATGAAACAACTGGATCCAGTAGTTACGACGATTACAAATGAAGGAGGATTATATCAAAACGCAGCTGGTACATTGCAGCTTAATTTTCCTC
>JAZDHG010000010.1:0-17421 GCA_043806135.1 Candidatus Omnitrophota bacterium
ACAAAACGCTTGTCTTTCTAAAATCCTCTGTGAACCGCCTCAGACTATCGGGCAATTCAAACAAGCTATTGCCTCTCTTATCATCATCGACTCTGCTTTCTTGCTTTCAAAGAACAAAGAACTCGCTGTCTCTCTTTTTAATATTAAATCAGAACGTTTTAAGAAAAAACTTAAAAATTAACAAAGTCCAGTTAATTTCTTTTCATAATCAATAAAAATAACATAGTCAAAGTTAAATCCGTCTATGATATTTTCTTATTTTTGAAGTTTATTTTTTTAATATAACGCCCAGATCCTCAAGCAGAGCCTGCAGGTCCTCTTCATGTGCAACTTCATCCTGTAATATCTGGACGGCCATATTATACGTAACCGGATCTTTCATGCCTACTTCCTGGATAAGTTTATTATAAACAGTTATAGCACACTGTTCGCCTTTGATATTCTGCTCAAGTATTTTCAGTACAAACGGATCCTTTGGCGCATCGTACCCGCAGTTGGTATATTCAAACCATTCCTTGGGTGAGATAAGCGGAGTTCCCCCCAGCTGGATTATGCGTATGGTAACCATATCCGCATGCCGCAGTTCATCGGCGGCATGCTGTAACAACTCCGTGATTACAGCGTCTTTCATTGGCCCGGAAACAACTTTAGTACCCAGCCAGTATTGGTAATAGGCAAGCCATTCATCAGCAAAAGCCTTATTAAGCAATCCCAAAACTTTTTTAACATCCATTCCCACTATTTCTCTACCCTTTGTTCCCATAATATCCTCCTTATTTTCTCTTAAATTAATCTTATTTATCCTTTTTTACATAAATTCTGCACATATAATCCGCACTTACTCCCACTCCTGCGGCTATAGTTCCGCCAAACAACTGCGCAATCAGCCATACGGAAGCCTTCCGCTCGCAGAATAAACCTCGCTCACCCTCTGCACATTTGAGAGCTTCTGCGCTACACTATTTATATTATTCCTTTCAACTTTAAAAAAACACAATTGCCGTTACCATTTCAGACCCTTTCTTTTCTAATGCTTCGATTTAACTTTGCACTTAATAAAAGATTAAGGCCAAGGCGCCATGCACCAGTCCTAATATCAAAGTCATAAAAGCTATTCCCTTGTGCCAGGGCAGCACAATTCTACGGTTTTTTTTGATAAAAATTCCAAACACTAAAGTTGTAATTATGCATACAAAAGTTGCTATTCCCAAAGGAACTATAAAGCTAACAAAATCAACCCGGCTGTTTCGCTGTTGAAGGGTAGTATTTACATTAGCCAAAACATTCCCGTAATTCATAAATTTAAAAAACATTATTACTGCAAAATAAAATTTTATTCGCATTTCTATTATCGTTTACTAAAAAAATCATTGCCCGCTTACTAAGTTTAGATATTCAGCTATTATTCCTGCTTCCTCTGGACCAATCTCGCTATTTTGCTTTTGAGACATCCTTAATGCTGTTGCTTTCCATTGTGTTAGATCTTTATTTTTTGACAGAGGTACAGACAGCGGATGACATTTACTGCATTTATTCTCAAATTTTATTTTTCCTTCTTCTTGATTTTCAGTTTGAAGATAAGCAGAAGCTGTTGAAAAATAAACAAGAAAACCAATTAAAACGCATAAGGTCACCATTCTATAATTCATTTTCTCCTCCTAACTTTAAACTGGGGATTAAGATATATGCTTCAGACAAAAACATCTATTTCTCTTTTGCATCCTTAAATCCATTGATCTCTCACTCATTCAAACTCTCTGATTGTCTTTTATTTAAATCGTTTACACTATTTTTCGCTTGATCCGCCAGTGAGCTAGGGGTTGAGATGGTTCGAGAATTTACAGATGAGATTCTCTTAAAGGAGGTATTTGCAGCTAAGAAAAAAAAGATAGCGGTTATCAGCAAGGTTAAAAGAACCCCCGTCAACGATATATAACCGTTTTTTTTTTAAACGAATAGCTAAAATGATCACTTTTAATGCTCCTTTTAAAAGATAATAACTCTAAGGACATGATTAGTCAATAAAAAAGGGGCATTAATTAAATTACGTTAGGTACTTAAGAAATAGTTATTGCAAGGCTGCTTTTATTTCTGAGCGTACAAGCCAGCTTTGATCGTCAAGCGCTGCGCGCAAAGCTTTCTTAACCTGATAATTATCACGCCAGGATAGCGCCTTAACTGCCTCTGCTCTTACTTCCTCTTCTTCATCGTTCAGGGCATTAATTAAGGCATCTCTTGCCTGTGGGTTGTCTATCAATGTTAAAGCCATTGCCGTTTTCATGCGCACAATGGGATTCTTATCTTCGAACAAAGCAACAATAGATTTTATATCCAGATTATTCTTGATCAGGCCTAACGCTAAGACAGCATTGCCCCTTACCGCAGGACGCGGATCATTTAAAGCTGTGGTCAGCGGTTCAATAGCCTGCGATCCCAGCTTTGCTAAGTAATTTGCTGCTTCTACCCCATGTGTTGACAGAGAAAACACTGAAAGCCTTTGACGCACTGGAGTTGCATCACTTAGTTTCTCAATAAGCTGCGGTATCTTCAAATCGGCATAGTTACTTAAATGCCTGCCAGAAAAAGTATATTTTTCTTGCTTAGCAAAATTATCTGTAGTTACATTTAACTTTTCTTTAAAAATATTTTGCCGTAGACTTTTGGAAAAATAGAACTGTGGCCTGAAAAATACCTTATTACCTACCCGCAGATTTGCCAAGAAAACACTGACCATTAATAAAACCATAAAAATAAGTTTTATATTTACGATGTCATGTTTTTCATTCCAAATGCTATGGTTAGTTTTTATCTTTATATTCATGGCTCCCTCCCTTTCTATTAGAATTAAACCATAAATGAGATTAATAGAAGATTAAAATAAAATTAAAAGATTTTAATGTTGAATTGGGCTGATAACCGCACCCTAAACCCGAGGAAGGATTACGGTAAAGGTGGATCCTTTTTTAAGCTCGCTTTTTACTTTAATATCCCCGGCATGTTTTTTTGCTATGGAGAGGGCAATGCTGAGGCCCAATCCATTTCCGGGGTCATTATCTTGATTAGATATGTCTTTATGAAAAAAATTTTTAAATATTTTCGGCAAGTCATCATCGGCAATACCGGGGCCGTTATCAACAATAAAAAATTTCACTTGTTTATTATTGTGTTCAATCACAACATTTACCTTGCCTCTTGGCGCGGTAAATTTTATTGCGTTATGTATCAGGTTGAAAAATAAATACCGCAGATGTTGTGCATCGCCGCTAAGCTTTATCATTTCTTCCGGCATATCCATTTTAAAGTCGATGTTTTTATTTTCGGCAAGGATTTCACTTTGCTCAAATACCTCTTTTATAAAATCATTGAAATTAATTTCTTCCAGCTTAAATACCTCAGGATTATAATCAAGGCGCATAAGGACTAGCATGTCATTAATACTTTTCGCCATACGCTCAACTTCTCCTAAGATGCTTTTCATTACACGCTTATATCCATCAATACTTTGTACTTTTCTTAATGCCACTTCTGACTCTCCTTTTATGATTGCTAATGGCGTTCTTAATTCATGCACAAGTTCAGAGCTGAATTGCTCGATATAATTAAATGATTTCTCCAATCTCGAAATCATGTCATTGAATGCGCCGACTAAATGCTGCATTTCAATATCTATATGGTCAGCTTTTACCCGCACGCTTAAATCCTTATATGTGATTTGCTGAGATATTTTAATAAGCTCTTTTATAGGTTTAAGAATCCGGGCGGCAAAATGAGTCCCAACCAGACCAGCTAAAACTAAAACAAGCGGGATAAAATTAAGGAGGTGAAAAAATCTTTTTCTCAATAACCTGCTTAAAGGAGATAAAGAAGTCCCGATTATTATCGAGTATTCGCCTAATATCGGGTGCAAAAACCGGTAACTGATAACTCTTAAACCGATATTTGCTACATTTATATTTCTAAAGAACCTTGTTGTTTTAGTTAATGATTGCATGCTTTCAAGTGCTCGGGATAAAGGTTTTTGCTCAAACATCTTAAGATTGCTTATGATTTCTTTATTTGGTAAACGCACAGAGATAAAATCATTAGTAAGATTAAGCTGGTTGCTTTTCCTGAGCCAGTCATTTTCAGTCAGCCATATTTTATTTTCAAGCGGATGTCTGCCTTCTAAACGTATGACTCTACTTACAGCAAAAACCAACGAATCCATGTCGTTGCCAAGTACGTCAACATATTGCATTATTGCATCGTTGATTTCCCGGGCTTTTTGAGTAAGTTCCCTATCAAGGGCATGGTATAAGGTATAATGCAGGCTTAAGTAAAGAATACCGCTGAATATTATCAAGACAGAGGCTAAAAGGATTATATACAACGTTTTGATCTTAAATAGTATAGAATTAAACTTCATTATTTTCTTTGGGTTAACATGTAACCTGTACCGCGTATAGAGCGAATGAGTTGTCTTTCAAACCCACTATCAATTTTATTACGAAGAAACTTTATATAGACATCAATGACATTGGAAAAACTGTCAAAATCCTCGTTCCAGACATGCTCGGAGATCATAGTTCTGGTAACTACATGTTCGGCATTCAGCATGAGATATTCCAGCAGAGAATATTCTTTGCTGGTTAATGATATTTGTTTGCCGTCGCGCATTACCGTATGGGAGAGCTGGTCTAATGTCAAATCAAGAACACTAAGCGTAGTTGTTTTATTTTTCCTTTTTCGACGGAGCAATGCTCTTATCCGGGCAAGCAGTTCTTCAAAAGCAAATGGTTTGGTCAAATAATCATCTGCTCCGGCATCCAGACCGACTATTTTGTCATCAAGCCCGCTTTTTGCGCTCAAGAACAATATTGGCACATCAACTTTTTCGCTGCGGATTTCCCGGCAGACATTAATGCCGTTTTTACCCGGTAACATTATATCGATGATGATCAAATCATACTGGCTTGTATCGGCTAAAAAAAGCCCATTTTCTCCGTCATAAGCAACATCTACTGCGTAGTGCTCTTCTTTTAAGCCGCGTTTTATAAAACTGGCTATCTTTTTTTCGTCCTCAATTAATAATATTCTCATAATAAGCTCTTTTTCAGTTTTAAAAAGCTTTACACGTTTAATTGTTAATTAAAATTTAAATTTCGAAACAGCAAAAAAGCTGTTTTCCCCGCCAGAAAAGACTATCGTATTATTTCTATAGTCTGGTTCATTTGTCACCACATCGTGCGTTAAAACACTATCAAAACCGCGCAGTTCAATACCCAAAAATTAAGGGTTAGTCAAAAACTTATCTATTCCATTTTCATTCCTGACTTGCCCCTGAAGCTTAAAATAAGTAGAAAAATATTCTGGTATTTTCGTTTCAAACATCATTTCTTTATTATTAAATGGGTGTTTAAACTTAATCGACCACGCATGTAAAGCTAACCGGCCCTTAGAGTTCCTTTTATATTTTTCATCACCGACAATAGGATGCCCGCTTTCGGACAAGTGAACTCGAATTTGATTTTTTTTACCGGTCAAAAGATCAATTTCTAACAGGCTATGCTTATTAGTCTCTTTTATTACCTTATATTTAGTTCGAGCCAACTTTCCTTCTTCGGGATTTTTAACAGACCGCACTGTATAATCATCCCCTTCAGCAAGATAAGATTCTATGATGCCGTTTTTTTCTTTTAAATTACCATGGACTAGGGCCAGGTATTTTTTTTCTACATTTTTCCACTGCGTTGCGAATTTTTCACGGATCGCAAGAGTCTTAGCAAATATCAACACTCCAGAGGTATCACGATCCAGCCGATGCACAACAAACAGCTCTATCTTTGCCTTTGGGTTGCCTTTTCTAACATAATTTGTAAGCAGATGATGCGCCGTCTTTTCTGCCTCATAATTAGCTTTAACACTTAAAAGCCCCGCGCTCTTATCGATCACAATTATGTCCCGATCCTCATAAAGGATCTGAATGCCCGCAGGCATATATTTAGTTCTTATTTTTATTTTTGATTGGATCATCGTAGTTTCCTAATAACCTAATCGGCTGAATTTTAGTATTAGCCATCTTCTTCCCCCTAAAATAATCTGCAACCACAGTTACACAATTACTCCGCTAGCGCTACGCAATCTGATCATGTAGTATATTTCATGAATATAAATTTGTACGCATTCGACTCTTTATCGAATTTCCTGTCCATTTGTATCCAGCCATGCTTACGGTAAAAATTATTTGCCTTTTCATTTCTTTCGAAACTCTCGAGTTTTATCTCCTCAAAATAACTGAACATTACCTGTTCACAGTATTTTAAAAGTTCTGAGCCGTAACCTTTGCGTTGAAATTCAGTTTCCACCATTATTAAATCAAGCACGCTGCCTTTGCATACACAAAAAGCAATAATTTTATTATTGACCTCAAGCACCCAGCAGTCAACAATATTATCTATGATATACTGCTCAGCGGCACCGCTTTCGATAAACCTGTCAACACCTTTATCACCTAAAAAAGAGCGGTAATTCCGATCTATAGTCCGGCATGCAATTTTCTGAACTTCTTCTAAATCATCAACTTTAGATTTTCTAATTTTTAATTCCATAACAAAGCCGCAGCCCTTTAGTGGAGGGTTTCCTAAAACCCGGCATTTAGCCCCAGACAAATACCTATATCAGCGCTGCCCTCGGACAAGCCCAGACTCAAATCCCCAAAAAGCTTAATGTTCTTTTCCATTTCATAGGAAATACCCATCACTACAGATTTAGGATCAGGTTCACCAGGTATAATTGCTGTACTCTGCTCATAAAAAAGCCTCCCTTCAAACTCTTTTAAAATATCGTAGCTCATACCCAGATCAAACGAAAGCTCATTATCCATCTTTTCATTAGAAGGCTCGCCGATAAATGTGTAATAAATCCCAGCATACATTTTCCACTTTTCACTTAAAAGTCTTTTATTTTTCATGCCAAAAGTGAAATCATATTCCCCAGTACCTAAGTCTTTATTTTCATCGGCCGTAGGCAATTTAGCCTCCCCTAAAACCGAAACAAAAAAAAGACCCGCCTCATCAGCCCATAGATCATATTCGCCCTTTAAAATAACATCTCCCAAACCACTTTCTATAGTTTTAACTTGTATCTGTCTATCGACTTTTGAACGGAACGGCTTGCCGCCAATAACTTTGACCTGCTCTTCGCTTTCCTGCTGGATATAAGGGATAGTCAAAGAGAGTTCGCCTTTAGAAAAATAGCGTGATACCTCAAACGGCATATATATAGTGTGTGTGGTTGTCTGCGCCCCATAATCACCGCTTTTAAAATCTAAATAAGCGCTAATTCCCCAGAGAGGAAAG
This sequence comes from Candidatus Omnitrophota bacterium, assembly GCA_043806135.1. Taxonomy (GTDB): domain Bacteria; phylum Omnitrophota; class Gorgyraeia; order B26-G9; family B26-G9; genus JAGLQQ01. The sequence goes on from JAZDHG010000010.1 coordinate 7,338, forward strand.
CCATCATAATCCGCTTTCTCAGCTCTGAAGTCATTTGTTAAGCCCATACAATAATTGCTCTGAACAATAATCAACGAAAATAGCACACTTAAAATGAATAAATAATACTTCATTTTGCAACTATTACAACCCATGATTATTTTTCTCTCCTACATGATTAAATCATATAACATACACAGTCACAGGGCTAAAAACAAATATCAGAGACCACCATTAGGGTAGGCTCCGAGGTAATACCCGTACCTACGAGGTGCAGTTTTATCTTAAATTTTTATAAACCCTTACCCAATCAAATTCTATTTTTTGAGGAAATTATATTATTTCATTAGGATAACCAATGCCCTCAACCCACGCTCCTATGGCCAAATTAAGTAAAAGAACCGATTCATTATGTAATTCGGAGCGCTCCGGATATGTTGCTGTAGCTATCGATTCACGCTGATATTCTTTATTATCAATTTTCCAAACGATTGCATTTTTGTCCCATTTAACCGAGTGAATCCACTACTATATTTAATTATTCAAAAGAAAATTTTTTTAAAATAAAATTTGGTATCAAAGCCCACCTCGGAGGTTTTATCTGCGCAGCTTGTTTAAATAGCCTCCATCGTTGATGGCGGTTTTGTCGCAATATTATACGTTACACTCACCACTCCCGGCACTTCTTCCAGTATCCGTGTTGATAGTTCCATTAGGGTTTTGTAGGGAAGCTTCGTGGGGGAGGCCGTTCTTGCATCAATGCTGTCCCAGCATCGTATCTCTATTTGCAGCCCGAAATCTCTTTTGCCGTCACGCATACCGGTTACCCTGTCATTATGTAGAATAGCAATATACTGGAAGGCCTTAACATCAGAGAGGATTTCTTCAGTTATAACTGTTGCCTGGCGGACAAGTTCAATCTTTTCAGGCGTACATTCACCAATGACTCTTGCGGAAAGCGCTGGTCCCGGGAAAGGCATGCGGTTATAAACGGATGCAGGTAACCCTAGTGCTTTGGCCACTTTTCTGACGCCGTCTTTCCTGATCTGCACAAGGGGTTCGATGATCTTGTAGCCGAACACTTTCTGAGGATCGATGCCCAGCTGCTCAAAAACATTGTGCTGGCGCTTGATGCCTGCCACGGTTTCATCGACATCAGTCAGTATTGTTCCCTGAAGAAGATATTTCGCACCGCTTTTTTTCACAAGCTTGCCGAAAACATTTTTATAGAACGTCTGAGTTATCGCTTCTCTTTTTTGTTCAGGGTCAGAGATGCCTTTAAGAGCGCTGAAAAATTCTTCTTTGGCATCGACAAGTATGACTTCAACGCCATGGCTTTTGAAAAGATCGACGATTTTCTGAGGCTCACCTTTTCGCATAAGGCCGTTTTCTATGAAATATGTTTTAAGCCTTTTCCCGAGTGCTTTGTGCCCGAGCATGGTGACTGCCGAGGAATCCACACCTCCGGAAAGAGCATTGATAGATACGCCTCTTCCTACAAGAGACGATATCTCTTTCACTTTCTCTTCAATAAACTTCTCCGTATTCAGTCCCTGCAATGTGATCTCAACTGTTTTCATTTCGCCCTCCTCTTTTTATTTATTTCATTATTAAACATAAAAATTAACAGACAAAATACTCATAAACAAGAAAAACCGGCGTATAGTGTTTAGGGGTTAAGGTTTAGTCAAAAATAGGATTTGTCCCCATTTTTCCCTAAATATCATTTTTAAAGCTTTTTTCCTTTGAAAGTCATAGATAAAGCATAAAGAAAAGATTCTTTTAGGTTATAGACTTTATTATATATATTTACTAAAGTGCGCTTACGCAATTTGTGAATCTCACCGCCATCAAGCCATATGCCGCTGCACTTTGGACATTCATCCGCAAAGATCTTGTTTTTAAAATCTTTTTTTTCCAATCCCGTTGCTGGGCTACATTTTGGACATTTGCCGGATTTTTCATTAAATTCCTGGACCATTGATCTTGCTTTCTTACCATCAAAACCACTTCGATCAACATCTATGGTATTAAAATCCTTTGCGTCTGCTTTCAGGACTTTTGCAAGCTCATTTTTATCAAACCAAATCCCCTCGCATACCCAACACACATCGACTTTAACATTTTCCACTTCTTTTTCTTCAAGTAAGCCTAAACATTTTGGACAATCCATTATTCGACTTCTTTCTTTTTAATATCTCCAAAGATACAACCTACGAGGTTGTATCTGCGCATATTTCAAAAATTTCAAAAACACGCCTCTTTTTCTTCTCGACCGAAACTCTGACCGCAACTCTGACCGCGGGGGTCAGAGTCGGGTTTGGTCTCTTTTTCACTCAGACGATGAGATTGCATTGTACTTACATGCTTCAATACACGCACCGCAATCAACGCAGATCTCTGCATCAAACTCTACAATCATTTTTCTTTCAAGCGCTCCAACAGGACATGCTTCCACGCAGCCGACACACTCACCTCCGCATTTACATGATGTACATTTACCGTCTTTCCAGCAACATTTTTCATAATCAATTTTTATCGGCATTTAATATCCTTACATTTTTTGAAATACAACTTCCAATACCCTAAAACCAGCGCACAGCGTTTAGCGATCAGCTTTTAGTCAAAAACAGAAACGTACCTTTTTTATTATTTAAAACCTTTAAACATCCATCTTTTAAAATCCCAAATATGTAATATTTTTTGCATAAATTCTACATCTTTTAGGCTATGCGCTAAGAATTCGATATTTTCTCTGTTTTCACGTATCGATTTATCTTGAGCCATCTCTAATCCGCCATTAGCAATAAAAATCCTGATCTGTTCCAACTCTCCTTTATCAAGCCAAAAACCATGATATCCGCAGACATCGATCAACACCCCGGAAATATGATTGAATTGTTTCCTTATCATCAATTCTTCACACACAGGACATTTCAAATAACTTGTATCGTCTATTTTCATTTTTTTTACATATTCCTCCGCGATTGAGGGATCGTTATAAACATCTTTTTCTGAAGTCAAGCGTTTGAATGTTTTATTATCTATCCACATCCCATCGCAAGAATTGCAAATTCTTAGCTCTGTTCCCTGGTATTTCTTAATATCTAAAGAATCATTGCATCTTGGGCACAGGGCTATTATAGCCGTAGGCTTTTTGGTAAGTTTTTCATTACAAAAAGGACAATTTCTCATTTCCGAACTAACTAATTTGCCACATGTATTACAAGTAATCTGTTTACTCATGAATACTCCTTTATTTCAATATCCATTTGAGTTCAATCACTCTTTTAATCCTGTCGTTTTTCCCGCCATAGTGAGACAAGTTGGCAGAAAAACAGAAACATATTTTTTTTAACTAATATTCTCCATTTTCGTTACCAAGTACCACCCCGGGGATGTACTTGCACCTACGGGGTGCAGGTACGGTTTGGTCCACTACTTAAGAAACCGTAACATTCACTTCCTTTACAAAAGGATTTAACCTTAAATATAATGAGAATAAATAAGGATAGTTATTTTTCAGGTTACTGATATATTCTATCCATTCCGGTAATAATCGTTCATATACCCTTGCAATATCTATTTTAAGATGATCCAGATCTTTGTCTGAAAAAACATCACTATCCTTTCTATAGCTTAATTCCTCAGCCAGATGAAATGTTGCTAATAAAAGATCAGTAAAAGATTTATGTTCAATAAGAACGGGATGCTGTATTAAATCAGATAAAAATCCTCTTTTGGGAAGGATGATTGTTTTAAGCAATTTTATCTCATTATTGCCAACGGCAAGATCAGGTTTATAACTTTCCAGAAACTTCAATGCTTGTTTAAATTCTTTTTTACGGGGTTGATTTGTAATAGTCAATTTATCTTTGACCTGGCTTTTTTGTTTATCCATCTGCGAAACATATCTTAGGATTATAACACCAAGCTCGCTAAAAAAACAGCCGATTAATATATTCTTTTTGGATGACAATGCTTTTTTATCGCGCCATTCCAGTAATCTATGCAAAATAACAGTAACGATTAACACTTCCAAAGGCAAAAAGGCCAGATCTCCCAGACCATATATTAAAAGATGGTGTATGTCATGAAAAATAGCGTAATGCAGAAAGTGTAATACCACCGAAAGCAAAATAAATAATACAACTATAGTTATCTCTCTTCTATATTTCAGCATAACAGTACCTTTATTTTCTAGTTTGACGGTTGGCACGTTAGTTAAACACTGCAATTCTGACCGCGGGGGTCAGGATCAGGCCATTCTTTCTTCCGGCAACCCCGGGGTTTGTAATGCGGCTTACCCTTGTTTTTTGGCAACGCGGAATTTCCGATTGTTAAATTCAATAATATCACCAGAAACAATCTTTTTGCTTTTTTGAGTTTCCACAACACCGTTAACCTTCACGAGCTTTTTGCCAATAACGAACTTGGCTTCCCCTCCGCTTTGCACCAGGTTCGTAAACTTAAGCAGCTTGTGAAACTCGATAGGTGATTCCTCAATCTCCACAACAATAATTTCTTCAAAAGCATCTTTATTCATATCAATTCAATCATTTCCAAAAACATGGTTTAGTCAAAAACGTATCCGTCCCCTTTTTATGGAACATCCACACTCCCGCAGTGTGAATGGTTTGCACAAAGCAATTAGTTTTAAATTTCAGAATCCAAATTAACACCACAAAAAGGACAAAATTTTATTTTCTCTGATATATTCAGCCATTTCCCCATCGGCCAGCTAACCGCATAACCTAATATTCCCCTGCATTGAGGGCATCGTATTCCAAATATGGCATAAAAACACATTATCATAAACAACGCAAACGGAATGAGTATTACAATTGGAAAAGAATTATTATGCTGTGTTTTCGAAAACACCAAACTGGCCGCAAGCGTAAGTAATAACCAAGAAAGGAATCCAAGCAAATATATTGTATTTCTGATCTTATTTAATTTTTCTCTAATTTTCATTTTCCCTCCGACCAATCAGTTCCGAGTTTCCCCACCCCAAAATGGCGGGACAAGCGATGCCTGCCCCCTTATTTTACTCTGTTTTAGTTTTGAATTTTGAGTTCTGACCCATTATCTTTCTTTTTTTTCTTAAATTGTTCTTTTACTTTTGCTCTAGTAAAAAAGTAGATTATAAACAAATAATATACACTAACAGCAATTTCCACAATCAGAAAAGATCCCTTTGAGACTGCTTTTCCTAAAATAGAGCTGTAATATACCCTATGCGCAGCTTGAGGTTGAAATGCTGTTAAATACACAGCAATCAATAATTCAGATATCAAAGCAATCGCTGTGCAAAGTAAAAAAACTTTTCGCGCCTTATCTTTTAACATCAGGACAAAAACACAAGAAATCCCGTAAATAATGTTTATTGCAAATACAAGAAGATTATAGAATGACATGAACAGAAACATGAAATCTATATAACCACGCCAAATTTGTTGAAAATTTACAATGATACATTGATAGGTAGCTTTATCAAAAAGATCACTTATAATACTAATTAAAGTTATACCCACGATTATAAAGATAAGTGTTTTGGTTTTCTTATACATCCAGTTGCCCCACTTTCTAATACATGCATTACGGTGCAGGTACGTTTTGGTCCTTTAAAAACCAGCATATAGCGTTTAGCATCCCGCCGCTTTTTCTTATTTCCTTACTTTTTGCCGCAATTTATACAGTATTCTCCACACACAAAAGTATCTGTATTGCATTTTTCACATTTTTTCAACTGATTTGTGCCGCAGAATGGACAAATATTTATTTTCCCAGGAAGTGTCTTACCGCAAAAATAACACTCTCCTTTCATAAGTCTTTTTTGGTAAAGTCGTTTTTTATTAAATAACTTCTTTTGGATAAGATACACAAAAACCATAGTCACGCCAATTGAAACAAAAATTACAATGTAATGCCATAATGCTATGATATGCAACAATTCAAACAATTCAAATAATTTCTTAAAAAAATGGTATGGGATCAAATCTAAAACAACTTCGATAATTTTTAGAACAATAGGAATAGAGGCTATTATCAATAGATGAGATGATATTAAAGTTTGGATAGAATTGGTTTTTTTTATGCTTTTAGTATGCCAAATATAAAAAACGATGAAAAGAGGCAACATGAATATTAATTGCCATAAAAGTTCCTTGAATAAATAGATTCGCTCATATTTATTAAGATCATTAATCATTTTTGCTCTAAAATTATCATCTCCAGGGCGAATTATTTCCCATATTTTATTTATATGAGCATTATTATTTAGTTGTTTATTGATTTTTGATATTTCAAAACTAATTTTTTCAATTTCTCCAGACTGTTTTTTTATTGAATTAGAAATGTTATCTAAGTTATCTTTGCTTTTTTCTGCAATATTTTCCAAAAGCGATGTATTATATACGTCTTTTTCTTTGTTGTATTGTTGCGTCCACTGATTTTTTTCCTTTACTAATTCTTGCCTTTTAACAAATAAGCTTTTTAATTCACTGTTTTGAGATATTGATTTTACAGTCACATAAAAATTATTACAAACAGGATGCATCTTATCAATTTTAGACTTATCAAAGACCCTGTCATATCTATAAGAATAATTATTGTAATCAGAAAGAACAAAATTCTGAAGTTCATCAATTTTATTCGCTTGTGACCATTGTTTCTCAATAAATATATTTCTGCATTCATACGGAAAATATTCATCAGGGGACGTTAGTTGAGATGTATGAGCGGATAAACCACTAAAAACAACAGACAAAATAAAAATATCCAATAAAATAATAATTGTTAACGCTAACTTGTTTAATGGCTCTTCTTGGTTGAATTTTGTTAATCTATCTCTGAATTTCAAAATCCCCTTAAACATTCCCATAAATATCTCCTTTGTTATTTTTTACTCCAAACATTCAAACAACGTCTCCTATTCCCGTTAAAAATAGGCTCTGTCCCTATTTACCTATTTTCCAAAACAAGTTGACGAAGATTCTTGGGATATTTATTATTATTTTTATCCCATTGCAACATTAAACCTAAGAAAGAACCAAATCTTTAACAAAAAAGTGTAACCTATGTTTTAGTTGCACATATTTCAAAAATTTCAAAAACACACCCCTTTTTCTTTTCGACCGTAACTCTGACCGCGGGGGTCAGAGTCGGGTTAATCCTGTTTTGGGAACCTCCACACTCCCGCAGTGTGGATGGGTGTATTACCAATTCCCTTTTTATTTCCCTAAGAATAAACAGTAGCTGTCCCTATTTAACGTCCAAAACAGCCGCTGTCCCTATTTTTGATTTCCCTAATCAACCTGATGAGCTGTTAAAAATAGAGCTTTTTCTAAAACATTGAAAAAATCTTGATAGGTTTCCGGATCCTCAACAGATTTTATCCCGACTTGAGAATTCACTCTCACTAATAATTGTGTTTCACCGCGGGCTCTTACAGTCACCGTCATGTTAACAACAGAATAACCAAGATATTTAGCTCCTGTAACTGACCCTAAGGTTAAATCTGCTTTTTCAATAACAAAATCCAGATCCTGCATAGCACTAAGGATTGTTTGCATCATCATTTTTTTATCAGTTGTATCAAAAGCTCTTGTTTGCATGGATCTTAATGCTACTTGGCTTTCATTGGTTTGAAATGCTTTTTTTGAGGTTGTCGCACAACCAGCAATAAAGATTACTAAGCACAATACCGTTAAACATTTTCTTTTTGATTTTTTCATATTTCCTGAGCCTCCAAAAATATCGACTTTGATAAATCATTAAAAAATTTCACATAAATTTCGGGGTCATTTACGGTTTCTACTCGACTTATCTGGTTATTCATATTCCAGACTATGCGTTGAAAAGTAACTCTTACAGAAGTTTCATTTCCTTTCAAACTTGGTTTTGTAATCACTGAAGCCTTTACAAGTTGTTCCTTGTCGCAATTATTCATATTGTTCCCCTGATTTCCCCCCATTGCAGAAAGAACATCAAGAAAAAACGCGGCTGTTATTTGGCCACCGCTTTTTGCATCAGCTTTTTTTGAAGCGGAAACAAACCCAAGCTTAGTTTCACTATCATCTAAAATAAACCCTAAATCTTGTAATACACCTGCTACAGCGCTGACAATTTTTTCTTCATCTTTAGTCTCATATAACCGCATTTCAGTCTGTCTTTTTTCCAGGTGATTTTCAGGTAATTTTAAAAATCCTTTAGGTGTTGTTGATGCACATCCTGCTAAAATTAAAATCAAAAAAAAGCACAATAAAGCTTTAGCAAGCATTCTCATCGGCTTTATCCTCCTCTTTTAAAAGCTTGAAGTATGATAGGCAAAGTCACGCACTTTTCCATCTCCATCGAATTTAACAACAATGGTTAAAGTTTTTTGAGATTTCGACGCCGCCCCTGATGAACTACTTGCTCCGAACAACAATAAAAATACTCCGCCCTGACTGCTTGATTGAGTCACCTCTGTAGAAACTTTATCATACACCCATACTTCTCTACGTTCTGCATCTGTTGAAACAACATTGGGAGATCCTAAAACTTCTATTACTTCAGCCGAGGACATGCCAATACGTATCTCACGCTGGACTTTTCCAACTGTCAGCCTGTCTGCACTAGTATCCTGCACTTGTTGACGATGCTTACTTGCAGAAGCGCACCCCTGTATCAAAAATATCCCTATCATCACTATAACTACCCACTTTACCTTTTTCATAAGGCCTCCTTTTTTTAACATCTAACAATTAACATACATACTATACATTTTTAACATAGCGTTTAGCGATAAGCGTTTAGTCAAAAACAGCCGCTGTCCCTATTTACTCATAATTTCCTTCCACCCTGTAAAGTAAGACGTAAAGCGTCAGGAAATGAATCCTTTATATGACATATCTTATTGTATATTTTTACAAGAGTACGCTTGCGTAATTTATGAATTTCTCCGCCATCAAGCCATATGCCGCTGCACTTTGGACATTCATCTGCAAAGATCTTGTTTTTAAAATCTTTTCTTTCCAATCCCGTCGTTGGGCTACATTTTGGACATTTGCCGGATTTTTCATTAAATTCCTGGACCATTGATCTTGCTTCCTTACCATCAAAACCGTTGCGATCAACATCTATCGTATTAAAATCCCTTGAATCAGCTTTCAAAACCTTCTCAAGTTCATCTTTATCAAACCAAATACCTTCGCATACCCAACACACATCAACTTTAACATTTTCTACATCTTTTTCTTCAAGTATTCCCAAACATTTTGGACAATCCATTAGCTTAACTCCTTTCTTTTTCCCCAGAGGGATTTAATGCTCTATTGCAAGACTTGACCCCCAATTATTTTATTTATTAAAATGAATTGATTCTGCCATGTTTTTAAAAATTGTTTTGTTTTCTGCAAATCCTGAGAATGGAGCTTCAAATCCAACCACCATTAAGTTATTTCCAACTTTAATATAATAACTATCAACCTGTGTATCATTCAGCTTATATTCAATCCTTACAGAAGGCTGACCGGAAAGCTTTTCCTCAGACATAGAAATTACTTCTGTCTGAGATTTAATTTTATTTATATGTTCTTCTTTTGATTTTTCCCAAGTTTCAATATAATAAGCTCCTTGTGCTAATTTTCCTAATTCTGAATCTCCTGAAGCTTTTTTGGGTAAAAAGTATCCTTGATAGTAAAAAAGCGACATACCTATTTGATACTTATCACCGATCTTGGATATAGGCTCCTTAGTAAAAAACAAACTAGCCGTTCCATAATATTCTTCTCTCGCATACCATTGGGGAGGATATTTTATGTCAAACGGCCAATCGACTAATTGCCATTTAAAGTCAATTAATTGTGCTGTGTCATTCTGCGGGTTTTGAACTGAAGAATAAACATCCTGATTTTGGTATTTTTCAATTTTAATTATTCCTTCCTTGATCTTTTCATCTAAAGTTTTTCCATCATCTTTAGCCTGCAAAAGAGTATTACTTAAAAAAATAATTAAAAAGATCAGTACAGCAGTCATATTTTTCTGCATTTCTTCCTCCCATTTTAACATTATTTAGTCACATATCCCCTGCACCTACGAGGTGCAGGTACGGTTTAGTCTC
>JAZDHG010000011.1:0-2363 GCA_043806135.1 Candidatus Omnitrophota bacterium
ATTGGCGCTTTTAGTCTTAAGTTCAAAAAATACCGGTTTATCACGGAAAAAATCAACCAGCTGTTTCGAATACCCGGTTATGTGATCAAGGGCCAAAGAGTCACAGAATTCTCCTGTACCGATACGTATGGGACGGTTTATCTTTTTATAAAAAGCATCGAATTTTTCAAAAAAATCATCCAGATTAGCCGGCAGTACAATGCCCGGAAAGTTTGAGTATTGCTGCAGAAAGCAGTAGGAACAGTCATACGGGCATCCGAATCCCAGGTTGAATATCCAGTAATTACATCCCAGGTGGTCTTTAGTGCAGGGGCACATCTTTATAAAGTCCCAGTTCTCTTTTACAATAAAAACCAGGGGTTTTTTTAAATCCTCTAATCTAAATTTATTTTTTTGAGCATACTCCCAGAGATGATTTAACTCCTCAATGGGAGTATTCGGGAATTGGGTCTTGAATCGTTTGGCCAGATAACTGTTTTTTGCGCTTTTTTCAATGAATATTCTCTCAGGCATAAAGGCATTTTTTGAAAAAACTGCTTGCCTGATAGGTGGTTTTATTTCACTTAAAAATACATCTCTGGCATCAATTTTTTCGCAGCTGCAAGTCAGGGGGAAACGCAGGGCAATAAGGCACTTTTTAATTATCTGAAATTTATCTTTACCTTTGGTTTTTTTGATTTGCTCGTTTTGTTCTAAAAGCTTTAGAATATTATCGCTTAATATATTATCACGCTGTATGATCTCATGAAATAAACGGGCAATATCCTTTAACTGGTTGTTATTTAATACAAAGTCAAATTTTTGTTCCAATGTTCTTTTTAGATTGTTGTGCATGATTTTTTATTATAATGTAATTGTTCATCTATTCAAGTTATTTTCTTTTTGACTATTAAACACTGGAGTGGGATAATTTGTTTAAAGGAGGAAAATAATGGAGAATTTAAAAACTTTGAAGTGCGAAGTTTGTTCTGCAGGTGCGCCTGAGCTTACAGGAGATCAGATACAGCTGTTTAAGCAGCAAATCCCGCAATGGGAACTTGTTGAAGAAAACCAGGTGAAAAAATTGATACGTAAATTTAAATTCAGAGATTTTAAAGATACTCTTGCTTTTGTTAATAAAGTCGGCATTCTTGCCGAAAAAGAGGGGCATCACCCGGTGATGCTTATTGAATATAATCGCCTGAACATCTGGTGGTGGACGCATAAAATAAAGGGACTGCATAACAACGATTTCATAATGGCGGCAAAAACAGACGGAATTTTGTGAGGGTTTCCATTACTCTTTATCATAAAAATGCATAAGCTTATCATACTCAAAAGCTTCTTTGAGTTTTCCTCTTTTTTGCGCTCCTTTAATATAAATTCTGCATTTTTTCTTAAGTTCCAAGACGGCGGCTTGTTTTTGGGATTTTTTCAGAGGCCAGGTTTTAATCAATTTGTCTATTGCGGCGATCCTTAGTGTATCCATGGCCGGAAATTTTTTTGAAAGCTGGTCAGCATGTCCGCCTTGTTTTATTGTCAGTACTTCCGGAATAAGTTTTACCGGGTATAGCGCAGCTGCCCGGAGCCATAGCTCATAATCCTCACAAGCCTGAAAATTTTCGTCAAAATATCCGATTTTATCAAAAAGCTCTTTTTTTACCACTGCTGTAGACAAACTGATACAGCATAGTTTTAAAGAATTAGCAAAGACATCCCCTTCGGGTTTTTTATGAATTTTTTTCTGGTTAAGCACCTTGCCGTGTCTATACCATAATTCCTCGGTGTGAAAGATCATGTATTTGGGAAAATCGTGTATGTATTTGTATGCAATCTCGAGCTTCGTGTCCGTAAATTTGTCGTCAGAATCTAAAAAGCTGATAAATTTACCGCGGGATTGTCGAATACCAATATTTCGTGCAGCAGATACCCCTGCATGGGCTTTTTTGATATATTTAAGGCGTTTATCCGGAATATCTTTTATTAATTGCGCTGTTCTATCTGTAGAACCGTCATCGATAACAATGAGTTCAAGGTCGCAAAAGCTTTGATCAAGCACGGATTTGATGGATGTATCCAAAAATCCTGCACGGTTATATGTGGGGATAATAACACTAAAAAAAGGAATATGCATAATTTGTTTTGGGTTAAATGTATAACTTCATATAGATGAAAGGATTATAATACAGATCAGAGCATTTGTAAATAAAGGGTGTTATTTTTGGATATAATTTGATATAATTAATTTTAAATAAATTTAAATATTATTAATTAGAAAGCAGTTATATGCAAAAAATAGAGAAGAAAATAGTACAGTGGATAAAAGCGAAAATTAAAAGCGCGGGAGCTAAAGGGCTGATATTTGGTTTAAGCGGCGGCATTGA
>JAZDHG010000012.1:0-34520 GCA_043806135.1 Candidatus Omnitrophota bacterium
ATCGGCCGTTCATCGGTGCATTTTAATCAGACAATTACTCATGATGATAAGCTGCTCATAGATTCCAGAATCACCTGGGTCTGTGTCAATGCCAAGTTTAAGCCGATCTCTATTCCTGATGATATCAAGCAAGCTCTATCCGGAGATTAAAAAGGAGTCACGGATCAAATGTCTCTTAGAACAGAAGGTTCTTATCAAGATTCAGGTTTTGGCCTGCAGTTCAGGGGTGCGATAAGAATATTAATAGTAATTAATATCGCGGTTTTTATTATTATTCATGTTTTCAGAAATATTGCCTGGCATGTTATCTTCGGGCTTGTGCCCGGGCTTGTTTTTTCTAAACTTATGGTATGGCAGCTGGCTACATATCTGTTTTTACATTTTGGCCTCTGGCATCTTGTTTTGAATATGCTTATGCTCTGGATGTTCGGCTCTATTATTGAAAACAGATGGGGCAGTAAACGTTTTTTATTCTACTATTTTTTTACAGGCATCGGAGCGGGACTATGCAGCATTGTTTTTGCTTTTAATTCCGGGGTACCTGTTTTGGGCGCATCAGGCGCTATATTCGGACTGCTTGTCGCTTACGCGATAATGTTTCCGGAAAGTGTTATTCTGCTGTTTTTTATATTTCCCATGAAAATGAAATATGCAGCAATAGTACTAGCCGGAATAAACCTGCTCGGTGCCCTGTCCAATCCGGGGGGAGGGATCGCCTATATCGCCCATCTGGGAGGCGGCTTGTTTGGATATTTGTATTTAAAAAACGAGAGAATAAGGATAATGCTTTCCCGTTATAGTCCATCAAGTATAAAAAATTCACTAAATATAAAGCGGACGCAAAAGAGACAGGAAAGAGAAAATAATATAGATAAACAAATAGACAAAATCCTGGATAAAATATCTGCGCAGGGTATGGAAAGCTTAACCATAGAGGAGATAAAGATTTTAGGAAAAAGATCTCAGCTGTCCTGAAAAACTGGAACTATATATGAAAAAAGCGCTTTAGCGTTTTTTTTTTATCTTTTTTGGGAAAAAAGTACTTGACAATAAATACCAGTGTGTTATATTTGTGAAAAATAGTACAATATCTGTGAATATTGTTACGAAGTCAAAACAGAATGAATGATAAAAAAGTTCCGGAAGGAACCATCTCAAGACTTTTCATATATTTAAGAGAACTCACAGAACTGACAAAGGTAAACGTTAATACTATTTCCTCTGCAGAATTAGGTGAAAGAACTAATTTAAGTGATGCGCAGGTGAGAAAGGATTTAGGGCATTTTGGTCAATTCGGGGTAAGCGGCTCCGGATATAGTACGCGCGAGCTAAAATCTGCTCTGGAAAAAATTCTTGGCAAGGACAAAGTTTGGAATGTTGCAATAATCGGCGTAGGCAATTTGGGGGGCGCGCTTTTAGCCTATCCGGGATTTAAAAACTTAGGGTTTAATATTGTAGCCGCATTTGACTCCGACGTTAAGAAGATCGGCAAGCAAATTAATGAAGTTACGGTTAAGGCCATAGATCAGCTGTCAAAGGTTATTAAAGAAAAAAAGGTATTAATTGCTATTATCGCTATTCCCGTAAAGGAAGCACAGGGGGTCAGCGATAAATTAGTTGCCAGCGGAGTTGAGTGCATATTGAATTTTGCTCCACAAGCTTTGAATGTTCCGGAGCATGTTAAAGTAAAGGATGTAGATCTATCGCATGAATTGGAAACGCTTTCGTATTTTTTGGTAAACCCCGTTAGAAAACGCTAACGGCTAGGATGAGTATAGTATTTAGCCAAGAAAGGTTAAATCTCGATTTAAAACCCTGCACTACCTTTCGCAAAGTGTTCTCAATAGATTTTATCGGTGTTTTTTATAACGGGGTAAAAAAATATAGAATAAAAAATGAAATACATTTCAAACACTAACTTAATTAAGCTGCTGGAAGTTTTAAAGGAAGATTATGATGTCTATGTTCCGGTTAAAAAAGGCGAGCAGCGTTTTTATAAGAAATATGAAGATAATTGCCGGAATCTTGCGATCGGCGAGGTGAGAGTCTTTGAACCGCTAAAGGCTTTTTTTCTGCACAGCCGGCAAAAAGTTGCTGTTGGTTTTAATCCGGAAGTGCCGGGAACTTCGGCTAAACCTCCGGCTATTTTCGGAGTAAAGGCTTGTGATTTAAAAGGGTTTAAGGTACAGGACCATGTGTTTAAAAATCACGATTTTGAAGACCCGTTTTATGTAAAAGCCCGCAATGAAAATCTTATTATCTCTGCTGATTGTACCTGCGCGATTGAAACCTGTTTTTGTTTAGCTTTAGGAATAAAGCCTTATCCTCAGGAAGATTTTGATATAAACCTGTCGCAGATTAAGGGAGGGTATTTAGTTAAGGTTCACTCGGATAAGGGAAAAAAGATTTTTGAAGCAAATGAAAATTTATTTAAAGACGCAGACCAAGTGCAGACAAGCGCGCGTGATGAACAAAGACAAAGAGTTAGCGCTGAAGTACAAGATAATATTAAGAAAAACGAAATCCCGGATGAGGATTCGCTGGGCGGAGCTGTTGAGAAGAATTTTGAATCAAAAATCTGGGAAGACGAGGCAAAGACCTGCGTAGAATGCGCGGCATGCAATACCATATGTCCGACCTGCCATTGTTTTCTTCTGTATGATCAAAAAGATGATGACCAGATGGCGCGTCTGCGTATATGGGATTCCTGCATGCTGAAAGATTTTGCAGCAGTTGCCGGCGGTGCTAATCCGCGGCCGAGGCTCTGGATGCGCTTAAGAAACAGGTTTGAAAAGAAATTTGATTATTTTCCGAAAGTAGCAAAAGTCTTTGCCTGCACCGGCTGTGGACGCTGTATAAGCGCATGTCCGGCAAAGATAGATATCAGACGCGTCTTAAAAAGATTAGCGGGGAAGAAGTAAGAAGATGAATAATCCATACCGTCCCATTGAAGCGGAAGTTATTGAAGTGATAAGCGAAACTCCGACGATAAAAACGATTCGCTTTATTGCAAAAGAAGAAATGTCTTTTGCTACCGGGCAGTTTATCGAAATGACAATCCCCGGTGTCGGAGAAGCTCCGTTTACTCCTTCATCCAGGCCCTCAGATAAGGAAGTTATGGAGGTGACTGTGATGAAGGTGGGCAAGGTCACAGAAAAAATTCACAAGCTTAAAAAAGGGGATAAAATCGGCATTAGAGGCCCTTTTGGCACAGGGTATCCTTTGGATAAGTTCAAGGATAAGGAAGTACTTGTTGTCGGCGGAGGGTGCGGATTTGCGCCGCTGCGCAGCTTGATGTATGCACTGTTTGACAGAAGTGAGGATTTTAAGAAATTATATTTTAGAGGCGGCTGCCGCAACCCGAAAGAGCTGGTCTACAGAAGTGAAGTTGAAAGCTGGACAAAAAGAGAGGATTTGAATTGCCGGATAACAGTGGATAAAGGCGATGATACCTGGAACGGTAATGTCGGGTTGGTAACAACAATCCTTAATGATGTGGTAATGGATTATGAAACGGATATAGCCATTGTCTGCGGACCGCCGATAATGATGAAATTTGCGGCAATGAAGCTTTTGGAAATGGGATTTAAGGAAAAAAATTTATACCTTTCCATGGAAAAAAACATGTCCTGCGGAATCGGCAAGTGCGGACATTGCCGACTGGGTTCATATTATGCCTGTAAAGACGGGCCGGTTTTTACTTATGATAAGATTAAAAAATTTCCGGATATCTGGGAATAGATGAGGAAACACGAGAATGCAGACAAGTGCGGAACAACTTCATCATGGCAAATTTAATACAAAGCCGGGAAAAAGTAAAGATAAAAGGCTTTTTATTGATTTGGATGTTTGCGCTGCAGGTGAATGCAAAGATTGCGTAATAAAATGCAGTTATTATTTCCATCCCGTAGGGGCAAATGTGGGGATCATATCTGTAGCTGAGCTGGCAACGTATGCGCTGGTGTGCCGCAGATGCGAAGAACCGCATTGTGTAAACGCCTGCCCGGTAGAGGCATTAGAACAGCTCGAAGATAAAGACAAAATGCTTGTAAGACACAATATGCGTTGTATCAGCTGCTGCTCCTGCTCACATGCATGTCCTTATGGAACAATATACCCGGAGAACGTTCCGTTCTTGGTTCATAATTGTGATTTTTGTTTAGACCGGTTGAACAAAAAAGATGAACCGCTTTGCATAAAAACCTGCCCGTTTGACGCCTTGAAACTGGAAAGCGGCGATATTAAACTGGATGAGAATACGTTTTTAGCCGGAGATAACCTGATTGTGCATTCCACGCACTGGGACAGGGAAAAAGCATGATTTATATAATTTATTTCATTTGTTTTGGGTTTTTCTTTACTGCCCTTATCGGGCTGTTATCCAGCTGGATTGATAGAAAAGTAACGGCCAGGGTTCAATACCGTGTAGGACCGCCCCTGCTGCAGCCTTTAATAGATATTATAAAGCTCTTAGGCAAAGAAACACTTATTCCCCGCGGTGCTTCAAAACCGGTCTTTTTAATGGCGCCGGTCATCGGCCTGGCCAGTGTAATGCTGGTCTCTACCTTGTTATGGCTGAACAATATCAATCCGGATCAAAGTTTTTTGGGTGACTTGATCGTGGTTATCTATCTTTTAGCTATTCCTTCAATAAGTATTATTATCGGCGGTTTTGCTTCCCGGAATCCCCTGGCAAGTATAGGCGCATCCCGGGAGATGAAACTGGTTTTGGGTTATGAATTGCCGTTTGTCCTGGCAATGCTGGTTGTAGTCATAAAATCAGATTTTTCCCTCAGGATTACGGAGATATTGAATTACCAGGCTCAAAATGGAATAATTTTGGGAAACTGGTCCGGAGTTATTGCACTGATAGTTGCTCTTATGTGCGTTCAGGCTAAATTAGGGCTTGTCCCCTTTGATATGCCGGAAGCAGAAACGGAAATCACCGGAGGAGCGTTAATAGAATATTCCGGTTCAGGGCTGGCAATGTATAGATTAATGAAAAATATGCTTTTGTTTGTATTGCCGTTTTTCCTGTTAACTGTATTTATGGGCGGCTTGCGTTATGAGGGCATTAATCTTTTATATACTGTTTTGAAATATCTGGGTATCGTGGCTTTAATAACGGTTATTAGAAATACAAACCCCCGAGTAAGGATTGACCAGGCGGTCAGATTTTTCTGGGGGCCAATGACAGTGTTGGCAATATTTGCCGTGGCACTGGCGTTAATGGGTAAATAATATGGGAATAAAACTGCAGGCTCTGCTTAAATCACCATGGGTATTTCATCTGGCTACGGGCAGTTGTAATAATTGCGATATCGAAATTCTCGATTGTCTTACGCCCAGGTTTGACATCGAACGCTTCGGTATGATTTTAGCCGGCAGTATAAAACATGCGGATGTGCTTTTGATCACAGGTTCCTGCAACAGAATGTCCGCGGCAAAATTAAAGCTCTTATATGATCAGGTACCTAAACCGTGTCTGGTGGTGGCCATTGGGGAATGTTCTCTGTCTCGGGGGATGTTTATACATAGCTATAATTGTCCGCTGCCCCTGGATAAGATCATACCTGTGGATGTATACATACCCGGCTGTCCGCCTAAACCGGAAGCGATCATTGCCGGAGTGGTTAAGCTGATAGAAAAAATAAAAGGAAAGAAATAGCCGAGGAAAGTTAAATGAATAGAGATGAAGTCATAGCAGATTTAAAAACCAGATTCAAGGCTGACATCGTTGAAGTTTTCGATAAGTCGGCAAAGAGAGTATATATTGAAATAAAGCCGCAATCGCTGAAAAAAGCCGCCGCATATATATTTCGGGATATGGGAGCGAGATTTAATATTGCCTCAGGCGTGGATTTACGTTATCATATGGAAATTCTGTACCATTTTACAATGGAGGAAATTAATCTTGTGATCTCCCTGCGTGTGAAATTAGAAAAAGACAGCCTGGAAATAGATTCACTGACTCCTGTTTTTGAGGCAGCAAACTGGATAGAAAGAGAAATGAACGAGCTTTTGGGGATAAATTTTAAAGGCCATCCTGATTTAAGAAGATTGCTTTTACCGGATGAATGGCCGGAAGGTGTTTATCCTTTGCGCAGAGATTACAAAGAATGGGATAAGAACGCAATCAGGGACCGGGGAGTATGATTATAAGTAAAAAGTTAAAAGGAAAAAGTAAAAAGTCAACCGTAAGTAAACAAAAGTACACCTAAAAATAAAGAGTAAATAAAAAAAAAGAGACAGGGAGAAATGGCAAAGACAATAGTTCCCATAGGACCGTATCACCCGCTGCAGGAAGAGCCGGAATTTTTCAGCCTTACTGTTGAAGGGGAGAGAGTTGTTGATATTGATGTGCGCGTAGGATGGAACCACCGCGGCATAGAAAAACTATCAGAGAGAAGAACATTTGATCAATCCACCTATGTTATCGAAAGAATATGCGGGATCTGTTCAACCAGCCACCCTTTTGCTTATACAAGAGCGGTTGAGGATATCTTTCCCATGGAAGTTCCGGTCAGGGCCAAGTTTATCAGGACAATAATTGCCGAAGGAGAAAGAATCCATTCGCATCTGTTGTGGCTGGGGCTGGCCGGGCATTTCCTGGGTTATAATACTGTTTTTATGTGGGCATGGAAGCTGCGCGAGGAAATCCTCGATGTTATGGAAGCACTTTCCGGAAACAGGAATAACTATGCCATGTTTAAACCCGGCGGAGTAAGACGCGACATAAAGGCAGAAGATATCCCGTTTGCCTTAAAGAAAATAGATTCCATAGTACCTACTTTGGAAATGCTGAAAAAAGCGGTTATGGACGATCCTGTTTTACATGCCAGGACAAAAGGGATCGGTATCTTAACTAAAGAGGACGCGATTAATTTCTCGGCTTTAGGGCCGACATCAAGGGCCTCCGGGGTTGCGCGGGATTTAAGGAAAGATAGTCCTTATGGGGTTTATGACCGTCTTGATTGGAATATGATTGTAACCAAAAACGGCGATGTGTTTGATAAACTGGTAGTAAGAGTGCTCGAGACATTTGAATCTATAAAAATAGTAAAATGGTGTTTAAATAATTTACCTAAGGGGGAAATAGACGCTAAGATTAAAAGCATACCCCCGGGAGAAGGTATTGGTCATATTGAAGCGCCGAGAGGCGAAACATTTCATTATGTCAGAAGCGATGGCACTAACAGGCCTGTCCGCCATAAGGTAAGAGCTCCGACATTTATGAATATGCCTACATATAAGGCAACGGTTATAGGAGAGACCCTTGCCGATACAACTATAATTCTCGCGGCTATTGATCCGTGTTATTGCTGTACAGAAAGAATGGCTGTGCGTAATATAAAGGGAAAGAAGCTCTATAACGGAGAAGATTTAGTCCGGCTTTCACAGGAAAAAACACAAAAGCTGAAAAAGAAAATGGGTGTTAAGTGATAAGTGAATTCTTAAGCCAATATGCGTCACTTTTCAGGGTCGATAAGCTGTCGGTATTCGTAGGAATATTTATCGGGCTGTTTTCTTTGCTTACAATTATCTACTCCATCGGGTATATGGGCAAAAGAAAAGGATTGCTGCGGTATTATACCTGTATAATTTTGACATTTGCGGCTTCACTCGGGGTTGTTTTTTCAAATAATTTGATTTTATTTATTGTCTTCTGGGGATTCCTCGGACTGCTTTTATACTTATTGATTAATTTTGGCAAAGGAAAACGAACCTCCTATACAGCCAAGAAGGCCTTTATTATTATCGGCGGTACAGATGCCCTGATGCTCTTAGGCCTGGCCTTGATCTGGCATAACGCGGGTTCGTTGCAGATGAGCGAGATACTGATACCATTTAATACAAAAAGCGCTATAATAGCGTTTTTGTGTCTTGCGGCCGGGGCATTTGCCAAGGCCGGGGCAATGCCTTTTCACACCTGGGTTCCGGATACAGCAGAGGATGCTCCGGTTCCGGTTACGGCGTTTTTGCCGGCATCTTTGGATAAGCTTTTAGGAATATATTTTCTCATGCGGATTTGCCTGGAGATGTTTGCCATGAACACAGGAATGAACACGGTGTTAATGGCCTTAGGAAGCTTGACAATTATCGCCGCGGTTATGATGGCATTAGTTCAGCATGATTTAAAAAGACTTTTAGGGTATCACGCCGTAAGCCAGGTCGGATATATGGTTTTAGGCATCGGTACAGGGACGCTTATCGGTATTGCCGGCGGATTGTTTCATATGCTTAATAACGCAATTTATAAATCATGCTTATTCTTTTGCGCAGGTGCAGTAGAGAAAAAAGCAGGAACCACGGATTTAGATAATCTGGGCGGACTGGCAAAGGTTATGCCGGTTACTTTCATCACGTTTTTGATTGCCTCTTTTTCTATCTCAGGCGTTCCACCGTTTAACGGTTTTGTTTCCAAATGGATGATTTATCAAGGTATTATAAATACAGCTGGAGAAGGCAAATGGCTTTGGATTGTATGGCTTGTGGCAGCAATGTTTGGCAGTGCCTTGACACTGGCAAGTTTTATGAAATTACTGCATGCTGTATTTTTAGGCCAGCCGTCTAAAAAATTAAGCGGCGCTGGATGGGCAGAGAAAATCTCTCCCTGGATGCTCCTCCCGCAGGTATGTCTTGCGGTTTTATGTATTGTCTTTGGCGTCTGGGCATATAAAGTACCGCTGGCCTTATTTATTTTACCGAGCCTGCAGCAGGCGTATATATATTTTCCGGGCATCTGGAATGCAAACCTGGCTTCAGTACTTTTGATCGTCGGCGTTCTGATCGGGCTTATGATCTATTTGCTCGGCACGGCGTTAAAAACAAGAGAAGCCGATGCTTTCTTAGGCGGTGAAGGCGAGGATGAAAAAAAGCACCCCGAGATGAGGGTCTCCGGAACAGAGTTTTATAACACAATCTCAGATATCGGGTTTTTAAAGAAAATGTATAAGATGGCTGAGAAAAAATCGTTTGATATTTATGATGTGGGAACAAGACTCACGTTTACTTTTAGCAGCATGTTGAGATATATACATAATGGCATTCTTTCTTCATACTTGAGTTGGTGTCTTTTTGGCATGCTGGTTTTATTTTATTTTTTAATATTGAGGTAGAGATATGATCGGACTTACTATATTATTGATTTTTATGATCGTTGGGGCAATAATCGCTGTGGAGATCAAAGATCTTCTTTCTTCGGTGATTGCCGTGGGAGCGGTAGGTCTTGGGCTTTCTATTGTTTTCCTTATCCTTCAGGCGCCGGATGTTGCGATTACTCAGCTGGTAGTTGAAATATTGTGCCTGATTATTTTAATCAGAGCAACACTTAAAAGGGACATTCCTTTTTCAACCAGCGGACGCTGGTTTTTCAATACTTTAATCACGGGATCGTTTATTACTGCGTTTTTATTAATTGCTGTAAGATGCTTTCGGGAAATGCCTATGTTTGGCGATCCGATTATGAAAGTTGGCAATGCATATTTGGAATATGGACTGGCGAAGACAGGAGCACCAAATATTGTCAGCTCAGTTATACTTGATTTTAGAGCCTTTGATACTTTAGGTGAGGCGACTATATTATTCACAGCAGTTATCGGAGTATTAACAATTGTCCGCCAGGTCGGCAGGAAAAAAGATAGCCTTCAAGCAGGAAAAGAAAAATGAGCCCGTTAGACGCAGGGCTGTTGTACATATTTTTTAAAGAGATGAGGAAACTTATGAGTATGATAAACCTATTTTTGTTGATATTAGCAGGGGGTCTAACAGGGTGAGCAGAGAACACGATAAAGGGATGTCATTGATTGTCAAGACCGTTACCCGTTTAACTGTCGGACTTATATTCCTTTATGGAGCGCATATAATCTCGCATGGGCATGTTTCTCCGGGGGGAGGATTTGCCGGAGGAGTGATTATTGCCTTGTCGTTTATTCATCTCATGCTTGCTTATGGGAAAGAGGAGGCGTTTAAGCGCTTATCTTTATCCCGGGCTTCTTTTTTTGAAAGTTTTGGCGCTTTGTTATTCCTAAGCATTGCAATGCTTGGATTTATGGGCGGGTATTTTTTTCTTAATTTTCTACCTAAGGGAGAGCCGTTTAAATTGTTCAGCGCGGGCATTATCCCTCTTTGCAATATTGCTATAAGCCTTAAAGTCGGGGCAGGGCTTTTTTCCATCTTTGTCGCTTTGGTGCTTTTAAAAATAGTTAACAAGGAAGATAAAAAATGATAATTTATTTACTTTGTCTTGTGCTTTTTTGCGTCGGGCTTTATTGTGTCCTGCGAAAGCGCAATATTATCAAGATTATCATTGGTACGATCATTTGCGAATACGCGATCAATCTGTTTTTTATTGTTATTGCCTACCGCAAACAAGGGGATGTGCCGATTCTATTACCAGATAAAGTGATAAATAACATGGTAGACCCGCTGCCGCAAGCATTAGTTTTAACGGCTATTGTCATCGGCCTGGCGACAACGGCATTGCTTGTTGCAATTGCTATGAGAATTTATGAAAAGTTTGGCACTTTTGATATCACAAAAATCAGGGAATTAAGAGGATGATAACATATTTAAACATAATACCGCTTTTTGTTGTTATACCGCTTGCCGGGGCATTTATTATTTCATTATTAGGGAAAAAAATCAGCTGGATTGCGGATTTACTGGGAGTTATAACTTCACTTCTGTTGTGCGGGTTATCGTTATTGAGCGTAAAGTTTTTAAATATGACCGGATTGCTGAGCTATAGTGTCGGCGGGTGGCAGCCGCCCTTAGGTATAGGCCTGGTTTTGGACGGATTGACCGCATTCATGCTGGTCACTGTAAATTTGATTGCATTCTGCGTCGCTCTTTATTCAGTAAATTATATGGAGCGGTTTACTTCCAAGTGGAAATTTTATACATTATTCCTCTTAATGCTTGCAGGGATGAACGGAGTAGTGGTAACAGGCGATATATTTAATCTTTTTATATTCTTGGAAATTGCTTCTGTTGCCAGCTATGCTCTGGTTGCTTTTGGTACAGAACGTCATGAACTTGAGGCAGCATTTAAATATGCGATAATGGGCACTATCGGATCGTTCTTTGTTCTCTTGGGCATTGCATTTTTGTATAGCTACACCTCAACATTGAATATGGCAGACATGGCTGCTGTTCTGGCGGAAAAAGGATTCAGCAATATCGCGCTTTTTGTCAGTGTGTTGTTCATTATGGGATTTGGGCTTAAAGCAGCACTTGTACCTTTTCACGCCTGGCTGCCGGACGCACATCCTTCAGCACCAGCTCCGATATCGGCAATGCTTTCCGGGGTATTTATAAAGTCTTTAGGGGTTTATTCATTATGCCGGATATTATATAACGTAATCGGAATAAATCAGAATATATCCTCGGTTTTAATGTTCCTGGGAGCGCTTTCTATGATTGTGGGTGTTTTTCTGGCAATCGGACAGTGGGATTTAAAACGGCTTTTAGCTTATCACTCTATCAGCCAGATAGGATATGTTGTGCTTGGTATTGGATTGGGCACACCGCTGGGTATTTTGGGAGGATTGTTTCACCTTTTCAATCACTCTGTGTTTAAATCGTTGCTGTTTTTGAATTCCGGAGCAGTTGAATATGCTACGGGAACCCGTGATTTACAAAGGATGGGAGGGCTCTTTGCCAAGATGCCTGTTACAGGGGCAACCAGCCTTACGGCTTCAATGTCTATTGCCGGAATTCCTCCGTTTAACGGGTTCTGGAGTAAATTAATTATTATTGTCGCAGCCGTTCAGGCCGGCTATTTTGGTTATGCATTCTTGGCGGTAATAGCCAGCATATTAACACTGGCTTCATTCATGAAGGTAATGAAATATGCTTTTTATGGAACTTTAAGGAAAAGATGGGCACGGATTAAAGAGGTCCCATTCTTTATGCGGCTGTCTATGTGTATATTAGCCCTTATTTGTGCTGTAGGCGGGTTATTGCTTCTTCCTGTTGTTAAACAAATTTTCTTAGTGCCTGCAACGGAGGCGCTTTTTCAAGGCGCAAAATACGCTGAATTAATTTTGAAAGGGATGCATTAATAAATGAAAAGTAAACTGGTACTATTTTTAGTTGCATTTTTCGTTTGGTTATTATTAAACTGGATGCCGGATATACAGCATTTTATTAGCGGGATTTTTGTTGCCGGATTAGTAGCTGCTTTAATCGGGGATTTATTTATAACCAGAACTTATTGTTTACGTCATCCATTACGTTACTGGTATTTCATATTCTATTTTCTGCCGGTATTTGTCTGGGAATGCATAAAAGCGAATTTTGATGTAGCTTATCGGGTGCTGCATCCTAAATTGCCGATAAATCCGGGGATAATTAAGGTAAAAACCGATTTAAAATCAGACATGGCATTAACATTTTTAGCTAACTCCATAACACTTACCCCCGGCACTCTGACTGTTGATATAGACACAGATAACGGGATTTTATATGTGCACTGGATTAATGTAACGGCTACTGACACCGAAGGCGCAACAAAGGTGATTGCGTCACGTTTTGAAAAAATACTGAAAAAGATATTTGATTAGAAATTAAAAGATAACTTAATTTTATTTATTGAGGAAACATGAAGAAAATTGAAGATATTGAAATAATAAAGTGGAAAACAGGGGCAGTCATCCTCGCGGGAATTTTGTTCCTGATGGTTCGCTATCCGTTAATATTTATTTTTGATCAGGATTTACCTTTTATTGGTTTCTTGGGCAGAGGTTGTTATGTTATTGTTCTTTCCTGTTTTTTGTGTCTTTACCGCATATACAAAGGCCCTACGGGAGCGGATAGAATTGTAGCTGTGGATATTTTGGGCATTATGATAGTAGGTCTTTGCGCATTGCTTACTATTTCCACAGGAAGATCATGGTATATTGATATCGGTATTGCCTGGGCATTGCAGAGTTTTATCAGTACTTTAGCATTTTCTAAATATTTGGAAGGAAAAGATTTCGATGAATAATATTATAGGGCTTGCATTAATCGCTATCGGGCTGGCTTTTGATTTTATCGGATGTCTGGGGCTGGTGCGTCTTCCGGATGTATATAACCGTTTACAGGCAGCGACAAAATGCGTAACGCTTGGTACATGCAGTATGCTTTTTGGCGTATTTCTAATTATGGGAGTAAGCGCAGCAGGGTTAAAGGCTCTTTTAGGAATAATATTTCTTATTCTGACTTCACCGGTTGCTGCGCATGCTGTTGCTAGAGGAGCGCATCGAGCCGGCAACAAACTTTGGTCAGGGAGCGTAGTTGATAAATACAAGGAAGATAAAGAGGGAGAAGCCTAACAAAGAGTAGCGAGAAGCGAAGTCTGATAGATGAGGAACGAGAGACGATGGACGAAAAAGCAAAAGCATAAAGAGAAAAAAGAAAAAGTTAAAGGGAACCAATAATTTTATTATGAAATTACCGAAGATTAGAGAACTGATTGAAGCGATTAAGGCCTTGATAAAAGGGCCGTATACATCTAAATTTCCCGCAAAAGTGCATATTGCGCATGCGAATTTCAGAGGACAGCCTAAGTATGATCAGGAAAAATGTGTTGGATGCCTGGCCTGCGTAAATGTTTGTCCGGCAGAAGCGCTTGGGTTTAAAGACGAAACTGAAGAGGTTAAAAGTCCGAAGAGGACAATGATCCATTATACAGACACTTGTATATTCTGCGGTGAATGCGAAGCAGCGTGTATTTCTGATCATGAGGGGATTAAATTATCGCGTGATTGGGAGCTTGCTTTTTTTGATAGAAAAGAAGCGTTTGAAACTATAGAAAAAGAATTGCAGCTTTGCGAGATGTGTGGAACGCCTGTAGCGTGTAAAGATCACTTAAAGTGGATCACTGAGAAAATAGGCGAACTGAGCTTCTCAAACCCTACGTTATATCTTGCCCGCCTCAGAAACCTTGGGATTGTAGATGAGAATATCATTTGCGCCTTAGCAGACCAGGGACGATCTGATAGAGTGAAGATTCTTTGTGCCCGTTGCCGAAGACAGACCACTCTGACCACGAAATAATAGGTTCTTTTTTGTTTAAGTTGAATGAAAGAACCTTATTACACCGATTAAAAGCCCGATTACATGGGGCATTATTAATTTGTTCTAATAATAAGTTATAGAAAAATATTTAACTTAATTAAAAATGACCCAAATAATAAATCAAATGAAATCCCAGAATGAATTTAAATTTCAATTCAAGGGCAAAGTCGTTATTATTGGTATTGGAAATATACTGCGCGCTGACGATGG
The DNA here is from genome assembly GCA_043806135.1 of Candidatus Omnitrophota bacterium. Classification (GTDB taxonomy): domain Bacteria; phylum Omnitrophota; class Gorgyraeia; order B26-G9; family B26-G9; genus JAGLQQ01. The sequence continues at coordinate 14,275 of JAZDHG010000012.1, forward strand.
ATGTGGTCCAGTCTTAATTGAGTTGATCCAGGGGAAGCTGGATGCGGTATGCATTGATGCCGGTACTGCTCCGGAGAATTATGCCGGGAAGATTGCCAAGTTAAAACCGGATACTGTTTTAATCGTCGATGCTGTAGAACTAAATTCTGAAGCAGGAACATATGAAATCTTAGAGAAATCCGATATACTGAATTGCGGATTTACCACGCATGATATCTCGCCGAATATGTTTATCGAATATCTGGAAAAAGAAACAAACGCCGATATTTTTATGCTCGGAGTCCAGCCGGAAAATATCCGCTTTGGAGAAGAGATGTCAGACAGGGTAAAAAAGGCACTTGAAGAGATAGCGATAACATTAACCAATAACCTCAGGAGAAAAGAATAATGCATGAGACACATTTGATCGAGCCGATTATAAAAGGGATATCTGAACACGCGCAAGAAGAGGGAGCTGTGTCTGTAACCAGAGTTAGAATTAAGGTGGGGATGCTTAACGGAGTCAGTGAGGAATCGTTCAAGGAAACCTTTTCTGTCTTAGCCAAAGGAACGATTTTAGAGGGTGCTGCGCTTGAACTTACATTTTTCCCCGGTTCCATAATCCAGGTGATTTCTTTTGATGTTGATTAAAAACTATATTCTAACCTCTTCTTTAACAATAGGTTAAAAAAATGATTTGCAAGAATGCTGATTTTGATATAATATAACATCGTTTGACGCATTCGCTTAAAGGCATTTGAAGATAAAAAGACATCCTATAATGAAAAAGTAGCAGGATGTCTTGATCCCAGAGATTAAAAGCTCGATTACAGGTATAATCCAGCTTATGTATGAGGATTATACCAGGAGGCAGTATGATTATTTTAACCGGGGGAGCCGGATTTATAGGAAGTTGTTTTCTCTGGAAGCTGAACTCTGAGGGTATCAGCGATATTATTGTTGTCGATGAGCTGGATTCTACGGATAAATGGAAGAATCTTCAGGGCAAGCGTTTTTCTGATTATATCCAGAAAGACGATTTTCTGCGCTTGATACTCGAAGATAAACTGCGTGACCCTAAACATATAGTACATATGGGCGCCTGCAGTTCTACGACCTGTACAGACGGCGATTACTTCATTAAAAACAATTATGAATACTCAAAAATCATTGCCCAGTGGGCTTTTAAGCATAAAGCTCCTTTTCTTTATGCCTCATCCGCGGCTACTTATGGTAATGGAAGCAACGGCTATGATGACAGTGATGAGGCGACCAGAATACTGCGGCCTCTGAACCTGTACGGTTTCTCAAAACAGCTCTTTGATCTGTGGGTGCTTAATAATGGTTATGAAAAAAAAGTGACCGGGATTAAATTCTTCAATGTATTCGGGCCAAATGAGTATCACAAGGGTGAAATGAGCAGTATTATCTGTAAAAAGTTCAACGAGGCAGCACTTGATGGCTGCCTGCGTTTATTTAAATCATATAAAAAAGAGTATGGGCACGGAGAGCAAAAAAGAGATTTTATCTATGTGAAAGATGCGGTGGAGGTCATGTTTTATCTGTTCCGCAATCCCGAAATTTGCGGGATATACAATCTTGGTACAGGGAAGGCCCATACCTGGAATGAATTGGCAGGTGCTATGTTCAAGGCGCTCAGGATAACGCCTAAGATCGAGTATATAGAAATGCCGGAATATTTGCGTTCTAAGTACCAGTATTTTACAGAAAGTAAAATGGATAAAATAAGAAAAGCAGGATGTGATTTTAAATTTACAAGCCTGGATGAATCGATAGCGGACTACGTAAAATATCTTAAAAATAACGCGTATTTATAATAATAAATTATTTCAAGACAATGCCAGAAAAAGCAACACCGTTATATGATGAACACATTAGGCTTAAAGCACGCATGGCCGGTTTTGGCGGCTGGCTTATGCCGATACAATATAAAGGTATTATTGCCGAACATTTGTGGTGCCGCAGCTCGGCCTCGTTGTTTGATATTTGCCATATGGGCGAGTTTAAGCTCAAGGTTGACTCCGGCAAAGACGGACTTGAGAGGATACTTACCATTAATCTAGCCAAAATGCCCCTGATGAGCTGCCGTTACGGGTTCATGCTTAATGATAAGGGCGGTATTATAGATGATGTTATTATTTATAAGGAAAAAGAAGATGAATTTATGCTGGTCGTTAATGCGGCGACAACATCCGGTGATTTTGCTCATATCAAGGGATCTTTAAGTGCTGACGCACAGATAGATAATATATCTGATAATACCTGCAAGCTTGATCTGCAGGGGCCGCTATCAAAAGACGTGCTTGAAAAAATTATTTCAGGAGATATCGGCAAACTCAGGTTTTATACCTTTGGATTTTTTTCCCTGCTCGGACAAAAGTGCATTATCAGCCGCACCGGATATACCGGTGAGCTGGGCTATGAACTGTATGTGGGGAAAGAAAATGTGCGCCAGTTGTGGGAACTGCTTTTAAAAGACAAGAGAGTAGAACCGGCAGGACTGGGAGCACGCGATACATTGCGGCTTGAGGCAGGTTATCCTCTTTATGGTTCTGACATTGATCTGGGCCGTAACCCCATTGAAGCAGGGCTGGCCGGTTTTATTGATTTTGAGAAAGATTTTAAGGGCAAGGCAGCGTTAGAAAAATTTAAAGCAAAGGGTACTGCAAAAAAGATGACCTGTTTTATGAGTAAATCAAGAAGAGCGCCGCGTCACAACTATAAAATTTATAATAACGCTAAGCAGATCGGAATTGTAACCAGCGGATCTTTTTCTCCGAGCCTAACCTGCGGAATCGGGATGGGATATGTTGAAAGTGAGTTCAGCGCTGCCGGAACGCAGCTTTTACTTAAAGACGGCAGTGTGGAAATAGAGGCTCAAATAATAAAAAAACCATTTTATAAAAATGGAACAGCAAGAATAAAGTAGCGAGTAGCGAGAAGCAAGTAGCAAGAAAAGAAAAAGCAGAAGGACGAAGAAAGTAAAATTAAAATAAAGCAGCAAGAAAAAACAAATAATGCAGAATTTGGTGTTTTTGAAAAGCGGTAAAGTTAAGTGAGCGTATAGCGCTGGGAAAATTTTTCCAATAAGAGATATGATTAATTCTCGCTACTCTCTACTTGCTTCTCGCTGCTTATTAAAGGGAGGTAATAAAATGAATATACCGGATGGGTTGTTCTATACCAAGGAACATGAATGGGTAAAGATCGAAGGCAATAAGGCAAAGATGGGTATTACGGATTATGCGCAATCCTCGCTGGGAGACATAACGTTTGTGGAACTGCCGAATAAGGATGCAAAGTGCGCGCAGTTTAAGCAAATAGCAGCAATAGAGTCGGTAAAAGCAGCTTCTGATATTTATGCCCCCTTAAGCGGCAGGGTTATTCAAATAAATGAGCAAGTCAAGAATAATCCGGAATTAATAAATCAGTCTCCTTATGAACAGGGCTGGTTTTTGGCTATAGAAATCTCTGATAAAAAGGAAAAAGACAATCTTATGGATAGTGCAGGGTATAAAAAATTTCTGGAAGGTATATTACATTGAGCTATATTCCGCATACAAAAGAGCAGATCAAATCAATGCTTGAGACGATCGGGGTTAAGCATATTGATGATCTTTTTAAAGACATCTCTCCCGAACTAAGAGCGCAGTCTTTTGATATCCCTGAGGGCAAATCTGAGTTTGAAGTTGTAGAGTATTTTAAAAAACTTAGTTCAAAAAACGCGACTAATCTTGTGCATTTCCTGGGTGCCGGTTTTTATGATCACTATATACCAAGCGCTCTTGATGCTTTGAGTTCACGTGCGGAATTCTATACAGCATATACTCCTTATCAGCCGGAATGTTCTCAGGGCTGGCTTCAGGCAATTTTTGAATACCAGAGTGCTATTTGTGAACTGACCGGACTTGATGCGGCCAATGCTTCTTTATATGACGGAGGGACGGCCCTATATGAGGCGGCAATGATGGCCGTCAGAATAACGGGAAAAAGAAAGATCATTGTTGACAGCGGTGTCAATCTTGTATATAGAAGCCTTTTGTACAGCTATACCTCTAATCTTGCCGTTGAATTTGTGGAAACTCCTGTGGTGCACGGCCAAAGCTGCCGCGAGGAAATTTATAAACACATAGATGATAAAACTGCAGCTGTGATACTTCAAAACCCTAATTTTTTCGGGGCTATTGATGATCATTCTGATATTGTAAAAAAGGCACACGAGCACGGGGCTCTGGTTGTGCAGTCTGTTTATCCGATCGCTCTGGGAATTTTAAAAACCCCGGCGGAAATGGGCGTGGATATTGCAACAGGAGAGGGCCAGAGTTTAGGGCTTCCTTTGTCTTTCGGAGGTCCGTATCTCGGGTTTATGTCTGTAAAAAAAGAGTATGTGCGAAAAATGCCCGGCAGAATAGTCGGAGAAACAGTCGATATTGATAATAAAAGGGGGTTTGTGCTGACCCTGCAGGCGAGAGAACAGCATATCAGGCGGGAAAAAGCAACTTCTAATATTTGCAGCAATGAAGCGCTGTGTGCCTTGCGCGCGGTTATATACCTTTCCCTTATCGGAAAACAGGGGTTTAAAAACCTGGCGGAAATAAACTTTCAAAAAAGTGAATTTGCTAAAAGTGTCTTTGACGATATCCCGGGAGTTACGGTAAAAAGAAGTTCGCCTACATTCAACGAGTTTACTGTTCTACTGCCGGAAAATGCCCAGGAGGTCGTTAATAGGATGATCAGCAAAGGCTTTGCCTGCGGATTTCCTTTAAGCAGATTTTATAAAGGAATGGAAAAGTACCTGCTGGTCAATGTTACGGAAAAAAGAACAAAAGAAGAAATTATTAAATGCGCGCAAAGTTTAGAGGCGGTTTTATGCGGTTAATATTTGAAAAAAGTATTAAAGGGCGGACAGGCTTGAAAATGCCTCAAGCTGGAGTGCCTGCTGTTGCTGCACTTGAGGGCAGGTATTTAAGAAAAAAGGATGCACAGCTGCCTGAGGTATCCGAGCTTGATGTTGTAAGGCATTACACAAGTTTATCGAAAATGAATTTTTCTGTGGATACTAATTTTTATCCCTTGGGTTCATGCACCATGAAGTATAATCCTAAATTTACGGAAAAAATTGCCGCCATGGAAGGATTTACCGATCTGCATCCCCTGATCCCTCAACTGCGCGGCGGGGGAATCCTTGCCCAGGGGTCTCTGGAGGTTATTTATAAAACAGAAAAATTACTTTGTGCGATTACCGGTATGGATGCTTTTACTATGCAGCCTTTAGCAGGCGCGCACGGAGAACTTACCGGAGTAATGCTTATTGCTGCTTTTCACAGGCACAGGGGAGAAAAGCGGAAATATATTATTGTGCCTGATTCCTCGCATGGCACAAATCCGGCAAGCGCGGCGATAGCCGGTTATGAGGTCATTGTTATCCCTACGAATAAGAACGGCTGTATGGATATTGAAGAATTCAGGAAAAAACTGAATAAAGATGTGGCTGGGGTTATGCTGACCTGTCCAAACACCCTGGGGATTTTTAACAATTCTATCCAGGAGATATGTAATGATGCGCATAAAGCCGGGGCTTTGATGTATTATGACGGGGCCAACCTTAATGCTATTCTGGGTAAAGCGCGTCCGGGTGACCTGGGATTTGATATAGTGCATCTTAATCTTCATAAGACTTTTGCCGCTCCTCACGGAGGAGGAGGCCCGGGAGCGGGTCCTGTAGGAGTGAGCAAAAAACTTAAGGAGTATCTGCCTATATCTTGGGTTATAAAGCGCAGTGACGGTACATTTGCCCTTGATTATGACCGGCCGAAATCGCTGGGATTTATTGCTCCTTTTTATGGAAATTTCGGGGTTATCCTGAAAAGCTATGCTTATATTTTATTGCTGGGAAAATCCGGACTTATTGATGTATCTGAAGCAGCGGTATTAAATGCGAATTATACAAGAGTGCTGCTTAAGAAGCACTTTAGCTTACCTTATGACAGAATCTGTATGCATGAATTTGTTCTTTCTGCGGATAAGCAGAAAGAAAAAGGCATAAGCGCGCTGGATATTGCCAAATATCTGATAAGTCAGGGCATACATCCGCCGACGGTGTATTTCCCTTTGATCGTTAAAGAGGCGCTTATGATCGAGCCTACGGAAACAGAATCAAAAGAGACATTGGATTGGTTTATTGATAAAATGATCAAGGCGGCGCAATTGGCGGTTAGCGATCCGGATGTCTTAAAACAGGCACCTCGGAACATGCCGGTTAAACGCCTTGATGAGACTAAAGCAGCCCGGGAATTAAAGCTTAGGTGGCAGCCGTAATATAAAATTGCCTTTTGAAAAAATAGGAGTATTTTCTAAGATTCATTTTTAAATTAAAAGTTTGGTGATAATTAATGCAGACATGGCGGGTAATCGTTTCTCCGGATACTGATCCGTACATGAATATGGCTGTGGATGAGGCTCTGCTGCAGACTTATGATTTCAAAAAGCAGACGCCTGTGTTACGATTTTATCGCTGGATGACCCCGGCTGTTTCCATCGGAGTTTCGCAAAAGCCGCTGGATGCGCTTAATCTAACTTTCATGCGTACCAAAAATATAGCTTTTGTAAGAAGGATGACCGGGGGAGAAGGAATATATCACAAGGATGAGATTACTTACAGCCTGGTATGTTCAAAAAATGATCTGTCGCTTCCTGATTCCGTGCGTAAAAGCTTTAGAATTATCACAGACTTTATTCTTGCTGCCTACAGGAGTTGGGGATTAAATCCCTATTATGCCGGTGATACACAAGAGTATTCTCATGGTGAAACAGTATCATTTTGTTATTCGACAAAAGAGCACTTTGATGTGATGGTCGATGGTAAAAAACTGGGCGGCAATGCTCAAAAGAGGGTGGGGGATATTGTTTTTCAACACGGGTCAATTCCGCTGCGCCTTAATTTCCCCATGATTAAGTCCTGTTTTCGCGGAGACTTGGGGGATATTGAAAATAATATTATTTCTCTTGTTGATGCGTGCGGCAAAAATATTGAGTTTAATGAAGGAGTTGATCGGTTTAAGGAGTCATTTGCTAAGACGTTTTCCGCAAAGATGACGAAGAGTTTTTTTTCCGATCATGAGCAGGATTTAGCATATGCACTGTGCCAGGAGAAATACAAAACAAAAGACTGGAATTATTTCCGCCACACCCGCATTATGAAAAAAGACGGAGATTAAAAGGCGATGAAGACAAGGCCTGATTGGCTTAGAAAAAAAATTAACCTGCAGGAAACTCTAAAACTGCATAAACTTTTCCGAATGCATAACCTGCATACTGTCTGCAAAGAAGCGCTGTGTCCGAATATCGGGGAGTGTTTTTCTAAAAAAGTGGCCACGTTTCTTATTATGGGAAATTCATGCACAAGAAACTGTAATTTCTGCGCGGTCAAAAAAGGCGTTCCTGATAAAATAGACCCTGATGAGCCGCAGCGCGTGGCAAAGGCGGTAAAAAAATTAGGATTAAAACATGTCGTTATTACAAGCGTTACCCGTGACGATTTAGAAGACGGGGGAGCGGGGATATTTTCGGATACGATAAGGGCATTAAAAGCATTGGACAAGGATTTAAAAGTGGAAGTGCTTGTCCCTGATTTTAAGGCAAACATTAGTTCTATTAAAAAGGTCATAAGGGCCTCTCCGGATATTTTCGCGCATAACCTTGAGACAGTTCCTGCTCTTTATGGCAAAGTAAGGCAGGGTGCGCAATATGAGCGGTCTCTTGATGTCTTGACAAAAGCAAAAAGTTTCAATAAAAATGTTTATACAAAATCAGGGCTAATGCTCGGTCTGGGGGAGACAGAGGAAGGGGTCTTGGAAGTATTGAGCGATTTAAGGCGCGCCCAATGCGATTTTTTAAGCCTGGGGCAGTATCTTGCGCCGAGTAAAAAACACTTTCCAGTGCATGATTTCATTGATCCCGATAAATTTATCGATTATAAAAACAAGGCTGTGAAGCTTGGATTTTTACATGTGCAAAGCGGCCCTTATGTGCGCAGCTCTTATGGTGCGCATGAATATCTTAATTAGAATACGGAGGATGCTGAATGTTTAGGCTTATCGTAAAAGAACTCAAAGCACATGCACCGTTTACTTTTTTCGGTGCGCTTACCGGAATTCTGTTTATGTTTTTGTTTAAGGACATGAACCAACAGAGCGCGGAAAATCTTTTTTATATATTCCATCCTTTACATGTGCTTCTAAGTGCTTTAGTTACAGCAACAATGTATAAACGATATAAATGCAGTCAGGACATGAGGCAATGTAATGTCTTCTATCTTCTTGCTATCGGTTATGTCGGGTCCATAGGAGTGGCCACTTTAAGTGATTCCATAATGCCTTATCTTGGAGAAGTGCTTTTAAAAATGCCGCACGCGCAAATGCATGCCGGTGTTGTAGAAAAACCATTACTGATAAATGCTATGGCGGTAATAGGTATTATGATCGCTTATTATAATCCGACGACAAAATTCCCCCATTACGGACATGTACTGCTCAGTACCTGGGCTTCGCTGTTCCACATCATTATGGCCCGGGGAGAGCATATAAGTCTATTGTTCTATGCTTTTTTGTTTGTCGTTTTGTTTGCCGCAGTCTGGCTGCCTTGTTGTGTTAGTGATATTGTATTTCCATTGTTATTTGTTAAAGAAGGTAAAGAATTTAAACATGAACATAAATAAAGGAATGGATACGATGAAAAGGATTTCTAGATTACTGCTTGTTTTAGCGATTTGCTTTACTTTCAGTTCCTGTGCACGCGTTCCTGTAAAACCGACGACACCTGATATGGGACTGCCGCCAAAACCTACCCAGATTACCCCCCCCGGGGTGCGCCAGGATGCAATACACGTTGTTGCCCCCGGAGAAACAGTCTGGCGTATCAGCAAAATGTATGATGTGGATATTAAAGATATTGTTCAGGCAAATAAACTGAAAAGCGCTACTCAGATCGCAATGGGACACCGCTTACGCATACCGAATGCCGCGCCGCTTCAGTCTGTGGTTACCTTGTATCCTTCCAAAAAATGGGAGTATATTATAATCCACCACAGCGCAACTGATGCGGGCAATGCGCTGGGTTTTCACAAAAATCATGAAACAAGAGGATTTGATAAAGGGCTTGGCTACCATTTTGTTATAGATAACGGAACTCAGGATAAAAATGACGGCCATATTGAAATATCTCCGCGCTGGACAAAGCAGCAGGACGGGGCGCATTGCAAAGCTGGAAATATGAATTGCCGGTCCATAGGCATATGTCTTGTGGGAAACTTCAATAAAGGCCGTGTTTCTGAAAAGGAAATGGAATCACTGGTATATCTGGTTAATCGTCTGCGCAGCTATTATAAAATCCCTAAGAAAAACATTATCGGGCATGGACAGGTAAAAGGGGCCAGCACAGATTGCCCGGGCAATAATTTCCCCTGGAAAATTTTTTGGGATAAATTATAAAAAATCATATTAAGTAAATAGTATTGCGTCGTGAGTGTCGCGTATTGCGTCTAAAAACGAAGGACGACGGATGACCATTCGCTCCGATCCCTCCATAAAGATTGGCGGGCAGGCATTAAGACGATGGACGAACGCTCTCTTTGTTCGCTTAAAAATTATTTTTTGAAAACTTATATGCTTCTAGCCGTTACCTCTGTCTTTTAAACCGATATGGGCATCGCTACCGCTCACCTTTTTCACTCGTAACTCATAATTAGTCATTCATAACTGCTTTTGCATCCTTCATCCTAGCGCAGCGGTCGTCCTTCGGACTTCAGTCTTTCTCTCGCTACTCGCTAATGCTTTCTCTCTGCCTTCCCCTGATTAGCAACCGCTTTCATCGCATTTGCTATTGCCTGCTCATTGCCAAGATAATAATGTTTTATCGGCCTCAAATCTTTATTAAGTTCGTAAACCAGCGGCACTCCAGTCGGTATATTGAGCTCTACGATTTCCTCTTCGCTTACATTATCCAGATATTTTACCAAAGCGCGCAAGCTGTTGCCGTGAGCGGCGATAAGAACCCTTTTTCCGGATTTTATAGCAGGAGAGATAGTTTCATGCCAGTAAGGAAGAAAACGGGCCACTGTATCTTTCAAGCACTCGGTTAAAGGGATATCCTTTTTATCCATATCTTTATAGCGCGGGTTATTGCCCGGATAACGCGGGTCTGTCTTTTTAAGTGCAGGAGGAGCAATGTCATAACTTCTTCTCCAAACAAGTACCTGAGCATCTCCGTATTTAGCCGCTGTCTCTGCTTTATTTAATCCCTGTAAAGCGCCGTAATGGCGTTCGTTTAATCTCCAGGAGCGAAAAACCGGTATCCACATTAAATCCATGCCGTCAAGCGTGATCCAAAGCGTTCTGATCGCGCGTTTTAAAACAGAAGTAAAAGCGATATCAAAACTGTACCTTTCTTTTTTAAGCGTCTTTGCCGCCTCTTTTGCCTCAACAATGCCCTTTACTGAGAGATCCACGTCTGTCCATCCGGTGAACTTATTCTCTTTGTTCCAGGTGCTTTCTCCATGTCTTAGCAATACAACCTTATACATAATACAAATCCTCCTTTAATGATCACCTAACTTATGAAGCAAAGCGTGCATAAGTTAGTTTGAGAATTAAACCCCGTACCAAAGCGATATCATGGAAACAAAGCAATTGAATAAAGGGTTTAAACCAATTTGTAATGGTTATTCTCACGCACGTTAGCTTTTGGTGCGGGGTAAATCCCGCCTGTCCCGCTGTTTTTTTAGCGGGCCCGTATTTTGACGGGATAAGATTACTTTTTGGCAATTATACTCTTTTTGAGCAAGAATTTCCAGCATTATATTTGTTTTGCATTTCAATAACACAAATAGTAGAATAACATTGGGTTTATCGCAAACCGCACATCTACTGCGTTACTTGCTCACTCGCTTGTGCCGTACATCTATGTACGCCTCCCCCGTGGAAATCAAGGATTTCCTGGGGCTGGATCCTTGGAATTTTTCTGAAATTCCTAAGGGCGTATTCGTTTGCAAAAGAGTGCTTATATTGAAAATTTGAAATTAAACGGGTAATTTCGCAATACGCCCACATCAGCTGTTTATATAGATTTTTCTGATTTTAGCGATGATACAATTGGAAAGAGGGAGTATATTTATGGACAAAGGCACAAATTATTCCGAGTTTCTTTTTAATTTAATTCCAAGCGCCATATTCTGTGTTGATACACAGAGGAACGTTACGCGCTGGAATAAAAAAGCAGAAGAGATAACCGGATATACGGCAGAGGAGGTTTTGGGCAGGCCTCCCCGTATATGGATAGAAGATACCTGCAAAGAAAAATCCGCTATTGTAAGCTCGAAAACAACAAAACCTGTATTTTCCAAAGAATGTACAATACGCACAAAAAGCGGCGAGATACGCCATGTAACGAAAAACTCCGACTTGCTGCTGGATATGAAAGGCGAGGTTATCGGCGGGATTGAAGTATTTGAGGATATTACAAACCGCAGGAACGATGAATTTCAAATCAAGCAGATGGAGACAGACTGGGGTAAGACGTTTAATTCCATAACAGACCTGATCTCTATCCAGGACCGCTCCAATAAGTTAATTATGGTCAATGAGGCTTATGCTAGGGTATTCAATATTTCTGTTGAAGAATGCGCGGGAAAGCTTTGTCATAATATTGTACATGGAACCCATGAGTGTATCCCGGAATGCCCTCACCAGAAATCAATAAAATCAAAAAAAACCGAGATAATAGAGGCCTTTGATGAGCGTTTAGGGCTAAATGTCGAGATTACCACCTGTCCGATTCTTAATGAAAACCAGGAAGTAACTAAAATGGTTCATATCATAAAGGATATCAGTGAACGCAAAAAGGCAGAGAGCTTGAAAGACAGCCTTATAAGCATGGTTTCCCATGAATTGCGTACTCCCTTGACAACGATCCGTGAAGCTGTTTCCCAGGTGCTTGATGGGATTTTAGGGCCGACCACGCTTGAACAGCGCGAGTTTCTTACACTTTGCTTAAATGATGTCGACCGCTTAATGCGTATTATAAACGACCTTTTGGATGTTTCTAAGATCGAGGCAAAAAGCGTAGAGCTGCATAAGGAAGCAATTGATATTGTTTCTCTGGCAAAAAAAATAAAAGCTACATTTGTGCCGCGTTTTCGCGAGAAAAACCTCGAAAGCAGATTAACAGCCTCTTTTGATGAGATCGAAGTCTATGCCGATGGCGATAAAATTATTCAGGTATTTACTAATTTAGTCGGTAATGCGCTTAAATTTACCGAAAAGGGCTATATTGAACTTAAAATAACAAATAAGGAAAAAGATGTTGAATGTGCGGTTATTGACTCCGGGAAAGGAATTGCCGCTGATGATCTCCAAAATGTTTTTGACAGATTTAAACAAATAGATAGAGTTTACGGCCCCGGCGAAAAAGGCACAGGGCTTGGGTTGGCTATTGCTAAGGGGATCGTTGAACTTCACAAAGGCAGGATCTGGGTAGAAAGCGAACCGGGCATAGGTTCAAAGTTTATTTTTACCCTGCCTAAACCAATGGCGGGAGATGCGATTGTCCTAGAGGCGTTAGGAAGTTTGCAGGCTATAGCGAAAAGAGAGGCCAGGGAATGCTCTATATTTATAGTTGCCTTTGATAATTTCAAGCAGATGGAAGAAAGCTACGGCAGAGAAAATGTGGACATGCTTTTGCTCGAGGTTTTTAACCAGTTTAAACAGTTTGTCGGTTTTGTCCAGCCGCTGATGATAAAAAATGAAAGGCAATTGATCATTTTGACCGATACCGGATTGCAGGATATTGACAGCTGGAAAGAAAGGATAAAAAGGATTGTCAAAGGAGTGCTGTTTAAATTCCAGGACCAGTTTGAAGTTAATATCGCGGTGGGGCACGCGCTTTATGCCCGTGATAATCTCTCGGCAAGCGATCTTTTTGAAAAAGCGCGGGAGTCCCTGGTTAAAGACGCAAAAGAACAGCGGCAGAAGAGAATACTTATTGTTGATGATGATATAGAAGTGGTTAAGCTGCTTCAGGATGCTTTAAGAAATTTTGGATACAGCAATGTCGCAGCGGTAAATAACGGCGTGCAGGCGCTTGAGGCTATAGCCCGGGAAAAACCCGCGCTTATTCTGCTTGATATGCAGATGCCGCAGATGAACGGGTATGAAGTTGTGGGACATCTTAAAGAAGATATGCAGACAAAGGATATCCCGGTAATTATTATGTCCGGGCATCCGGTATCGCTTGATGAGCTTAATGAATATATGAGAAAAAAGGCCATTCCGATTGTCGGCAAACCACTGGACATTATGCAGTTTAAAAAACTGATCTGGTTTTTAATATAAATTCAGAGATTAAAAACTCGATCACAGCGATATACTAATAGAAATTAATCGTTGTAATCTTTTAATAATCGGTGTAATCAGGTATAATCCAGCTTATGTATGAGGATTATACCAGGATATATGCGAGATAATTTATGAATATACTTATTGCAGATGATACCCGGGAAATCACAACGCTGCTAAGGGTGTTCTTAGAGAAAAAGGGCCATACAGCCGATGTGGCTGAGAACGGTAAACAGGCGCTGGATATGATCAGGACAAATAAGTATGACCTGGCCTTCTTTGATCATAATATGCCGGACATGACCGGGTTAGAGCTGGTTAAATTCATAAAGCAGAATAATATTAAAACAAAAACCGTGATCTTAAGCGGTTATTCCGGTATGGGGGACTCTTTTGCCAAGATCATCGGTGCTGATGCTTATTTGAGTAAGCCGTGCGGGCTGGAAGATATCGAGGCGATTGTTAAAAAATATGCGCCGGAAGAATCACGAGATATTAAGAGCAAAAAAAAGAAAATACTTGTGGTCGAAGATGAGGCGAACATTGCCAAGCTGATCAAAGCGCGCCTGAATGCCAACGGCTACGATGTGCTGACTGTGAATAACGGGAAAGAGTGTCTTGCAAGTTTTGATAGTTTTAAACCGGATCTGGTGTTTCTTGATGTGATGATGCCGGTTATGGACGGATATTCCACAATTGCCGCTATGAAAGAGCAAAAGCTGATCGGTGAAGATTCAAATGTAAAAATTCCTGTGGTCATGCTGAGTGCTTTTGCCGATGAAAAAATCAAAAATTTCATGCAGAAACAGGATATCCGCGGGTATATTACTAAACCTTTTAAAGCGGAAGATTTACTGGTAAAAATAGAAGAGATATTAGGGAAAAAAGGAGATAATAGTGTTTAAATCGCTTACTTCTGTTCTTATTGAACAAAACCTTATAAATGATGAGCAGCTGCGGGAGGCAAAAGAAAGGCAACAGGGGGCAAAACTGCCGATACAGGATATTCTGGTTGAAATGGGTTTTGTCAGTGAAAAGGATGTGCTTGATATTTTGGCGCGGATCTTTAATATGCCTGTTGTTGATTTAAACATTGAATTGATTGATGAGGACGCAGTCAAATCAATATCCTATGATATCGCAAAACGCTACGGGGTTTTCCCGGTGCGCGAAAAAGAGGGAAAGCTACGGCTTGCAATGAGTAATCCGCAGGACATTGTTGCCTTAGATGACCTTAAGCTGTTAATAAACAGGCCGCTGCAGCCGGTCTTATCCAGTAAAACTGATATTGCCGCGTGTATTGAAAAATATCATCATATTGATGATTCGCTTTATGACCTGCTGAAGAATATTGTTGATGATTCTCTTGTTGAAGTCTCGCAAGGCGGGACGGCTAAGAATGTAAATGCCGGCATGGGTACAGAAGATCCGGAACACTCGCCTGTGGTGCGTTTGCTTAAAGTTATCCTGAGTGATGCCATTAAACATCAGGCTACGGACATTCACGTTGAGCCGCAGGAGAGTTTTATTGAGGTACGCTACCGTATAGACGGATTTCTGAAAAACATTTTAAAAATACCGACAGAAATGTATGCGCAGTTTGTTGCCCGTACCAAAATCATTTCCAATCTGAATATAGCAGAATCAAGAAAGCCGCAGGACGGGCGCGCAGATATAATGTTTAACAACAGAAAAATAGATCTGCGTATTTCCATAATTCCCACGCATTACGGGGAAAAGATCGTTTTCCGCGTGCTTGATCCGCAAAAAGCAAAAATTAATATTGAACAGCTTGGATTTTCCACTGGGGAGCTGGCTAAAATGAAACAACTTTTTACCAACCCGCAGGGAATGGTGCTGGTAACAGGCCCTACGGGATCAGGGAAAACATCGACTCTTTATGCGGCCTTAGGGGCAATAAAGGATGAGTCAAAAAATATTGTTACCATAGAGGACCCTATCGAATATCTTATGGCCGGTATTAATCAGATTCAAATAAACCCGAAAAAAGATGTCACCTTTGCCAACGGGTTGCGCAGCATATTGCGCCAGGACCCGGATATTATCCTGGTCGGCGAGATCCGGGATAAGGAGACGGCTGAGGTTGCTTTTAAAGCTTCTTTAACAGGTCACCTGGTTTTTTCCACATTGCACACAAACAGCGCGGTTGCCTCTATTAGCCGGCTGCTTGATATCGGGCTTGAAGCTTATTTGATCGCATCATCCGTGATTTTAATTATTGCGCAGAGGCTTGTAAGAATTATCTGCAGTAATTGTAAATGTGAGTATGAGCCTGCCGATGAACTAAGGGCCAAATTTTCCCGTTATATAAAAACATTCGGCATATCAGTTTTTTACCATGGCAAAGGATGCGAGAAATGCGGCTATACAGGATATCTCGGACGCATGGCGATCTTTGAAATATTTGAATTTAATGAAAAGATAAAAAGCCTTATTTCAGAAAAAGCGGACGAAACAAAGATCAGCATGGAAGCGCAGACAAGCGGTCTGAAGAGCCTTGCTGAATCCGGCATGCAGAAAGTTGCTTTAGGGATTACTACACTGGAAGAGATCGCACGTGTGGCATCAGTGGCTGAGGAACCTCAGGAAGCGATGCCAAAACAGGAGGTGCGCGAAAAGCCGCTTATTCTTGTGACTGATGACGAAGAAAATATCCGTAAGCTTGTAAGCATGCGGCTTAAAACTTCCGGATTTGATGTTATTGAGGCAAAGGACGGAGAGGAAGCCGTTGAACTTGCCATGTGCAAACAGCCGGATCTGATCATTATGGATGTGATGATGCCCAGGATGGATGGTTTCCAGGCAACAAAGAAACTGCGTTCGCAGCTGCAGACAGCATCTATTCCCATTGCCTTGCTTACGGCAAAGCGTGATTCAAACAGCGAAATCCAGGGCTTTGATGCCGGAGCGGATGATTATATAGCCAAACCGTTTGACGGGGCCAGGCTGCTTGCCCGGGTTAAAGTGCTTTTAAATCGCAGGGGAGTAAATCGTGGCTGAATCAGGGCAGGACAAAGGAAGAGATGATGAGATCAAGGAAATATTCTCCGATTTCAGCAAGCAGAAGAACCTGGAAATTGAACAGGAACAAAAAAATAAAAAAAACAGCACGCGGTTTGTGAAAGCCAGAGGAGTAATTACATGCTTAGGTATTATCCTGAGTGTAATTCTCCTTTTTAATTTATGGGGGAAAATTTTTAATGAAAACAGCCCTTTGCGGTCTCCCCGCCCCTGGGCAGTAGGAAAGCGGGTGGGGTCTGACTATAAGATCGACGGATGTATCTTCCGGTTATGGCGCATAAGAAAAGCAATTGATATATATTACGCGGATTATAAGAAATTTCCCGAAAATATGCAGCAATTATATGAAACTGATTGCTTGAGGCAAAAGACACTGTGTCCTGCCAGCTCTAAAGAATATGTTTTTGAAAAAAGAAAAACAGTAAAAGTTTTCAGCTGTCCTGAGCCTGCTGCGCATCAGGTGGATATTACAGCTATTTATTGCAATGTAGTCAGCTCTCCTCCGATAATTGAACGTATCAATGATGAAAAGGGACCGGGACGATGAAAAAAAGAGATGGTTTTACACTTATTGAAATTATGGTCGTGATCGCTCTGGTAGGGTTTCTTGCGGCAATTTCTATACTTAATCTGTTAGCGAGCCGGCGCACGGCAGAATACAGTGTTTGCCTTGAAAACAGAAGAGTAATAGAAAACGCGGAGACAACGTATTTAGCGAATATCAAAACACATTCAGCTTCTTTGCAGCAATTACTCGATTCAGGGTATTTAAATAAAATACCGAATTGTCCATCAAGCGGAATTTTTGCCTGGGAGCCTTATGAGATTACAAGCCCTTATTATCAGACTTCTTTAGGATGCTCCTTTCATGCTCTAGAAGCGGAAGAAGCAGTAGTTGCAGAAGTAGTAGTTGAAGTTAAGGAGACTAAAAAATCAAAGAATAAGAAGTAAGTTTGCACAGGCTATTATTTTAAAAAACGATTTAACCTGCCGGCAGAATTTTATGTTTTACTCAATCATTCCTAACATGATATAATGCAATAAGTAATGACAAAGCAAAAAATTAATTTAGAAACTATATCAATAGAAGATCTTCTTTTGGCCAGGATCAGAGATTTGCCGGTAAGTATTAAAGGCACATGGCTTGAGGAATGTATCCAGGAGCTCTATAAGGAGCTGGATGATAAGGGCATAGGATTTAAGCCTGAATGTTATCTTGCCGATGAATGGCTTACACCCGATGGAGAGCCTGTGGTGGGAATTCCCTTTTTTCTGGCTCATCCGGTGCTCATAAAACTTGAAAAACAGATGATGCTTGATGTCGAAGGCGGAACAAAGGCCTGGTGCATGAAACTTTTACGCCATGAAACAGGACACGCGGTAAATTTTGCATATAAACTTTATGCCAAGAAAAAATGGCAGGAGATGTTCGGCCATTTTAACAAAGAGTATAAAGACACTTACCGCTTTCGTCCGTATAGTAAAAGTTTTGTCAGGCATTTGGAGGACTATTATGCGCAGTACCACCCGGATGAAGATTTCGCAGAAACTTTTGCCGTCTGGCTTACTCCGGGAATAGACTGGATGGACGGGTATAAAGGCTGGAAGGCGCTGCAGAAGCTTAAGTTTGTTGATGAATTAATGCAAGATGTGAAAAATAAACCGCCTTTGAGAAAAGAAGGGGAAAAATACTGGCAGGCATCAAAACTCACTTCCACGCTTGGTAATTACTATAAGAAGAAACGCCGTGCTTACGCGGAGGATTTCCATGATTTTCATGATGTTAATTTAAAAAGTATTTTTCAGGAAAAACCCCAGGATGAAAAACCCAGGCTGTTTGCTTATAAGCTGATAAAAAAGTACAGAAAGAACCTGATCAATATTGTCTGGAAATGGACTGGAGAGAAAAAATATATAATTGACGGGCTGCTTAAAATTCTTATTATGCGGGCTAAGGATCTCAATCTGGTGATCGATGAGGATGAGGCTTTGGCGATGATAAAGGTCACGACCTATGTCAGCAGTTTAATGATGAAATATATGTATACAGGGAGGTTAAAGGGAAAGAAATGAAAAAACGCTTAAAAGTTTTATTGGTGTTTGACACGCCTATGCCTCGGCCGCGGGATTATACTTATGTCGATGAATTTCAGGATATTGATTGGAATACGGAAAACCACGTTTATAATGCTCTTATCGAAAACGGTCATGGAGTGCGGATGCTCGGAATATGTAAAGATGTAAGTATTCTGCTTGAAGAAATAAAAGAGAACAGGCCGGATGTAATTTTTAATCTTGCGGAGGTTTTTGATTCCAAGGCGTCTTTAGATAAAAATTTTGTCGGGTTTCTGGAAATGCTGGGAATCCCTTATACAGGGTCTTCCTCAAAGACATTATTCCTCTGCAACGATAAAGCATTGCATAAAAAAATTTTGAGATTTCACAGGATACGGGTGCCGAAGTTCCATGATTTTTACAGGGGACATAAAGTATGGCTTTTAAAAAAACTGCGGCTTCCGCTGGTAGTAAAGCCGTTAGCTGATGAAGCATCGCGCGGAATCTCTCAGGCGTCAGTTGTGGATAGTGAAGAAGCACTCATAGAACGGGTTAAGTTTATCCATGAGAAAATGGATATGGACGCAATTGCCGAAGAATATATCCCGGGCAGAGAATTGTATGTAAGTTTAATCGGCAACAAACGCATTAAGGTGCTGCCGTTTCGGGAGATGAAATTCGGATCAAATACAAGCGAAGAAGAACCGCGCATTGCCACTTACAAGGCTAAATGGGATAAAAATTATCGAAAAAAATGGGGCCTTAAGAATACTTTTCCCGGGAAATTGGCAAACGGTGTCCAGGAAGAGCTGGAAGAGATTTGTAAGCGCGCCTATCGTGTTTTAAATATGCAGTCCTATGCGCGTTTTGATGTTCGTGTTACGCAAAGCGGACGCACATTTATTCTCGAAGCCAATGCAAACCCGAATCTGGCTAAAAATGATGAAATATCCCAATCAGCCGAAAAAGCCGGCATTCCATTTAACAAGCTGGTGCAGAAGATACTGATGCTTTCTTTTCAACGGAGAGACTAAATTGAGATGGCAAAAAATTATATGCTATTATACGGAAAAAAATCCATAAATGAGCGCTTAGAGGTAAACCCGGAAAGTATCCGGAAGATATTCCTGGCTGACGATTTTAATAACCCGCATATCCAAATGCTTATAAAAACAGAAGGCATAACGCTTGAGCGTTTAGCCGCTGATAAAATCGAGAACATGAAAAGAACAAAAAACGTTCAGGGAATAATCGCCCGGGTTGATAGATTCGTTTATGCTGATTTAGATGATTTACTGAAAGAAAACAGCAATATTACTCCTGTGTTTTTGGACAGGGTGAGTGATCCCCAGAACCTGGGTGTTATTATACGCACGCTTGCCTGTCTCGGAGGTTTCTGTGTTGTTATACCGGAAAAAGAGGCTTGTCATATCACAGAGGCAGTAATACATGTAGCCAGCGGAGGCGAAAACTATGTTCAAGTGTCAAAAGTCCCTGATATGGCAAAGGCAATAAGTACGGCTAAAAAGCGCGGGTTTTTTATCCTGGGAGCGGTTATAGATGAAAGCGCAAAAGATATCAGTACTTTAAAATTAAAATTTCCTTTGGCGCTTGTGCTGGGATCGGAGGCCGCGGGGATAACCCCTGAAATCCAGAAAATACTTGATGAAAAATCATGTATTCCTATGCAAGGGGCAAAGCTAACGCTTAATGTCAATACCGCCTGCACAATTTTTTGTCATGAGATCATCAGACAGCGCA
>JAZDHG010000013.1:0-3163 GCA_043806135.1 Candidatus Omnitrophota bacterium
GCAATGCAAACAGATAAGCCCGACAAGCTTCATCGGTACTAAAGCGTTTCTCCAGTTCCAGCAGTGTGCGCGGATAGTCCTCGCTCATAACTGGCTATATTACAGATTGTAGCAGGTGGCGTCAAGTAAATACCCATAAAGGAGATTGAAAACATATAAAAGTATCGGATATTTTATAAGAGAAGTATAATAAATATCATAAGTCATACTAAACAAATATGAAAACCAAATCAAGCATAAACAGAACTTACCCATATATAATTAGTCTTGGGCTCGTTATTCTCATGACCCTATCGGGCGAGTTCGTCAAAAAAAGCCTTGAGCCGGCAAACATTGTTATGCTTTATCTTCTTGCCGTTGTAATAGTCGCTATTAGGTGGGGGCAGGGCCCGGCCATCGTAACTTCGATCTTAAGCGTTCTTTCATTCGATTTTTTCCTGGTTCCTCCTTATCTAACTTTGAGCGTTGATCGCATTCAATATGTTTTTACCTTTATAGGCCTTCTGATTGTCGGGCTCGTAATCAGTACCCTTGCATCCAAAACGAGGGAACAGGTTATTCAGCGTCAAACAGAAAAGCTTCAAACCGCGCTCTTAAGCTCGATCTCTCATGATCTGAGAACACCTCTTGTTTCAATTAAGGGCGCCCTGACGTCTCTCTTAGATAAAAATTTTAATTTAACCGATACCACCCAAAAAGAGCTTTTAAAGACCGCTTATGAAGAATCCGATCGTCTCAACCGGCTTGTGGGCAACCTGTTAGATATGACAAGGATGGAGGCGGGGGCATTGCGAATTTCCCGGAAGCCTTGTGAGCTGAGAGATGTGCTGGGCGTTTCTCTTGATCAATTAAGAGAAGAAATAGGATTTAGAGATATAAGAGTGAATATTCCCAGTGATTTTCCGGAACTTTGCGTAGATTTTTCTTTTATGATGAAAGTGTTTTTGAATTTAATTGACAACGCCCTGAAGTATTCTCCTCAAAATGCGCCGATCGATATCAAGGCGGTTTTGATCCGAGATAAGGTAAATATTGAAATTAAAGATCAGGGAATCGGCGTACCAAATAGCGACCTTACGCATATTTTTGAAAAATTCTATCGCGCAGAAAAACCTCAGCAGATAACTGGGACAGGGCTCGGACTTTCCATTTGTAAGGGAATTATCGAGGCTCACGGTGGCCGGATCGCTGCTCAGAACAATCCGGACAAGGGCGCAACATTTATTATCACGCTTCCTTTAAACTAAAGATATCATATGACAGAGAAACATAACTTAAGGATTCTTGTTGTAGACGACGAAAAAAGTATCAGGCACTTTTTGAGCACTTCACTTTCCGCTTACGGGTATAACATTTTCGAATCAGCAACGGGAATGGATGCTTTGAAAGAATCAGTATCGACGCATCCGGATATCATAATACTTGATCTTGGGCTTCCCGATATTGATGGAATAGAAGTAATCCGAAAAATCCGCAATAGGGCGAAAACTCCGATCGTTGTTCTATCCGTAAGAGAAGAAGCGTCTGATAAGATCGCTGCTCTCGACGCGGGAGCAGATGATTATCTTACAAAACCGTTTAGTACTGAAGAACTTTTAGCGCGCCTCAGAGCGGTGATGCGCCGTCTTTTACCGCTGGATAAAAAAGAAGTTTTTAAAACCGGCAGGCTTTTAATAGATATCACAAAGCATCAGGTAGAGGTCAATGGCAGCCAGGCCGATCTGACGCCCACGGAATACGATGTCCTGAAACTGCTTATATTGAATGAAGGCAAGATACTGACTCACCGACAGATTTTACGGGAAATTTGGAATAAAAGCGAAAATTTGGAAGGCGTGCTTCACCTTCTGAGGGTTACAATTAGCAATCTACGCAGTAAGTTAGAACCTAATCCTGACAGGCCAACCTATATCGTAACAGAGCCCGGTATTGGGTATCGTCTTCATTCGGACAGTTAATTTCCCAGCCCTGCTCCCGGCATATTTCAATCAATAATTTTCTAAGTACCATCATCTTGACGTTTTATTGACTTGCCCTTTCTGCTGATTGGATATAATCATATACTTAAAGGAAAATAACCAGAGAAAAATATTCCCTGGTTTTACTTTTTATATATGAATCTACTTAAGCTATCAAAATTTCTTTTAGATGCTTTTTTCGGTATCATTGTCGAAATCATCTATTCGCTGGCAATAACATTTGTATCATTTTTAATCTGCTTAGCGTTATCCTCCAAAATATGATCCTAAAACCCAGCATAGAAGATTTCAAGATCATCGGTTATTACTTAGCCAAGATTATTCTAGGTTTAAGCATAACAATGATTTTGCCTGTAGGCATAGGGTTAGTGTTCGGAGAAATGAGCCCTGCGGTAGATTTTTTGATTGCGATACTGATAACCGTTATTTTTGCATTAATTTTACATAGGGTATGTTTTACCAAAAAAGATTTAAATACGTCGCACGGAATGATTGTAGTCTCGCTGTCATGGCTTGTGGCAATGGTATTAAGCGCTATACCGCTTTACTTAAGCAGTCATTATAAATCATTTTTGGATGCTTGTTTTGAAACAATGTCAGGCTTCACTACCACGGGCCTGACTTTAGTCCAGGACCTTGATCATTTATCGTATGCCCATAATTTATGGCGGCATCTCGGCCCATTTATAGGGGGGCAAGGAATTGCTATTGTAGCTCTATCTTTTTTTATTAAAGGCACTGCCGGCGCATTCAGAATATATGTAGGCGAAGCGCGTGATGAGAGACTGTTACCCAACGTTATTAATACTGCAAGATTTATCTGGTTGATAAGTATCGTATATTTAATTTTGGGTACGCTTGCTTTGGGATTTACCGGTATATCGATCGGCATGAAGCCGGTAAACGCCTTTTTTCACGGTATCTGCATATTTATGGCCGGTTTTGATACCGCTGGCTTTGCCCCTCAATCTCAGAATATACTTTATTACCATAGTTTGCTTTTTGAAATGGTAACCATTGTAATAATGATTGTGGGTTCATTCAATTTTATGGGTATTCACTTGACTCCACCACTCCACTATAGGGTGGGTTGTGGTTTAATTAAAGTTGCGAACGGCACGGGAACGACCTGAACACCCTGTTGAATGAGACGATAGAACAATTTGCCTCGTGACGCCGACTTG
>JAZDHG010000014.1:0-5754 GCA_043806135.1 Candidatus Omnitrophota bacterium
CCCATTCTTTACCGCTTTTGTCCGTACCTTCCGCAATAATTTGAATATTCACTTTCTGCTGACTAGAATCCTGAGTTATCGCGTTAAACCATAAGAGCTTCATATCTTGCACAGGAACAGCGTAAATTGCATTTCTAGTTATTGGTGCGCCAGATCTCTTTTTAGCCTTACTTTTTGAAGCTTTACCTTTCGTCTCATTCCATTCTTGAATTAAAAAACTCCACAAAGCAATCGCCTGCAATGCAGTTGTTTTGCCTCCATTATTCGGCCCCACAAACAAAGAAACTGTTGTTGGGTTTACGTCATATGGCGCGCTTTCAAACTTCTTAAAATTTTTTATGGTAACCTTTTTTATCATATATCACCCCTCGCTTTTCATATATTTACCATATATCAAGCTTATTTCTTATATATTCCCTATAGAAACCCTATATATTGACCTCGATCACCCTTGTCGTATCATTGCCGAAAATATCAACCACCTTAACGGCTATTTTTCGGCGCCCCTTGGAAATTTCTTTCTCGGCTGAAACAAGCTCAAGTTTTCTATCTTTTTTTGTCCTGAATGACTGCCATTCATTCTCAAAAATATATCCGCCAGTCCAGATTTCTTCGAATTGATTGTCATCCCCGAATACTTTAATCGGGGATCCATGATCTCCTGCTGGATTCCCGCTGGAGTTTACCCTCGCGAAAGCGAGGGCGGGAATGACGAGGAGTCCGAATAATCTCTTTTCTGCTCTCCATATTAAAATCAACCGACCAATAATCCACCCAGTCTGTCCATTTCTTCGTCAAAACTTCTTTAGTTACAACCGCTGTCTTTTTGTCTTTAGATACCTTGATGACTTGCCCATTTTCAATTACAATCTTACTTGAGCCTTCTTTAAGCGAACTCTCTGTTTCTTCAATGCTGTCTTGATTATAAAATACGCTGAAATCGCACAGCTCAACCGCTATCGTTTTATTATTCCCACGTCCTTTGATAATTGGCTTTACCTCGATATAGGCAACGTCATAAAATTTGACATGCCCTTTTTCAACCGCACGGCGGTCAAAAACTTCCCGTGGGATAACCTTAAACTGCACATCAACGCCCTGACGGCTGAGCTCCGCAAAATCAATCCCCATTTCATAATCAAATCCGAGAACATCGAATTTCGTAATTCCTTTCTCTCGAGCTTCCTTAATTGCCTCATCAACAAAAGCAGATGATACCGGCGTATCAACAGGACCAACCGCAACAAGCCGATCACGCTTCTTACCGACAAATGAATTATAAGAATCCACGGCTTGAGCGCTATAGGCAGAAAGAATTAATTCAATAAACCGTTTTTCTTTGTTTTCTAAAATCTGCTGTTTTTCTTGCTCCCGAATATCAGCATCTACATTGATATACTGCTCCCGCTCATATTTGCCGAGGTTAAGTATCTCAAACGCCCTAAAATTCTTGCCTTCTTTTTTCATCTCCCGCTGAGCCTGAATAAGACGCTTGCGTGAAGTATGAATCGCAAACCGTCCAAGGTCCGAGCCAATCCATTTACGCCCCAACTTCTCGGCTACGGCTAAGGTTGTGCCTGAACCACAGAAAAAATCGGCAACAAGATCACCTTCATTAGTTGATATTTTAATTATGCGTTCTAACAATTCTTCGGGTTTTTGTGTCGGATAATCTGCTCTTTCATTTGACATAACATTTACTTCTGATATATCCAACCAGTTGTCATCTAAAACAATTCCCTCTAACTCATTTAAATATGTTTTAATTTTTAATTTACCGTTAGAAGTCTTAAATATTTTTCCCGTTTTCTTCATATCTTCAATGGAGACGTCCGAACGCGTTCCTATTGGCTGGTCATCTCTGTATGGCCCCTTACCATCGTTATCATCCTTATTAAATCTTGTTTTATATTCATCCGAGAAAGGTAAATACTGTCTATTGTAAATACACGAATCTGACTTCGTATAATACATTATTGTGTCATGATTTCTGGCTAATTGATTGCCTTTAGCTTTTGCACCTTTAACTGTTCCTCTTTTCCAAATAATCTCATTTCTGAAATTATTTGTGCCAAAAATGTCCTCAATAGCCAGCCTCATATAACCACTCACACGCCAATCACAATGCACATAAATACTGCCATCATCCGATAAAAGTCCTTGCATGAGCTTTAACCGCTCATAAATCATAGCAATAAAACTATCCGCACCCTTACCCCAAGTATCGCGATAGGCCACTTCTTCAATTACTGATGGCTTTTTGGTAAAGGATTCATCACCGATCTCAACATTCATTGAGAAATCAGCTCCTACATCAAACGGCGGATCAATATAAATAAGCTTGAGCCCTCCTTGCTTTTCAATCTCCCTGCGCATAGGGCCATTCTTAAGAGAAGAAAGAATCAACTTGTTATCACCCCAGATAAGCTTATTTGTCCATCCCTTAATCTGCCTACCTGATGTATCAAAAAGATCATACTGTTTTTCTTTTGTAATTCGCTCCCCTCTTGGCTCATCAATATGTTCAATGGTCTGAAATGGCAGAACTAAATTGCAGGCTTCCTGCGTTTTACCATTCCACACAAGCTCAACTTCCCGGTCATCAGCAAACAAAAGAAAGCGGTATTTATCAGGCAAAGGCTTGCCTTCTTGGAGAAACTTTATCGCATCTCTTTTCTCATTATCCGTCAATTTCATAATTTTTAACTTTAAGAGCTTTCTGACTTCGTTTGGACATCAAAACCATTTAACCCATTCTCTAAAACTTCCTTTAACTGTATATTATTGCCTTCACGGTCTATTTTTGACTGAATATCAACAAAATGAGTCTTGTATTTATCTGAGACAATAGGCGGGTCGATCTTCTGCAACACCTCAAAGCCAAATTTTATCGCGTCAGCATTATTATTTCCAATAATTAATTTATAGAACGTAAATTCAATAAACTTGCTCTTAATGGCTTCTTGTTCCTGAATAGAGCTCCAATTTACCAAAACGCTTCTGATAGCAGGCTGTTGGAAGGCATTACCAGCACTCAGAGAATCTAGCCATTCTATTGCAGGACGGATGATTTCTCTTCTATGGGACTCATCCAATCCTTTAGCGCCCTTGAGAGCATCTTCGCCTGCCACCTGTAATTGCACATTCGTTTGAGTCAATAATTCTCGAATTTGGGCTACATATAAATCTTTTAGCTCATCACATTTTTTCCAACCCATACCATTTATCGCACCATAAACCTTATTCCTTTCAGGGGGATTGATCCCTTTGGCCCTGTTGAGGAGTGCTTCCATTATTGGCTTATCATCATCAACCTTGTACTTACGTTCCTCAAGAAATATCAGTGCATTTGGATAATGCGGAGAAACGATGATATTCACCAGCCATTGTATCCGTATTTCTGAAGATGCGACATCGTACATGTAGACCAGAATGTCATTATCCTGCTGAATGCGCTGGTTGAATTGTGAATTAAACTGCGAGATAATATACGCTCTTTCTTCTGGAGATAGAGATTCAAGAACTTCCTTTATGCTTTTAAGGTCGGCGCTATTTAAAAAAGCTTGTATTTGTAAGTTGAGATGAGGTCTATTTGATTGGTCTATTTCAGTCAACAAAAGACATAGCGGGATATATTGTTCTTTTTGTTTCCAATCACCTGGGGTGATAACTTTTTGTGATAATGCGGAAAGTTCTGCCCTGTTGGACGTATCAGCAATAACACCCTTATAGTTCCGTAGCGTATCCACCATTGTAATAAGGAGTACTTCGCGTTGCTCTCTCATGGGCTTCTGTTGTTCATTATTCAAAAGAGTGAAATATTGCTGTAAAAGTTTTTTACCAATAGAAATTGACTCTATAGACTTCAAACCCTTTAAAATCTCTGTTTTACTTTTGAGAACTTCAGAGTTATCAGTATCTGCGTTGGTAAATGTCTCAATGAACTTCACAACACCTTCTTCTGAAAAATACTTCTTTAGTCTTTCTTCATTATTTACCAAAAGCCTCATCACCTTAATATGTGTAAAATATTGCTCTACTATCGCCTGACATATCGAAGCTGTGCTGTCCTTTATCCATTCTTCTCGCCCTAAAAATTGTTCGAATAATCCGGAAATAAAATCTGAGGCAAGACGAGCCTTTTCATCTTTGGGTTTTGTTGTAAAAAGGGCTATGTATTTATTCATAATAAATATTCTGTGCGATGAAATACATCTTTGTAAGACTTCTTCGAAAACAAGGCGTGGCTCTAGTTGGGATAAATCATCCCTAAGCTCACCATCTTCTGTGAAAAGATAAGCGATCTTGTTATAATATTCTCCCTGCAAAGATAAATTTACTTTATGTAGCGCTTCTAATGAACCAGAGACAATGTTTAACAATACAGTCCTACGACTTCTATGCTGTTGAATGATATCGGGTAATAATCGTTCTAAACTTGTAACTTGTTCGGGCTTTTCTTTGATAGACTCAAGCTTTTTCTGAATTATTTCAATATTATTCTCTTCTAAAGCCGCTTTTAACTCATCGTATCCGGGGATCGCCCTCTCATGTTCCGACTGTTTGAAATAAAGGAAGGCACGGATATCTGCGCTTGGGATAGCCTTAGTAGCACGGATGAAGTTCTGATACTCTTTATTATTCTCACCTAATCTCTCGGCCTCTTCAAAACTCAAGTAATCTGAAAGAATTTTCTCGTATATTTCAGGGAATCGTATTTGAATAACCAGAATCTTTGCGAGAAAAGGCACATGTCCTGTAACAGTATCTTTGGGAATCAAAGATGGCTCTTCGTTTTCTCGTAGCTGCGCTAAAAGGAAATGAGAAAGCAACACATTTATGAACTGTTTTATCTGACGAGGATTCTCTCTAAATACGCTTGTAATGACATGCGCTACTTCACTTGAATCAAGTTCAGGGATTTTCGTTTCTTTTAAAAGGGATTCTGTATAGGACTGAAGCTCCGTATCTATAAAACGTGGAATTCGTATGAAGGTATTAAAGAATTTTCGCAAGAACTCATCTGCATTGTACTCAACTTTGCTGTTGGGATCTGCATATAGCTTTGTTACATGCTTCTTGATAGCCTCATCATCACACGCAATAAGAAATATACATTTATTCTTCTCGGTCTCTTTTATCAAAAAAGTTTTAATAGTACCCAGCATTTCCACTGCCTTTTCATCACTACAGCGGTCAAGATTATCAATAATAAGAAGTACTGTCTTATTCTCCAGCTTCCTGTGTTTGAGCACATCTTTTGTAAAACGCCGTTCAAAACCCTCAGCAGAATCCGTGCGAGGTTCTGTAATGGATACACTAACCCGCTGAAAAAAACTCATCGCAAACTGAATCAGATAACCAGCAAGACCTAAATTGAAGAGCAAGTCGAAACTCACGGAAAATTTTGGAAGAAAGGGAATGCTGGAGTTTGCTGCAATTACCTTTAAAACAAGGGCGATAAGAGTAATAACAAGAATGGCCACGCCAATGCGGTTAAGAAACATACTCTTGTCAAACTTAAAATTGCCCTTGGTGGGATCAACTTCAGAGAGGGATTGGTTAAGGACTTTTTTATAGTCAAGGCCTAACTCAAGGTCTTCATCAAGAGT
The DNA here is from genome assembly GCA_043806135.1 of Candidatus Omnitrophota bacterium. Taxonomy (GTDB): domain Bacteria; phylum Omnitrophota; class Gorgyraeia; order B26-G9; family B26-G9; genus JAGLQQ01. The sequence goes on from JAZDHG010000014.1 coordinate 5,613, forward strand.
GATAAGAAACTGCCTGCGCAATGAATCTCCTTCATACTTCCATGCATCAATGTGGACAATACAGAAATGGTTTTTATCTAATTGGTTCGTAAGCCAGTGGATGATGGTTGTCTTTCCTGTCCCCCATTTCCCAAATAATCCA
>JAZDHG010000015.1:0-9713 GCA_043806135.1 Candidatus Omnitrophota bacterium
AATTTTACAGATTTTAAGTATCACTGTTTTCGAGAAAACCCCTATTCTACAAGCACTTACGCAGTTTGATTGCAAAAAAGAAATAGGTGATTCTCGCAACCAATTAGAACTATTCGACTTATAATGGGACAGTAGTGATAAGCCATAAGCTATTAGCTTAAATGAATTAATAAGATAGTTAAAGTCCATACAAGGGGCGCTTTCCGAAAGGGGAGGGCCTGCTTCATTTTTTTGCTTATGGCAGGTTAAGACGGGATGGTTTTCTTATAAGATTACTTCTTCTTTCGATAAATCTCCAGGAATTCGGCTGGTGTTACTACCTGTATGCCCGCTCGTTTTTTAATCGGATAATGCTTTAGATTTCCTGTAACTAAATACTGGGCTTTGCCTCCAAGCGCCACTTCTAAGAAGGGTTCATCGTTTGGATCAGGCAATCTTTTAACAAGAGATCTGCCTGTAGTGACATTTCCGCAAACTTTTATTTGCTCAAGTAAGTCTTCCACCTGTGCCTGATCAAAAGGAAATTTTTCTCGGAGCAAAACATTTTGATATTCACAAAGAATCCGGGCATCATAACAAAGCTCTACACGTCCAGAAGCTACCATCCTTATAATTTCACCCGGTGGGCCAAAAGGAGAAATCAGCCCGGATACGACAACGTTTGTATCTAGAACTAATTTCATCTTGTTTGTCGGTTCTTTCGCATCACAGCAATCTCTTTATTGATCTCTTCCAAGCTCATGCGGTCAGTACCCGCTTCCACAGAACGCCTTTGCATTAAATCTACTGCCCTTGTTGCACGTACCTGGCGAAGCATAGCAAGAGATTCTTCAATTTTAGCCGCAGAAGTTGCGGTTAAGATAGCAATGGGCTTGCCATTGGAAGTAAGCACCATTTCTTTTTCTTGGGAAAGATCCCGCTGGATCTTAGCCGATTTATTTCGGAAATCTCTTATTGTTATAAATTGCATTTCCATCACTCTCCTGTCACTTTAAAGTGTACACTATTGTCACTCATTTGTCAACATGAGATTTAGCTTGCAGCTAAATAGCTCGTAGCTCGTAGCTCGTAGCTCGTAGCTCGTAGCTCGTAGCTCGTAGCTCGTAGCTCGTAGCTCGTAGCTCGTAGCTCGTAGCTCGTAGCTCGTAGCCAAAAAAAGTAGCGAGAAGCGAGTTGAAACACAGATGAACACAGATAAATAAGCTCATGGCTGATAGCTCATGGGAAAAGCATAAACCGAAGGACGATCCTGCTTCGCTACCTACTTCGTCAACCGGCAATTATAATTGTCGCACAACAGAGGGCAATGGGCTATGGAGGGCCAATGGGCTATGGAGGGCAATGGGCTATGGAGGACAGGCACTCCTTCGCTGGTAGCTATGGAGGACAGGCGAATGATAAGTTATGAGTGGGATGTATCATTGTTTTTTTGGTGTTGAGGGATTAATTAGGTCTAAATAATACCATGAAAAATGAAAATGGTGATTTCCTTTTTCTTGGTAAGTATTTTATTGCAAACTATTAGCCATAAGCTATTAACTAATTAGTTAAAGTCCGAAAAGAGGGGCATTTTTAGGTGAAAATGCCTCTTTTTTATTAATCACTGCCAATCTATAGCTGGATATATTTGAAGAAAAATAAAGCATACTTAGAAAGAAATTTCTTGAAAATTTGGGGGTTTTTGGGATGTTGAAAAACTCTGAAAAGCCTGTAATCATAACATGTTTAATAACAGCATGTTACAATCTCATGATTTCCAGGAAAAGTGCTAAAAATGGCATGGGGATTGCTTGTATAAGAAGGAAGTAGAGATTGCACTTTGAAAAGTAGGAAATAATCACGATAAAGGCAAACCCTGGGAAACCAGGGGACCCCGGCACTACTCGTTAAACTTGAGTGCAGGGCCGTGTACCTGAATGAAATGAATGGTACATGGGCAAAGCCACAAGCCTACGTTAGCTGATGAGCTCATAAGCTCATGAGCCAATAGCTAACAAGGCAGTTGGGTTACCGAAGATGAAAAAAGAAAATAAAAAATCTAATCGAAAAGTTAGAAAGATCGCAGCAGCTCTTGTAATATTTTTCTACTCGAGCATGAATGTTTTTGCTGCGAATTCGATGTCTACTGACAGCTACTCATTTACTGTAACAAGTGATGATTCGGCTCCGGCCATAATTAACCGTCTCCCGGCTTCCGGAGAAAATAATGTTTCCAGAACTACGAATATTAAATTCAGCATTGCTGACGATCTCTCAGGCGTTGACAACAGCACGATTGATTTAAAAGTAAACAATGTTGATATTGTAACTAACGGAGTTGCTCAAACATATCTTAACCGTGCCGGTTCAACTGTCCAGCATGCTGTTGAAATAATTGAGAAAAACAGCCGTGAATATGTTGTTGTTTATGACCCGGCAGAATATTTTGATTATAAACAAACGGTTCAGGTAGTAATCAATGCTGATGATTTAGAGGGGAACCAGCTGCAGTCAAGCACGTACTCTTTTAAAGTCCAGAATTTTGTTCATGGAATGTTTCAGAAACTTAATGGCAGGACTTTTACTGCTCAAACACAAACAACTCTTTCCAGCGTAAATCAGGATAATTCATGCATACAGACTTCATTTGACGGCAAAAATGTATATGCTGCCTGGGAAGAGCTGTCATCAACCGGACAATGGAACATTTATTTTTCCCGTTCAACGGATTTTGGCGACAGCTTTGGGACTCCTGTAAAAGTAAATCCTGATGCAGCGGGCGTGGACCACAGATATCCTGCTACTGATATTGATGATAATAACAACGTATATATCGCCTGGCAGCAGCAGTCTCAATCGGCAGACTGGAATATCTATATTGCCACCATGGTAAATGGAGAGACAGCTTTTAGCAGTAGCTATTTAATTTATAATGATTCAGGATTATCCGATCAGCTGTACCCGACTATCGCTGTGGGGACTTCGCTTACTAATGACGGTAACTCCCAAACTCTGGAGCCGGCTTCAATTTATGTTATGTGGCTTGATGATAACGGCACTCAAAAAATAGTTAACTTTACCAGAACAACCGCTTCTTATAGCGATGCCTGGTACAAGTTTGTTTCAAATGCTTTACGGGTTGATGATGTTAGATGGCCGCAGGTTTGTGCTGATCCTGTGATCAGAATTGACGCTGATAAAGATATTTTTGCAGCCTGGCGCGGTGTAAATGTTAATGGTACTTCAAGCATCTATTTTGATCATGCGGCATCGACAGCTATAAATGCCGGAGAGAGTTTTTCTGCGGATGTAGTTGTAAGCAATGCTACGGCAAACGGAAAAGGCCCGGATATTGCTGTTTCAGCTGATGGAAGCAATGTTTTTGTGCTCTGGAAAGAATTAAGCGGCAGTACAGCCACTTTGCAATTTTATAAATATCTATATAGTCAGGCTCAAGGGATTTATGGGCTTAATTTAAGTTCACAGGTCAATCAGACGGCTCTAACGGAAGATACCCTTTATGAATATTCTCTGGCCGTAAATAACGATAATGATGCTTTTGTGGTTTGGAGCTATGAGAACGGAAGCAGTTCAATAATTAATATGGCAGGAGCTTTTAACGGGGCATATCAGTTTGAAGAATATACAGAGTTCAGTACAACCGGAGATCAGATAAAACCATATCTTGTTACAGATTCAAACGGAACTCACTTCTATGTAAGCTGGACGGATAACAGCACAGGTGAAAATGAAATAAGCTTTTTAAGAAATACTTTTATGGTAACAGATCAGATCGTAGAGCAAAATATATCAAATAGCATCGGCGGTACTGTAAAAGTAGGCAGCGGCGAAATAGCAGGAACTTCTGTAGCAATCAATATGAATTCTATGGATGCTCCTATTGATGTGACAATCGCAAAGATTATTTCCTCGCCTGAAGTGAATGCTGAAGGTTTTACTAAAGTTGGCAATACGGTTGATTTTGGCCCGGGCGGGACTCAGTTTGAAACCGCTGCTACGATAACAATACCATATACGAATGCTCAGTTAAGCAGTGCAGGAGTTACGGATGAAAGTATTTTAAGCATATATTACTACAATCTCTCCACATATTCATGGGAAAAAGTTGCCGGGTCAATTGTGGATACAGCTTCCAGAGTTGTTTATGTGCCTACGACGCATTTCTCTATATATACAATCGGCTATACGCCTGTTGAGGCTGTTGAGACACCTTCAACCAGTTCCGCTTCAACCGGCGGCAGCGGCGGAAGCGGCGGCGGCTGCTTTATAGCCACAGCAGCTTTTGGCACAAAAATGGCAAAAGAAGTCAGAGTTCTCTGTGAATTTAGAGATAAATATCTGCTGACAAACTACTGGGGCACAAAATTCGTAAAGTTCTATTACAAATACAGCCCGCCGATTGCGGACAGGATCAGGAACAATGAATCAGCGAAAGCAATGCTGAGATTATGTTTACAGCCTCTTATTCAATTTGGAAAAGCTGTTTGTAAATGAGAGATCACAGATGGGCACAGATGGGATAAAAATACACAGATTAGCGCAGATAGAATAAAGCACACAGATAATCACAGATGCGGGAAGAGACAAAGGAGCCAGAAAAACACTGGCTCTTGTTTTTTTGTATAGGAAGTGATATATTTAACTAAACTAAAGTAGCGAGAAGCCTCAATAGTTACTAGTTATGAATTATGAATTACGAGTGACGAATGAAAAACTGAGGGATGAAGGACGAAAATAAGTTATGAGTGACGAGTTATGAGTTACGCGTTAGCGGGTTGCCTGTGTTATCCTGAAATAGGTTGACAGAAAAATAAATTAACCGCAGATTTACCCCGTTAGATAATAGCTTTGTTGTATCTAATGGGGTGGACGCGGATGTTCGCGGATAAAGAAGTATACACTTAAGCCATTACAACAAGACAAAGTTTCTTGAAGTTACTTAAGGTTGCAGTATGGAGTTTGATGTCGGGAGGAAGGAAATAAAAATCATATATTAGTTTGAGGCGGGGAAAGCCGCAACCTTCATAAAGGCAACAATCAATAAGAAAAATGAATTTTTCTTTTGATGTTGATTTATGAAGGCCTAACTCGGCGATGTCGAGTTAAATATATAATTTTTACGGTACCAATCCGCGTTAATCAGCGTTTATCGAGCGAAGCGGGCGGTTAATTAAATTATTTGTGTTTAAAAGTGTCAACTATTTTAGGACAAGACACGGGTTAGCCAGTTTAAAAATAGCGTAAAGCGGATAGAAAAAAGGCAAAGAAACTATGAGTGGAAAAGGAAGGGTATGATTACGATTAAAAGAGAGAATTTTATTAAATCCGGAATAATAACCATATTGCTGGGGATTATATATTATCCGGCTTTTGTCTGGATGTGGGGACGCTGGAATACTGCCGATACATATTACAGCCATGGACCGCTTATAATAATCGCCTCTTTATTCTTCCTATGGAATATGAAGGAAGAATTAGCGAAATTGAAGCTTGTGCCCTCTAATAAAGGTATCATCCTTATGGTTATGGCTTTAATATCGCATATAGCCGGAACTTTAATAAAGTTCTATTTTTTTTCCGCCGTGTCGTTTGTGATAATGCTTTTTGGCATAATACTTTACTTTTTCGGCGGCGAAATTTTAAGAAAAACTCAATTTCCTCTTCTTTATTTAGGATTTATGATCCCTGCTCCTTTGGTTCTAATTTCAAATATCGTTATTAGAATGAAACTTTTTGCTGGAAGTATGGCTGCAGTTTTATTAAATAATATTGGTCTGGAGGCTGTTCGAGATGGGAGCATCATTAAAATGTCAAGATCCTACCTGGAAATAGAGGCTCCTTGCAGCGGGCTTAGGTCGTTAATAGCTCTTTTAGCTTTTGGAGCGGCTTTTGCTTATATGACAAAACATAACCTGTTAAAAAAATGGATTCTTTTTCTGACGGCGTTTCCTATAGCAATATTTGCCAATGTAATGAGGATAGTTTTACTGGGATGGGTAGGTGAAGTATACGGCATGAAAGCAGCGCAGGGTTGGGTACATGACTTTTCAGGGTATCTATTATTCGCAGTGGCAGCTGTAGGAATGATCGCGGTGAATAGCCTACTTGTAAGTGGTAAAGAAGAGAGTAGCAAGGAGCGAGTAGCAAGTAGCGAGAAAAACCCAAAGTCCGAAGGAGGATCGCTGCGCTAGGACGAAGGACGCAGGTTTAAGTAAGAAGTAAAAAGGTAAAAGTTAAAAGTAGAAGCATTTGAGATAAACACTGATAAAAAAATATGGATGAACACTGATATGCACCTAGTTATAAATTACTAGTTAAAAACGGAAAAAGGTGAGCGGTTGCGATGCCCGTATCGGTTTAAAAGGCAACGGTAGCAACGGCTAAAAGCAGAAGTAGATAAAAATCGGATAAGTTTTGTAAAAAATAGTGTTTTTAGCGAACAAAGAGAACGTTCGTCCATCGTCCTAAAGAGCGGAGCGAATGGTCGTCTTTCGGACTTCGGTCAGAACGCGTAACTAATAACTTGTAATCGGATACTTAGAATATGGATAAGAGATTTTTGGTTTTAGTTGTGATCCTTATTATTGGAGCGGGATTATCCTTTGTTTTTAAGAGTGCTGATATTGATCCAGGACTCGATGAAAGAGTTATTAATCTGCCGAATGAGATTGGACTTTATAAATCAAAAGATGTTGAACTTAAAGATAGTATTTACGAAATCTTAGAGACAAAAAATGTGGTTATGAGGCGTTACTTCAAAGACGGTGAGCCTCCGATTTTATTTTATCTGATATTCTCTAAAGAAACACATAAAACATCTGATCCTCCGGAAAACTGCCTTAGTGGAGAGGGGAGAGCAATTACAAGTAAAGTTCTAGTAAAGTTGCCTGGATTGCATATTCCTGTGAATAAACTTTTAGTTGAAAAATCCGGTAATAAGGATATTTATTTATATTGGTTTATCGCAGGGAATGAATTCTTTAACAGTTACGTTGGCCAGAGATTCAAACTGATATCTTCTTTTCTGAAGAGGTCTCCTCAAAGCGGAGGTCAGATCCGGATATCTACTTCAATTATAAATAATAATGAGCAAGAAGCGTTGCAAAGGCTGAAAGAATTTATTGAAAATATGATGCCATACCTTAATGAGTTGCTTAATTAGCTGACAGCTGATGGCTCATAGCTCATGGTAAAAGCAAATTTAGCTTACAGCGATTAGCGAGAAGCAAGTAGCGAGTAACGAGAGAAAGACCGAAGTGCGAAGGATGACCGCTGCGCTAGGACGAGGGACGCATAGTTAGTTATGAATTACTAGTTACGAGTGAAACCGAAGGACGAGAGACGATCGCTGCGCTAGGACGAGGGACGTATAGTTAGCTATGAATTACTAGTTATGAGTGACAAGTGAAAAGCTGAAAAAGCGAGTATAGAGTAGTACGCAACTAGATAAAGCACAAAATGTAGTAGTTTATTAAAATCAAACCACAATAAAGCCAAAAATAATTCTCGATTTATAATCAATAATAAAACTTTTTTTAATTAGTACTTGCCAAATAATAAAGTTGTGATAAAATAAAACAAGTAAATTGTTTCCTGCTTAAGAGCGTAAATATGTATTTTTTGAGAGCAGATTTTAAAGTGTTTTTTTACAAATTCTCAATTTATAATCAATAAAAAAGTTTTTTATTTAGCTATTGCAAAATATTAAAGTTGTGGTATACTTAAAACATTATAAATTTTCTGCTTAAGATGAGAGCATAAATATTAAAGTGTAGAAATAAAATTATACAGCGTTGTTTTTCCTGTACAAAATCCCAGATAATTTTATTAAAGCAAAAATTGAAAATAAATGCGCATTAATTAATACTTTTAAAAAGAACTTAAGTGATTTAATTGTAGAATTAATAGAAAAGCCTAGAAAAACAGAGAAAATAGAAAAAAGCTTTAAGATGGGCATGGTATTTGCTAGTGATAGAAGAGCGTAATAAGTTATAGAAGGAAGAGAGTAAATGCAATTATTTAGAAAAGTAGCAAAAGTAAATATTAAAATAATGGGTGTTGCAGTGATCGTATACTCGCTGCTGGTAATACCCAAAGTTATGGCAATGTCAGCGGAACAAATAACTGCGTTAGAGCCTTACGGGATATTAGCTGTTTTGCTTGGAGCCGGCAGTGCGGTCTTGAGGTATGCTCAGAGACAGTTTTCTAAAATGAAAAGAGGTTTTGATATTGTTATGGCTAGTGTGGGGATAGTGTTGACTTTTCCTCTGGTAGCTGTTTCTGCGCTTTTAATTAAGGTTTTTTCTCCCCATGGTTCTATTTTTTATACTCAGACTCGTGTAGGGATGAATGGCAGAATATTTAAAATATATAAGCTGCGTTCGATGATTCCGGATGCAGAGAAGACTACAGGTGCAGTATGGGCAAATGAAGATTATGACCCCAGAGTAATACCTGTTATTGGTGATTTTATTAGAAAATCTCATATTGATGAAATCCCTCAGTTTATTAATGTATTAAAAGGTGAGATGAGTGTGGTTGGGCCTAGACCGGAACGTCCTGAAATCGTTGAAGGTCTTAAGAAAAAGGTGCTTCAGTATGAAAAAAGATTGGATGTAAGGCCCGGGATAACAGGGCTTGCTCAGATCAGGCACAGATATGATAAGACATTGAATGATGTTAGAAAAAAAGTAAAACTGGATCTGCTTTATATCAGGAAGATGTGCCTTCTCGGTGAATTAAGAATTCTTTTTATGACTTTTTTAGTTGTATTTAAGGGGAAAGTTTTAAATTAAAAAGAGTTGCAAGTAGAGCAGTGTAAGAGTAAAATATTTAGCGAAATAAAAAAATTTAAATTGAATATTATTTAATGAGGGAGGAAAAAATGAAATTTATGACAGGTCTTAGAATATTATTGATTGGAATACTTATGGTCAGCACCGCTGGCTGTCTCAATTGGGGTAATTCTAATAGTTATGTCGCAAACGAACAAACTTCAGTAGTCGATGATGAAGGACCAGACGTATTTCCCAAAGGTGAAGAACTGTCTGTTATCCCAAATGATGGGTTATTGCTTGCTGATGATGCCACCTCTGCTGATAGTAATCCTGTGCCTGAGCCAATGAGTATATTATTGCTGGGGCCGGCGCTGCTAGGACTTTTGGGGATGTTGATAAGAAAAAAGGCGTAATCGTAGTAGGTTTCACGTATTACCGCCAAGCACGACCAAGAAGTTAACACTGGCGAGCCTCGCCAAATTTATGGCTGGAGTATTACGCTAAAAGTGAAAGATAATTAGGACATACAGACGAGGCAAAGTGGCTAATAGTTACTTTGCCCCGTTTTATTTAGTATAAATAAAAAAGTAGATTTGTTTTAAAAAGTTTTGTCTAATCCTCCTACGCTACCTCCTTTGGTAACCCTACTTCGCTAAGGCTGCGAAGGGCAAGGGGCTATAGAGGACAAGGGACTCATAGCTGATGGCTGATAGCTCCCACCACAAAGCACGGCGGGCAGGCATAAGAAAAGAAGAAAAAAGCGTAAAAAACAAGCTATTGACTTAAGGTTAAATAGTTGTTGACGCACGTATTATTAAGTAGTAAAATCTCTAAAGCGCTCAGGGATGAGACAGTTGTCAAAAAGCCCTGAGCGTTTTTTTATTAAATTGAACCTGGCTGAAAACAGTGAATTTAAGCCAATTTAAAAGCAGTATG